>NZ_JBBHDV010000006.1:0-257446 GCF_037478135.1 Denitratimonas organivorans
AGACCATGGATCAAATGCCAATCTGGTGAGGTTTGCGGGGCACTTTTCTGCGACCTCATGAAATATCCGGGCTAGAATTGCCGGCCCGCCAACGCCCGCATCTGAAGGAACCCCATGTCGGCACTGATCTGCGGCTCGCTCGCCTACGACACCATCATGGTCTTTCCGGACCAGTTCAAGAACCACATCCTGCCCGACAAGGTGCACATCCTGAACGTGTCATTCCTGGTGCCCCGGATGCGGCGCGAATTCGGCGGTTGCGCCGGCAACATCGCCTACAACCTCAAGTTGCTGGGCGGCGATCCGATTCCGATGGCCACCGTCGGCCAGGATTTCGGCCCGTACCGCGAGCACTTCAACGAATGCGAGATCAGTCTTGCCCACGTCAAGGAAATCGCCGACCTGTTCACTGCCCAGGCCTTCATCACCACCGACCTGGACGACAACCAGATCACCGCCTTCCACCCCGGCGCGATGATGCGCAGCTACGAGAACCACGTACGCGACGTGCCCGGCGTGAAGTTCGGCATCGTCGGTCCGGATGGTTACGAGGCGATGCTGCAGAACTCCGAGGAGTTCGCCGAAACCGGCATCCCGTTCATCTTCGATCCCGGCCAGGCCATGCCGCTGTTCAACGGCAAGGAACTGACCCGGATGATCGAACAGGCTACCTACGTCACCGTCAACGATTACGAATCCAGCCTGCTGGAAGAACGCACCGGCCTGTCCAGCGCGCAGATCGCGCAGCGGGTGAAGGCCTACATCATCACGCGCGGCGGCAAGGGCTCGGAAGTGCACACCGACAACGGCAACGGGAAGATGCTGATCCCGGCCGCCAACGCGATCCGCGTGGTCGATCCGACCGGCTGCGGCGACGCCTATCGCGCCGGCCTGATCTACGGCCTGATGCACGATATGGACATGGCCACCGCCGGCCGCATCGCCTCGCTGATGGGCGCGCTCAAGATCGAACACCTGGGCCCGCAGAACCAGCGCTTCGATTACGAGGAATTCGCCGAGCAGTTCAGCCAGCAGTTCGGCTATTCGCTGCGCTGAGGTCCGCAGCACTCAGGCATGGAGTTGCGCCGGCTCGGTCACCAGCCGGTCGGCGCCGGCAGCGCGCAGTTCGTCTTCGCTGCCAAATCCCCACAACACACCGACCGACGCCATGCCGTGATGGCGGGCACCTTCGATATCGAGGTGACGGTCGCCCACCATCACCGCCTCGGCGGGCGTGGCACCGGTGCGGCGCAAGGCCTCAGCCACCAGTTGCGGCTTGTGGCTGCGACTGCCATCGGCGGTGGCGCCGACAATCCCGTCGAACAACCCGCCGAACGGCAGGTGTTCGAGAATACGGCGCGCATGCGGCTCGTTCTTCGCCGTGACCAGGCACAGCCGCGCGCCGCCGGCATGCAGCGCGCCGACCGCCTCGGCGATGCCCGGATAAACGCTGTGCTCGCGCCAGCCGATGTCCTCGAAGCGCTCCAGATAAAACGCCACCGCCTGTTCCACCCGCGCCGCATCGCCGAGCAGCGGCGTGAAGCTGGTGCGCAGCGCCGGGCCGATCCAGCTGCGCAGTACCGCTTCGGGCAGCGGCTCATGCCCGACCCTTTCCAGCGCATGGGCAATGCAGCGCGTGATGCCGATGGCCGAATCGATCAGGGTGCCGTCCAGATCGAGGAAAACCCAGGGTTTCATCCGCCGCGCGCTTCCAGCGCCGCCACCGCCGGCAGGGTCTTGCCTTCGCAGAACTCCAGAAAGGCACCGCCGCCGGTGGAGATGTAGGACATGCCCTCGGCCACATCGTACTTGTCGACCGCCGCCAGGGTGTCGCCACCGCCCGCGATCGAAAACGCCGGCGAGGCCGCGATCGCTTTCGCCAGAGCGCGCGTGCCGCCGCCGAAGGCGTCGAATTCAAACACGCCCACCGGCCCGTTCCACAGCACGGTGCCGGCCTGCGCCACATGACGCGCGTACTGCGCTGCGGTTTCCGGCCCCACGTCCAGGATCATTTCGTTGTCCGCCACCTCGTCCAGACCGCGCACCGTGGCCGCGGCCTGGGCCGAAAACTCCGTCGCCACGACGGCATCCACCGGCAGCACGATCCGGTCGCCATGCTGGGCCAGCAGTTCGCGCGCGGTGCCGAGCAGATCGGCTTCAGCCAGTGACTTGCCGATGCCGTGACCCTTGGCGGCCAGAAAAGTGTTGGCGATGCCGCCGCCGACGATCAGCTGGTCGACCCTGGTCAGCAGGCTGGACAGCAGTTCCAGCTTGGTCGAGACCTTGGAACCGGCCACGATGGCCAGCAGCGGCCGCGCCGGCGCATGCAGCGCGCGCGCCAGCGCATCCAGTTCGGCCATCAGCAGCGGCCCGCCGCAGGCCACCTTTGCGGCGCGGATCACGCCGTGGGTCGAGGCCTGCGCGCGATGCGCGGTACCGAAAGCATCCATCACGAAGACATCGCACAGCGCCGCGTACTTCTGCGCCAGCGCCGGATCATCCTTGGCTTCGCCCGGATTCATCCGGCAGTTTTCCAGCAGCACCAGTTCGCCGGGCGCAACTTCGACACCGTCCAGATAATCGCGCCGCAGCGGCACCGGGCGGCCCAGCAGTTCGGACAGGCGTTGCGCCACCGGCGCCAGCGAATCGGCTTCGCTGAAGCTGCCTTCGGTCGGGCGGCCCAGATGCGACATCACCATCACCGCCGCGCCCTGCTCCAGCGCCAGGCGCAGCGTCGGCAGCGCGGCCAGCAGGCGCTGTTCGGAAGCGACCTTGCCATCGGCGATCGGCACATTCAGATCCTCGCGGATCAGCACCCGCTTGCCGGCAAGGTCCAGATCGGTCATGCGTGGGATCGTCATCGCTGCAACTCCGTGGCGGAAAAACCGCTATTGTCGCCGATTGCCAGAAGGCCGTCATCGCGCCGCGCCTTTGATCCGCATCAATGACAGCCCCGCACGCAGCGGGCACCATGCCAACCATGAGCACGCTTCCGACTTTCGACGACGACCTGTTGCAGCGCTACGACCGCCCCGGCCCGCGCTACACCTCCTACCCGGCTGCGCCGCGCTTCCACGAAGGCTTCGGCGACCGCGACCTGCGCGAGCAGATCGCACGCAGCAACGAGAACCCGGTGCCGAACCGGCTCTCGCTGTACGTGCACGTACCCTTCTGCGAAAGCCCGTGTTTCTACTGCGGCTGCAACCGGATCATCACCCGCGACCACCGCCGTGGCGAGCACTATCTGGAAGTGCTGGATCTGGAAATCGAACGTATCGGCCCGCTGTTCGACGCCGACCGCGAAACCATCCAGCTGCACCTGGGCGGCGGCACGCCGAACTTCCTCAGCCCGGCACAGATCGGCCAGCTGCTGGATTCGATGGCGCGCCATTTCCGCTACAGCCAATCCGCCGACCGCGATTTCTCGATCGAACTGGACCCGCGCCACGTCACCCCGGACGAAATCGGCCAACTCGCGGCGCTGGGTTTCAACCGTGCCAGCCTCGGGGTGCAGGATTTCGACCCGCTGGTGCAGGAGGCGGTGAACCGCATCCAGGGCGTGGAAATGACGCTGGAGCTGATCGAAGCCTGCCGCGACCACGGCATGCGCTCGGTCAATGTCGACCTGATCTACGGCCTGCCCAAGCAGACCGTCGAAGGCTTCGGCCGCACCCTGGACACCGTGCTCAAGGTGCGCCCCGGGCGGCTGGCGATCTACGGCTACGCGCACCTGCCCGAACTGTTCCGCGCCCAGACCCAGCTCAAGGCCGAAGACCTGCCGACCGCCGCAACCCGGCTTTCACTGCTGCGCCTGGCGATCGAAAAACTCACCGCCGCCGGCTACGAACACATCGGCATGGACCACTTCGCGCTGCCCGACGACGAACTCGCCCGCGCGCGCCGCAACGGCAGCCTGCATCGCAACTTCATGGGTTACACCACGCACGCCGACACCGACCTGATCGGCCTGGGCGTCAGCGCGATCAGCCGCATCGGCGACAGCTTCAGCCAGAACCCGCGCGACCTGCCGACCTGGGAAGCACGCCTGCTGCACGAACCGGAGGCACTGCCGGTCTGGCGCGGCATGAAACTGGACGCCGACGATCAGCTGCGCGCCGACGTGATCGGACGGCTGATGTGCGTGGGCCATATCGACATCGGCGATATCGAACGCGACCACCGCATCGTCTTCGCCGACTACTTCGCAGACGCACTGGAACGCCTGCAACCACTGCAGGCCGACGGCCTGGTCGACATCGCTCCGGACCACATCCGCGCCACCCCGCGCGGCAACATGATGCTGCGACACCTGGCGATGTGCTTCGACGCCTACCTCCACGACCGCGCCGCCGCCATGGCCCCGGCACGGTTTTCCAAGGCGATTTGATCGGAGGCCAAGCGTAGAATGGAGGCCTGTTGCGCGAGGAGATTAGTCATGCCCACCCATCTTGCCCTTGACCCTGAATTGCTTGATCGCGCCTTCGCCCTGAGCGGCGAAAAGACCAAGAAGGCCGCCGTCACGAGCGCCTTGAAGGAGTTCATTGCTCGACGCGAGCAACAGGCTACAACGTTCGAGCGGCTCAAAGCCGAATTGACCAGCGCCTTTGCTGCTCCCGAAGCGTCGTATCAGCCACTGACGGCAGCTGACGTGATCGCCCGCAACCGGAAGTGATCTGAAGCATGTCCACGCCGCGCGTGCGCGTTCAGCCGGTGGCGTCCCGGCGGCTGGATGAAATTCATCGCTACACCCGGCAGCAATGGGACGAACAGCAGGCTGACCGTTACATCACTGGCCTGTTCGAGGCATTCGACGGCATTGCAACGCACCAGACGACATCCCGACCCATTTCTGCCGAGTTTGGTGTTGAAGGCTATTACTTCCGCTACGAACGGCACTTCGTCTATTGGCGCTGGCTGACGAATGGTGACATCGGCATCGTCACGATTTTGCATGAGCGGATGCACCGGATCGAACGATTTCGGGAGGATTTCGGCCTGTGACACGGTCAACCAACGACGGTTTCGAGGAGCGTCAACTCCAAGTCCAGCGTTGGCTCGGGCGCTGCATGATTCGCCTGCAACAGTACGAGCGTCTGCTCAAGGCCATCGTAGCGGACAACAACATTTCTGGACCGTCCCGCGACCTGGAGGCCATCAGGGACGCACGGATCCGTGAAACCAATGGCATGACACTTGGCACCTTGGTGGGCCAATTCATTGGAACGCAACTCATCACGGATGGTGCCGACGCATCTCCTGACATGCTCAAAAACATCCCTGACGACGTGCTTGCATTTGGTTTTCACATGCACGTAATGCTCTCTACTGACGACTACGCCCGAGCACAGGACGATCTCAGGGAGCTGGTAACCCTCCGCAACAACCTGGTGCATCACTTCATCGAGCAGCACGACCTCCGGTCCATGGAGGGTTGTAATAGCGCACACGCTGCTCTCGTTACCGCCTACGCCCGAATCGACCAGTGTTACCAACAATTGCAGACTTGGGAGGAGTGGAAGATCGAAGCACGCCAGCAGTTTGCTGAATTCATGAAGTCCGATGCGTTTCATGAGGCACTCAGAAACGGTATCGACGGCATCAATTCGGATGGCACCGTGGATTGGCCTGCTGCGGGAATCGTCCGGGTCTTGCGCGAAGCCTCCGGGCAACTTGCAGTGAAAGGCTGGACTCCGGTCAAAGTCGCACAAGAGTGGATCAGTCAGCATCACTCCGAGCAAACGCCTGACAGATATGGGTGCGTCTCACTACGTCAGATACTGCACGAGTCTCGTCTGTTCGAACTGCGCTACCTCTCCGTGAATGGTCAAAGCACGGCCTGCTACAGAGCTCGTACTCAGTAATAAGCGTAGACCAGCCCACTCTCGCGCCCAGCGTATGAAGCGGCATCAACCCGGGCGAGCAATGCAATGTTTGTCGGAGCGCACGCCGCAGGCAGTCGCGAGCAGAGCACGCTGTCGCAATCCCCGCGCAATCGCGCCCCCCTTCGGGTGCGCTCCTGCCTGATGGCGCCGGGTCAGTCCAGAAACAGGTCCGGCAGCGGTTCCAGCGTGGGGTCGACGGCGTAAGCGGAGAAGTCGCTGATGCCGGTTCCGCGCAGCACGTCCTCGTCGATCAGGAACTGGCCGGTGAAGCCGCGTGCCGGACGGGTCAGCACCGCGTGGGCGGCGTCGGCGACGATGTCGGGGGTGCGGCAGCGCGGCACATCGACACCGGGGATCATGTTCAGCGCATCGGTGGCGATGATGGTGCGCGGCCAAAGCGCGTTGACCGCGATGCCGCTGTCGGCCAGTTCCGCAGCCAGTCCCAGGGTGACGAAGCTCATGCCCATCTTGGCCAGGGTGTAGCCGGTGTGCGGCGCCCACCATTTGGGATCGAGCGAGGGCGGCGGCGCCAGCGTCAGCACGTGCGGATTGGCCGCGCGGCGCAGTTGCGGCAGGCATTTCTGCGTGGTCAGGAAGGTGCCGCGCGCGTTGACCTGCTGCATCAGGTCGAAGCGTTTCATCGGGGTGTCTTCGATGCCGGCCAGCCAGATCGCGCTGGCGTTGTTGACCAGGATGTCGATGCCGCCGAAGCGCTCCACCGTGGCGGCGACGGCGGCTTCGACATTGGCTTCGTCGCGGATGTCGCATTGCAGCGCCAAGGCCTTGCCGCCGGCCGCTTCCACTTCGGCGGCAGCAGTGTGGATGGTGCCGGGCAGCTTGGGATTGGGCACTGCGGACTTGGCCGCGATCACGATGTTGGCGCCGTCGCGTGCAGCGCGCAGCGCGATCGCCAAGCCGATGCCGCGCGAGGCGCCGGTGATGAACAGGGTCTTGCCGTGCAGGGAGCTCATGGTCGTTGTCGCAGGAAAACAGGAGGGCGAACACTATAGGCCCTGCCGCAACAGCAGCGCACGGGTGATGACCAGCGGGTGCCTGCGGCGGCCACTTCGACAGCCGCAGTAAATCCCACGGCAATCCGTGCCTCCTATAATTCGCCGATGAATTCCCAGACCCTGGAAAACCTGGTCGCCTGGATCGGCCAACACCCGATCCTGGCCGGCATCGTGATCTTCCTGATTGCGTTCTGCGATGCGGTGGTGATCCTGGGCTTCCTGGTGCCGGCGATTCCGCTGTTGTTCGCGATCGGCGCGCTGATCGGCCTGGGTTCGATCGATGGCCCGTACGCCATTGTCTGCGCCGGTCTGGGCGCGTTCTGCGGGGATGGGCTGAGCTATCTGCTGGGCCGCTATTACGGCGACAGCCTGCGCCGCATCTGGCCGTTCTCGCGCCATCCGGAATGGCTGTCGCAGGGCGAAGCGGCGTTCCGCCGCCATGGGCTGAAGAGCATCCTGATCGCGCGTTATGTCGGCGCGATCCGACCGCTGGTGCCGGCGATCGCCGGCATGGTGCAGATGCCAGCGCGGCTGTACGTGCCGCCGAGCCTGCTGGCGGGCATGAGCTGGGGTGCGGTGTTCCTGATTCCGGGCTGGATCTTCGGCGCTTCGCTCGATCTGTTCGCCGCCGTCGCCGGACGTCTGGCGATCGTGGTGGGCGTGCTGCTGGCGCTGCTGGCGTTGATCTATTTCACCGTGCACACCACCTACCGCGCGCTGGCGCCGCGCACCGCGTTGTTCCTGTCGCGGCTGCTGCGCTGGTCGGTGCGGCATCCGGTGCTGGGGCGTTTTGCCGGGGCGCTGATTGATCCACGGCGGCGCGAATCGCCATCGCTGCTGGTGATGGCGATCCTGCTGATCTTCGGCGGCTGGGCGCTGTTCACGGTGCTGCTGATGACCGCCGGCAACAGCGACTCGCCCGGTCTGGACCTGCATGTGCACCATCTGATGTTCGGTCTGCGCACGCCGTTGGCCGATCACTGGATGGCGACGCTGGCGGCATTGGGCGATTGGCAGGTGTTGCTGCCCTCGGCGCTGGTGGTGCTGGGCTGGCTGTGCTGGCGCCGGCGCTGGGTGGCGGCCGGGCACTGGATCGGCGCGGCCGGTTTCGGCGTGGTGCTGGTCTGGGCGCTGGATGCGCTGATCCAGGTGCCGCGTCCGCCGGCGGCGATGGCGGCGGCGGGTTTCGATTTCCCGTCGGTGCAGGTCACGATGGCGACGATCATCTATGGCTTCTTCGCGGTGCTGATCGCGCGCGAATTGCCGGGCCGGCGCCGCGCCTGGCCGTACGGCGTGGCAGCAGTGCTGGTCGGCACGCTGGCCTTCGCGCGCCTGTATCTGGGTGCTCACTGGCTGACCGATGTGCTCGGCGGCGTGTTCCTGGGCATCGTCTGGATCGCGGTGCTGGGGCTGGCCTATCGCCGCCGGGTGACGCGCTCGTTCTGGATGCGGCCGATGTCGCTGCTGTTCTACCTGAGCGTGCTGGGCTTCGGGCTGTGGCACGGCAGCCGCAGCGCTGATGAAACACTGGCGCGCTTCGAGCCGCCGCAGATCCGCACCACGGTGGCCGCCGACGACTGGTGGCAGCGCGGCTGGCAGGAATTGCCGGCGCGCCGCAACGAGTTCCTGTCCGAACGCGCCTGGCCGCTCAATCTGCAATACGCCGGCGACATCGCAACGCTGCGTGATCAGCTGATCGACGCCGGCTGGGAACCCGGCCCTCCCGCTGGGCCCGACATCCTGCTGGCGATTCTGGACAAACACGCCACGCCGGAAACCCTGCCGGTGCTGCCGGCGTCGCACAACGGCCACGGCGATGCGCTCTTGCTGTCGTATCCCGGCCCGAGCCCGGACACCCGGCTGGTGCTGCATCTGTGGTTCGCGCCACTGGCGCTGGCACCGGATGACACACCGGTCTGGCAGGGCACCGCGACGCTGTTGCAGTTCGGGCAGGAGCTGTCGCTGTTCCGCCTGTGGCGGGTGCAGCCGGACAGCGAACCGGCGCTGGCGCAGCTTGAACGCGCGCTGCCACAGATGGCACAGCAACGGGTGCAGCGCAGCGGCGAAGAAAACGGATCGGTACTGCTGTTGCGCGGGCACTGAACCCGCCGCTGCGCAGGCCCTAGCCCAGCAATGCCCTCAGCTGCGGCAACGCGGCCTCCACCCAGCGCGCATACATCGCGGCCGATGGGTGCAGGCCGTCTTCGGCCAGCATGTCGGGCTCGCCGCTGCGCTCGCGGCTGGTCGGGGTGATGTCGATGAACAGCACGTCGTGTCCATCGCAGATGGTCCGGGCGGCATCGTTGAACGCGTCGATCTGCGCCGCGATCGTGCCGCGCTCACGCCCCTGCGCGAACGGGGTGACGCCCCAGTCCGGAATCGACAGGACGAACACGCGCCCGGCATCGCCACCGGCCAACCCGATCGCCCGGCGCAGCAATTGCCCGAACTGTTCGCGGTATTCGTCCAGCGGACGGCCACGGTACTGGTTGTTGACGCCGATCAGCAGCGACACCAGATCCCACTGCCCCAGCGGTTCGGCCGCATCCATCGCGGCGGCCAGTTCGTCGGTGGTCCAGCCGGTGGTGGCGATGATGCGCGGCGGCGCCAGCGCGATGCCTTCGGCGCGCAATGCGGCCGCCAGTTGCAACGGCCAGCGCCCGGTTTCGGGCACACCCTCACCGATGCTGTAGCTGTCACCCAGCGCCAGATAGCGCCGCTGCGGCTCAGGCATGGGCCGCATGGCGGGCAATGGCCGGCTGCCGCGACCAGCGTTCCAGCGCGGTTTCGATATGCCCGAAGACCTCGCGGATCTGCTCAGGCTGCGGCAGCAGCGTGACGCGGAAGTGGTTGCGGTAACGCACGTTGAAGCTGGAGCCGGGCACGATCAGCACGCCCTCGTGGGTCAGCAGATCAAGCGCGAAATGGTGGTCGTCGAAATCCGGCAGATCGCCGGTGTCGATGCCGGGGAAGGCGTACAGCGCGCCCTGCGGCGCCACCAAAGACAGGCGCTGGCTGGCATCGCAGGCCTCGATCACGGCGCGACGCGCTTCGTACAGCCGGCCGCCGGGCGAGGTCAGTTCGCTGATCGTGTCCGGCCCGGTCAATGCCGCCAGTGCAGCCCACTGGCCGGGCACGTTCGCACACAGGCGCAGCGCACCCAGCAGGTCCAGCGCGTGGTGAAAATCGCCGCCCCGGATAGGATCGCCGGAAAGCACCGCCCAGCCAACGCGGTAGCCGCAGGCGCGGTGCACCTTGGACAGCCCGCAGAAGGTCAGGCACGGGACATCACCGGCCAGTGGCGCCAGCGGCACGTACTGGGCGCCGTCGTAGGTGATTTCGTCGTAGATCTCATCGACCAGCAGCAGCAGGCGATGGCGTTCGGCGATTTCGACCAGCTGTTGCAGGGTCTGCTGCGAATACATCGCGCCGGTCGGGTTGTTCGGGTTGATCAGCACCAGCGCACGGGTGCGCGGCGTGATCAGCGCTTCGATCTGCTCCGGGTCCGGCTGGAAGTCGTTTTCCGGCTTGCAGTCGTAATACACCGGCACGCCGTCGTTGAGGATCGTGGCGGCGCTCCAGAGCGGATAGTCCGGGCTGGGAAGCAGCACTTCGTCGCCCGGATTCAGCAGTGCGCGCAAGGCCATGTCGATCAGCTCGGACACACCGTTGCCCATGAACACATGCGCCGGCGTGACGCCACGCGCACCACGCGCCACATGCCGGGCCGCGATCACCTCGCGCAGCGGCAGCAGGCCCTGCTGGTGGCAGTACGGATCGCTTTCGCCGATGTGTTCGGCGATGGCCTGCTGCAGGTGTTGGGGCGCGCGGAAGCCGAAGGCGCCCGGATTGCCGATATGCAGCTTGACCAGCTTGCGCCCCTGCGCCTCCATGTCGCGCGCTCGCCGCGCCAGCTCGCCACGGATCTCATAACGGACCTGGGACAGACGCTGGCGGGTGGCGATGGTGCGGGAAACGGACATGGCGGGGACCGGGATGAGGAAAGGCTGGATCGGAGTCTGGAGCCAGATTATCGGAAAATCCGGCCGTGGTTCGGGCAATTTGCGGGCAATGGCAGCGCCTCGCGCAGCGCTTTCGGCAGCTGGCGCAAGGCTATCCGTGCGCACGATAGGCCGCCGCTTGCCGCAGTGCAACAAGACCATGGCCGCAGCGGCCCGGTTACCCTGTGCGGCCCCCAGCCCTGCAGCGGAGATCAGCATGAGCGTTTCAATCACCCCCGAGGATGTCGTTGGTTTCTGGCGCGAGGCCGGTGCGGAAAAATGGTTCGCCCGCGATGCCGGTTTCGACGAGCTGTTCCGCGAGCGGTTCCTCGCCGCCCATATGGCCGCCGCGCGGCGCGAACTTGACCACTGGATGGACAGCGCCGAGGGCGCATTGGCGCTGATGGTGCTGCTCGACCAGTTCCCGCGCAACGCCTTCCGCGGCACCGCGCACATGTTCGCCACCGATGCGCTGGCGCTGGCCTTTGCGCAGCAGGCGCTGGACGCGGGCTTCGACCGGGAAACGCCGGAAGCGCTGCGCCTGTTCCTCTACCTGCCGTTCGAGCACAGCGAAGTGCTGGCCGACCAGCGCCGCGCGGTGGAACTATGCGAACCGCTGGGCGCGCCGTTCGACGAATACGCGCGCATCCATCTGGAGGTGATCGAGCGCTTCGGCCGCTTCCCGCACCGCAATGCCGCGCTCGGCCGCGACACCACGGCTGAGGAACAGGCCTTCCTTGATGGCGGCGGATTTTCCGGCTGAAGCAACGCTTTCAAGTAACAAGTAGCCCGGGTAAGGCGCAGCCGCACCCGGGGTCGGGTTCATCAGGAAAGCCACACCCGGGTGCGCTTCGCTTACCCGGGCTACACGCTCCATCCAGCGATGTCAGTGCGCTGCCGAGGGTTTGGGCAGCAGCGGCCGGCGCCGCACCTGGCGGGTGTCTTCGGACGCGGACAGTTCCTCGAACAGCAGATCCGGCACCAGATAGCTGGACGGCTGATCAGCCACCCCGCGCTGCGAGAACAGGCCGATGCGCGCAACCTCCAGCCCGGCCTGGCGCACCACCAATGCCGGCGTATCACCGAGCGCCACCAGACCGCGGAACTCGCGGCTGCCGACATCGGCCAGCAACAGGCCGCGCGCCGGCTCGCGCCGTCCATCAGGCCAGACCCGGTTGATCCGCACCGGACGCGGCAACGCCTGTTCGGCCCCGGTCAGATAGACCGTGAAGCTGGTCTGGTTGAGGCGGCGCTCGATCATGTCATCGGCGAAGCGCTCCACTTCCAGCGCGAAGGGCTGGTCGGCATCGGCCAACAGGACCGCGATCTCGGCCTGCATGCCGGCCTCGTCCACGCCATCGCGGGCTTGCAGGATCAGCGTGGAGACAGCGGCGAAGCTGCCGCGCAGGTTGCCGGGCGATACATCGCGCGCCACGGCCGGACTGCGGCTGGACAACAGCGTCTTCAAACGCCCGTTTTCGACCAGAGTCTTGCGCTGGGTGGCCACGCCCTGGCTGTCGAACCGGGCCGCTGAAATTATCGGCTGGCCCTGCCAGTCGCGCAGGCCCGGATCATCGACCAGATCCACGCCGGCCGGCAGCACCCGCGCACCCAGGCGCCGGGCGAAACCGGCGGTCTGTTCCACCAGTTGGTCGACGAAGCTCTGCATCGGTGGATCGGCCGCGTAGTGGCGCGGCAACGGCGCCAGACGATTGGCGAAACGATCAGCCAGCAACTGACCTGCAGCCTCGCCACGGAACAGCACCGGACCGGTGAATTCGACCAGCGCGTCGGCATGCCGCAGCGCGGTCAGGCGCTCGCCCAACTCGTGCGCCTGCGCTTGCAGACCGGCGGCATCCGGCAGGCCGCTGAGCTGATGGGCGTGGAAATGACGGTAATCCAGCAGCGGCTCTCCATCCACGGCGCGCGTCGCCGCCGCCATGCCCAGGGTCGCCTTCGGCTGCCGCCGCCAGGTGCTCGTACCCTCACTGTTGAGGTACCAGATCTGGGTTTCTCCGGCATCCAGCCAGACCATCGACTGCTCCAGTTCCGGCTGCGCCGCCAGTACCGTGGCGGCGGCGCGCAGGCGCTGCGCGGCCTCGTCCGGATCCAGCAGGGCTTCGCCTTGATCCTCGTGCTGCACCAGTGCCGGCACCGGCAGCAGGTCGGGCAGAACCTCGCCGGCTTCGCGGGCACTGGCGGCGGCCTGGCGCGCGGCCAGATCCTCCAGCGCGCGCTTGTAGGCAGCATCAGTGGCTATCCAGATACGGCGGCGCAGGGCGTCGTAGTTGTCCTCCAGCGGCAGTGCGGCGCTGCCGTCCTGCGCCAGCCCGTTGCCGCGCGAGGAAACGCCCATCCGCACCACGCGCGAGGAATCGGCCTGCGGCGAGCCCACCCGCACTTCCACATTGAGTTTGCGCTGATGGTTCTGGCGGATATTGCCCAGCGCATCGCCGCGCGCCTCCATTCCCAGCGATCGGGTCTGCGCGACCTCGTAGGCGATGAAATACGGCGCGGCCTGATCGCCGAGGCGCAGTTGCGCCATGGCGCGTGCCATTTCGTCGTTCAGGGCGCGCATCAGCACATCGTCCTGCGGGGTGTTTGCCGATTGAGCGACGGCCAACGGTGCGATCAGCGCCAGGGATGCGGCCAGCGCCACGCGGGCAAGAATCGACATCATGTTCATGCGCCTGTCTCCGGTGCCGGCAGCAGCGGCGGGCGGTCCTGCGATCTGGGTTTGCGCTGCACTTCGACCCGCCGCAGCAGGATCGAAGGCGCCACCGTGGATGTCGGCACCATGCCGGATTCGGCGCCGCACCAGCCGTGGAAGATCTGCGCGTCGTCGGCGGCCGCTTCCACTTCGGCGAACAGCGTCAGCGGCGTGCCGATCAGGTCCACGCCGCGCACCAGTTCCTCGCGCCCGTCCGGATAGACGCGGTAGACCATTTCCGGGTTGACCTTGAAGCTGCTGATGTCGGCGCGCCCGACCACGGTGTAGCCGCCGGCATCAATGCTGCGGATCAACAAGCCCCAGGGCTTGCCCTGCGCCTGCACCTGTTCCAGCAGACGCTGTTTGAGTTCTTCACGGCTGAGCGCGCCGTCCTGGCTGACCAGCAGATTCGACTGGCGCGCCACCGGCGGGTAACCGGCTGCGGCACGGCCGTGGCCGTTGGACTGCGGGAAACCCTCGATCGGCCGGCGCGACAGCAGGAACCCGCGCAGGATGCCGTCATCGATCACATCCACCGCCTGCGCCGCGATGCCCTCGGCATCGACCGCGTAACCGCCATGCAACGCCTGCCCTTCGAACTGCGCCCGGGTGGGGTCAAAACTCACCCGGAAGCCGGACGGCAACACGCGCTCGCCGAGCTTGTTCTTGAAGGTCTGCTGGTCTTCCTCGCGCCGCAGCCGGTCGCCTTCCACCCGGTGCCCGAGCACTTCGTGGAAGAACACGCCGGCGGCCTCGCCTTCGATGATCGCCGGGCCTTCGTAGGCGGTCGCCAATGGCGCCTCGCGCAGCGCGAACAGCTCGTCCAGCAGCCCGTCAACGGCCGCATCCAGCGCCGCTGCATCCGGCAATTCGCCCGGATCGCGCACCAGGAAACGGCGCGAGCGCACCAGTTCCATGCCGTCCTCGGCCTTGACGATGGCAGACACATCGAGCCGGTAGACCGGCGCGGCGGTACGCACCTGGCCGCCATCGCTGGTGACCAGCCGCATCATCGTGTCTTCGGCACTGAGTGAAACCCTGGAACCGAGCACGCGCGGGTCCGCACCCAGGCGGGCGCTGGCGGTTTTCAGGCGCGAGCTCCACAACATGCGGTCCAGCGTCAACGGCTGCACGGCTTCCAGCACACGGGTCGGCGTATCGCGGCTGAAGCTGTCCGAGTCGTCCTCCTCATCCACCTTCACCGCGACATTGGCGCGCACCTTGGCGATCTCCTCCACCGCCTGCCAATAGGCCGCGTCGGTGGCCTTCCAGATCTGGTCGCGCAGCAGCGCTTGGTCCTGGCTCAACGCCAGATGCGTGCTGTTGGCACCGGTCAGGAAGCCGAAATTGAAACCGTCGGTGCGGATTGGATGGGTGCTGTCGCGTCGATGGTCGCCGGTGCGCAATTCCACGTTCAGCGTGCGCGACAGGCCATCGCCGACATCGCGCAGGCTGCCGGATTCGGCGACCAGCCGCAGGTGGCGATTGTCGAACAGGCGATAGGCCAGGAAATAGGCCGGCTCGGCCGCGGAAAAATAGGCGCCGCGCGAGCGTTCCAGCTCCGCGCCCATGGCTTCAAGCACCGGATCGACGGCGTCAGCCCCGATGCTGCGCGCACCCAGCGCGTCGTAATCCACCTGCACCTCGGCCAGCGGCACACCGCTGCCGGGCGCGGACGAAACGGCGACGGGCGTGGCGCTAGATGCGGCGCCATCGCCCTGACTTTCAGCGCCGCCGCAGGCCGCTAGCAACAGGCACAGGCCCAGCGGATAGCACATCGACAACCGGCCGCGCCGTGGCACGAAAACTCGTTGCAGCATTGAGACATCCCCATGGGTGAGTGCCGATCTGTGAGCGCGAAGTCGGCACGTTGGTTCCCGGCAATATGCCAGCCTCCCGCCCCACGACTGCTCCGCCCACCCGGCTACTGGAATCCCTTGTTCCTTCTTGAAAGGAACAAGGGTCCGGACAGCACATGATGGATGAATCCGAAAAAACGTGTTGCAGCCGAGGCTTCAGACGGGATCCCGGGTGCGCTGCGCTTGCCCGGGCTACGTGCCGGGGTGAAGGGGATTTTCACGATAGCGTCGAGCAAAAGCACTCGCGCCTGCGGCGCTCGCCCCCTCTCCCTGACCCTCTCCCCCCGCCAGCGGGGGAGAGGGAACAACATTTACAACTTCTTACCCCCACATGCGACGTAGGGAGGACAGCATTTACAGCGCCTTGCCCCCGAATGCGACGGAGGGGAACAACATTTACAGCGCCTTGGCGGCCTCCACCACACGCTCCACGGTGATGCCGAAGTGCTGGTACAGCGCATCGGCCGGGGCCGAGGCGCCGAAGCTGTCGATGCCGATGACCGCGCCTTCCAGCCCGACGTACTTGCGCCAGTAGTCGGTGACGCCGGCCTCCACCGCCACGCGCTTGCGGCACCAGGACGGCAGCACGCCTTCGCGCCATTCCAGCGGCTGGGCATCGAACACGTTGGTATTGGGCATCGACACCACGCGCGCCTTGATGCCCTGTGCATCGAGCCGGCGCGCGGCCTCCATCCCCAGTTCCACTTCCGAACCGGTGGCGATCAGGATCAGGTCGAAGCGCGCTTCAGGCGGATCCAGCAGCACGTAGCCGCCGCGCGCGATGTCGGCCACCTGCTCCGGCGTGCGCTGCTGGTGGGCGAGATTCTGGCGGCTGAAGACCAGCACGCTGGGGCCGTCATTGCGCTGGATCGCGGCCTTCCATGCAACCGCACTTTCGACCGCATCGGCCGGGCGCCAGACCGAGTTGTTCGGGATGTAGCGCAGGCTGGCCAGATGCTCTACCGGCTGGTGCGTCGGGCCGTCCTCGCCCAGACCGATGGAGTCGTGGGTGAAGACATGGATCGCACGCGCCGGGATCAGCGCGCTCATGCGCAGCGCGTTGCGCGAGTAGTCGGAGAACACCAGGAAAGTGGCGTCATACGGCACGAAGCCGCCATGCAGCGCCAGGCCGTTGGCGATCGCGCTCATGCCGAATTCGCGCACGCCGTAATAGACGTAATTGGCATCCGGATCATCGCCGGCCACGCTCTTGCTGCCTGACCACAGCGTCAGGTTGGAGCCAGCCAGATCGGCCGAGCCGCCGATCAGTTCCGGCAGCAGCGGTGCGAAGGCTTCGATCGCCATCTGCGATGCCTTGCGCGAGGCCACGACCGGGCCTTCGGCCTGCAAGCGCGCGATGTAGGCATCGGCCTGCGCGGCGAATTCTTCCGGCAGACTGCCAGCCATGCGGCGCGAGAACTCGGCCGCCAGTTCCGGATACTCGGCTGCGTAGGTCTGGAATGCCGCATTCCACACCGCTTCGCGGGCCTGGCCGGTGGCGCGCGCGTCCCAGCCTTCACGGATCACGGATGGAATCTCGAACGGGCCGTGCGGCCAGTCCAGTGCCTGGCGCGTGGCGGCCAGTTCGTCCTTGCCCAGCGGCGCGCCGTGCGAGGATTCCTTGCCAGCCTTGTTGGGCGAACCGAAACCGATGGTGGTCTTGCAGCAGATCAGCGTCGGGCGCTGGCTTTCGGCCTGCGCGGTGCGGATCGCCTGCGAGATTTCATCCGGATCGTGGCCGTTGACGTTGCGGATCACCTGCCAGCCGTAGGCCTCGAAACGCTGCGGCGTGTTGTCGGTGAACCAGCCGCGCACATCGCCGTCGATGGAGATGTCGTTGTCGTCGTACAGCGCGATCAGCTTGCCCAGGCCCAGGGTGCCGGCCAGCGAGCAGGCTTCGTGCGAAATGCCTTCCATCAGGCAGCCATCGCCGAGGAACACCCAGGTGTGGTGATCGACAATGCTGTGGCCTTCGCGGTTGAAGCGCTGTGCCAGCAGCTTTTCCGCCAGCGCGAAACCGACCGCGTTCGCCAGACCCTGGCCGAGCGGGCCGGTGGTGGTTTCCACGCCCTCGATTTCATGCGCCTCGGGGTGGCCGGCGGTCTTGCTGCCGAGCTGGCGGAAGCGCTTGAGTTCGTCCAGCGGAAGGTCGTAGCCGGTCAGGTGCAGCAGCGCGTACAGCAGCATCGAACCGTGGCCGTTGGACAGCACGAAACGGTCGCGGTTGAGCCATTTCGGATTGGCCGGGCTGTGGCTGAGGAAATCGCGCCACAACACCTCGGCGATATCGGCCATGCCCATCGGCATGCCGGGGTGGCCGCTGTTGGCGGCCTGTACCGCATCGGCGGCAAGGAAACGGATGGCGTTGGCGAGATCGCGGCGGCTGGGCGTCGTCATGGGGCAAGCATCGCAGGAAGTGGAGGGAAGGCGCGGCCGCGCGAAAAACGCAGCCGGAACCGCCATTGTCCCATCCACAGCCGGGTCTGTCTTGCCGCAAAGGCGCGGGCGCCTATTCCCGAGGCTGGCGTGGCGCCAGCCCGTAGCGTCGTTGCAGGCGGTCGGCCAGCGCGGCGCGGCTCAATTCGCCCACATGGGTATCGAGCAGCCGGCCTTGCGCATCGAAGAACAGCGTGGTCGGCAGCACCCGAGCGCCGCTGGCCTGCATCGTGCGCGACGCCGGATCCAGCAGCACATCGCGCAACTCCAGCCCGCTGCGTGCGAGGAAATCATCGACCAGATGGCGTTCGTCGCCCTGATTGACCAGCAGGAACGCGACCTCCGGCCAGTGCTGCTGGGCATGCGCCAGCACCGGCATTTCGCGGCGGCACGGCGGGCACCACGTGGCCCACAGATTCACCACGATCGGCCGGCCGAGATGGGCATCAAGGCGTTGCGGTTCGCCGGCGAGTGTTTCCAGCTCCAGATCCGGCAGCGGCGGCACCGACTGGCGCAAGGCCGTACCCAGATGCAGCACCAGCGCCCAGGCCAGCAGGCCGGCGGCAAGCCCGCCCAGTGCCGGCAGCCGCAATCCGGCCCGCGCCTTGCGGCTGCGCCACCACAGCACCAGCACGGCCACCGGCAGGCCGGCCCACCACGCGAAGCCGCCATCACCCAGCGCCAGCATCGACAGCGGTGCGGCGCGGTATTCAGGCCACCATTGCAGGATGTAACCCAGCCGTGCCGCGACGAAACCCGCGATCACCGCATCCAGCAGCAGGCCACTGGCGGCGGAAGGTTCTTCCAGCTTGCGCCGGCGGGCCAGCGCACCGGCCACGATCCATGCCAGCAACACCGCTGCGGCGACCAGCGACACACGCAGGGAAAATGGGCCAAGACTCATCATCCGGCGTGGCTGCGCCTCATCGCCTGCTATTCCGGTTCATTGCTGCACGGGAAAACCCCATCGCGGGCACGCCCGCTGCCACGCTTTTTCGTGCCGTCTTATGCCGGTTCATTGCTGCCCTGACCTGTCAGCGGATCGGTATGAGCCGTCTCATCCGGCACATCGTCCGATTCGCCGTGCGCCACCAGCGCCGCGATGCCCAGATCGCCGGTGACGTTGATCGTGGTGCGGCACATGTCGAGAAAATGGTTGACGCCCAGCACCAGGCCGATGCCTTCCGGCGGCACTCCGACCATCGCGCAGATCAGCGCCACCACCGGCAGCGAGCCGGACGGCACACCGGCGGTGCCGATGCCGCCCAGGATGCAGACCAGCATCACCATGAACTGCTGGCCCCAGGTCAGATCCACGCCGAAGAACTGCGCCAGGAAGATCACCGTCACGCCCTCGAACAGCGCGGTGCCATTCTGGTTGGCGGTGGCGCCGACGGTCAGCACGAAGCGCGAGACCTTCTTCGGCAACTTCAGATCGCGGTCGGCGACCTTCAGCGCAGTCGGCAGCGTGGCATTGCTGGACGCGGTGGAGAACGCCATCAGCATGGCCTCCTGCACCGCCTTGAAGAACGCCAGCGGCGACCAGCCGGCAAACAGTTTCAGCGCGGCCGAATACACCACCAGCATGTGCAGCGCCAACGCCGCCACCACCACCAGCACATAGGCACCCAGGCGGATCAACAGATCCCAGCCGAACAGCACCGCCAGATTGAACATGAAGCAGAACACCGCGTAGGGCGCGAGCCGGATCACCAGCCCGATCAGGGTCATGGAAATCTCGAACAGGCCCTCGATGCCGCGCTTGAGCACGTCGGTCTGCGGCGTGCGGGTCAGCACCAGCCCCACGCCGAACATCAGCGCGAAGAACATCAACGCGATGATGTTGGCGTTGTTGGACGCGGCACCGATGACGTTCTGCGGCACGATCGACAGCAGCATCTGCATGCCGGTGGCACTGGTCTGGCTGTCGCGCACGATGGCGCTGGCGCGCTCGGCGCCTTCTTCCAGCAACTGCTGCGCCAGCACCGGATCGACCCCGACACCGGGCTTGAACAGGTTGACCAGTACCAGCCCCAGCAACACCGCGATGCCCGACAGCACGATGGTCCAGGCCAGCGTGCGCCAGCCGATGCGCCCGAGCGAAGCGACATCGCCCATTTCCGACACGCCCACCACCAGTGCCGAGAACAGCAGCGGCACGATCAGCATGAAGATCAGGCTCAGGAACAACTGCGAGAACGGCTGCGTGGCATAGCGCGTCAGCGCCTGCACCCAACCGGTATCGCCGCCGATGGCGTAGTGGACGATCAGACCGAGCACCAGCCCGACGATGAAACCGATACCGATCTTCAGGTGCAACGGGGTTGTCTTGTGTGTCATGCGCGGATGCCGTTTTGGAATTGCCCGATGGTAGCGCCACCGGCAAGGCCGCGCAGACTCCTAGCCGCGCGCGGACGGATACAGCGGCGGCAAGCCTTGCGCAGTGGCCGACGCCGCAGTGTTTTCCGCAACGAATGTCGGGCGTTTGGCGAAGGCGGCACGCAGACGTTCGGCCAGACCTTCACGCACATCGCCCCGGTACAGCGCGCGTTCCAGTGCCAGCACCGCATCACGCTGTTCGTCATCGGCCAGTGCCGCTGCCAGGCTTCCCAGATCGCGCAGCCGTGGCCGTATCCGCAACAGCGCGGAGCCTGCGGCGGCCAGATCGTCGTGCGCCAGCGCATGCGCCAGTTCCGGGCGCCAGGACAGGCGCTTTTCATCCGCCGCATCCTGTTCCGGCGGCGTGTCGTCACGGCGTCGCGGCCAGCGCCACCAGGCCAGAAGGGTCAACAGCCAGGCCATCGCCAGGCTGATCGCAAGGCCGCGCCACAGGCGTAGCTGGGCAGGATCAGCCTGCACTTCGGCGGGATATTGCTGCGCGCTTCCATCCACAGGTGACGAAGGCGCGGATGGCGTTGCTGCGCCGGCAGCGGGCAGCACTTCCAGCGTGCGGGCCGGCAAGGTGCTGCGCTCGGACTGGTCGCTGCCGATGTTCCACCAGGTCAGGCTGCGCTCGGGCAATTCCAGCGGGCCGGCACGCAAGGGCACGATTGCGAAACGCCGGCTGCGCTTGCCGACGATACGGCCGTCGGACTCGGTGGTTTCGCGCACTTCCTGATCCGGATAGACCTCGGCACCTTCGATCGGCGGCAGCAACAGCTCCGGCATCTGCTCGGCGCTCAGCCCGGTCGCCTCGGCCACGAGGGTCAATTCCAGCGCGTCGCCGACGCCGACCTGGGCCGGTAGACGCTGGGCGTCATCGCGCAGGGTCAGCTGCTGCGCCGGCAACCATGGCGAAGGCGCGTTCGCCGGTGCCGGGCGCACCTCCAATTCGATGTCCTCGCTGCCGATGGTCAGCGGCACGCCCTGGCTGAAGAACGAGTTGTACTGCGCACCGCGCGCCACCCGTCCACGGAAGCTGACGCCGCGCACCTGCAAGCTGCCGCTGCGCTCGGGCGTCAGCGCGTAACGGCGTTCGACCACGTTGTAGCGGCGCCCGTCGATCTGACGCGAATAGTTCGCGTCCTGGCCGATGCGGCGTACCTGCACACCATCACCGGCCGGCTCATCGAGATTGCCTTCCAGCAGCGACACCGCGTAGTACAACCGTACCCGATAACCGACCTGCTGCTGCACATAGGGCGATTGGGTATCCGCTTCCACCTCCAGGAACACATCATCGCCATCGGCGGCGGAACCGCGCTGCATCGGACGCACCGTCAAGGTCAGCGGTTCGGTCAACTGCTTGCCGACGGCCAGCGCCGGGATCGTGATCACGCCTTCGTGCAGCGGCTCCAGCCCGACCGCCCACAGATTGGTGCGGGCCATCGCGCCGTTGACGATGTTCATCTGGCTGGCGGAAGAACGTCGCACGATGCGGAAGTCGCTTTCCAGCACCGAGAAATCCGGCTCCTCGTTGCTGCCGCCTTCCACATTCAGCGTCACGCTCTCGCCCATGCCGACCGTGCTGCGGTCCAGCCAGGCGCGGGCCTGCGCGCTGGCGCTGCCGGCGAACAGCAGCAGCAACAGGGCAAGGCCTGCGTGCAGGCAGAAGTGCCGCCATGCGGCCGTGCTGTTCGGGCCGGAAGGTACGGCGTGTGTACGGATTGTCATCGGCGGCCGCCCTCCTGCTGGCGACGTTGGTATTCGAGCTGGAACTTGCGCCGCAACAGGCCGCCCGGGTCATCGGGCACGCGCTGCAACAGGTGTTCCATCGCCTGCTGCTTTTCGGCTTCTTCGGTGGAAAGTGCTGCCTGGCTGCCTTCCTCGTCGGGGGATTCGGCCTGCTCCAACGCCTGCTGCATTTCCTGCGCGTAGCTTTCCGCCTGATCCTGCGCATCGTCCTGCTCAGTCTCGGGTTCCTGCGGCGGCTGTTCGTCCTCGCCCTGCTGATCGCCATCGGTGGGCGATTGCGAATCCTGCTCCGACTCCTGTTCGCCGGCGTCGGAGCCTTCGGAGTCGGATGTTTCGTCCTGCTCCTGTTCGGAGGGATCGCCAGCGCTGGATTGTTCGCCGGATTCATCCGGTTCGGCCTGCGAATCGGAATCCTGTTGCGATGAGGAATCGCCTTCGCCGGGCTGCTGCGAGGCCTCGCCATCGCCTTCGTCAGGCTGCGGCGGCTGCTGTTCGAGCCAGTCCCTGACCGCATCGCGGTTGGCGCTGGCATCCGGGAACGGATCGCGTTGCTGCAGGGCGCGCTCGTAGGCCGCCAGCGCTTCCTCGTAGCGCCCGGCACGCGCCAGCGCGTTGCCCCGGTTGTAGTTGGATACCGCGTCATCCTGCGCGGCGAACGCCTCGATCGCGCTCTCGTAATCGCCGGCGCGGTAGGCGGCCGAGCCACGGATATCCGGATCCTTCGCCAGTTGCTGCGCGCGCTGGTGCTGTTCCTCCTCCAGCGCCTGCCAGGCACGCTGGTCATCACGCTGCCACAGCGCGCTCCAGTCCAGCGCCTGCGCCGGCCGGCCCGGCAACAACATCAGCACCGCCACACAGGTCAGCCAGCCACGGCGGAAGGACAGCGCCGCCAGTGGCAGCAACAGGAGCAGTAGCCACGGACCTTCATCACGCCAGGCCTGGCGGCCGGCATCGGCATCGAGCAGTTCGCCATCGCTGCCACGCGCCACCAGCACACCCAGACTGGCCAGATCGGCGCCATCCACCGCCAGCGTCGCATAGCGGCCACCACCGCTGCGGGCCAGTTCGCGCAGGCTGGTTTCATCCAGACGCGGGATCAGGATCGCGCCCAAGTTGTCGAGCAGGAAGCCGCCACGCGCCTGCGGCACCGGCGCGCCCTGCGTGGTGCCCACGCCCAGCACCGAAACTTCCAATCCGGCGGTGCGTGCACGGCGCGCGGCTTCCAGCGCCCGCGCATCGGCCTGATCTGTGATCAGCAGCAATTGCCCGCGGTTGTGGCCGGCATCGCGCAGCAACTGCACCGCCAGGTCCATCGCGCGATCGGCGCGCTGTCCCTGCACCGGCATCACTTCGGGCGACAGCGCGGCTGCCAGATCCAGCAGCGAGGCCGCATCATCGGTCAGCGGCGCCACGGTGAAGGCATCGCCGGCATAGCCGACCAGCGCGGCCTGGCCTTCATCACGTTGCCCCAGCAGATCGGCCAGCTTGAACCGCACCCGCGCGATGCGACTGGGTTTGAGATCGGTGCTGAGCATGCGCTCGGACAGATCCACGGCAAGGATCAGCGGCGATTGCATCCGCACAACCGGCTGCGCGGAAAGCCGGAACGCCGGCCCCGCCAGCGCCAGCACGATGACCAGCCAGCCGATGCCCAGCAGCCACGGCAACACCGCCTGACGCACCCCGCGTGAATCACCATCGCCCAGCCACGGCAGCAGATGCGGATCGCAGATCCGCCGCCACGGGTCCTCGGCCCGGGTACGGCGTCGCCACAGCCACGGGATGGCCGGCAACAGCACCAGCGCCAGCAGCCACCACGGCCGCAGGAAATGGAAATGTTCGAAGAAACCCTGCATCACGTCACCGCTCCGGCCACGATCCGGCGCTGCGGCAGCAGCAGGCCCAGCAGCATCAGCAGCAGCGCTGCGGCGGCCGGGTAATGGAACAATTCCTGACGCGGGCGGATCGGATCGGCTTCTTCCTCCACCGGCTCAAGCCGGTCCAGCTCGGAGTAGATACCGGCCAGCTCGGCGGTATTGCGCGCGCGGAAGAAGCGCCCGCCGGTATCGGCCGCGATCTTCTGCAGCGTGGCCTCGTCGATCTCGGCCGAAGGCAGGCTGATGCCGAACGGCCCGCGCTGCGCATCGGCACCAAATGCCACGGTGTAGACCCGCACCTGGTGCACGCGCGCCAGTTCGGCCGCTTCCAGGGGTTGCAGCGCGCCGGTGGTGTTGACGCCATCGGTCAGCAGGATCAGCACGCGCTGTTGCGCCGGGCGTTCGCGCAGACGCTTGACCGCCAGACCGATGGCATCGCCGATGGCGGTTTCGCGCCCGGCCAGACCGACGCTGCTGGTATCCAGCTGATGCCGCACGCTGTTGCGGTCGAAGGTCAGCGGCGTGATCTGGTAGGCCGCCTGGCCGAACAGGATCATGCCGACGCGGTCGCCGACGCGCCGTTCGAGGAAATCGCCGATCACCACCTTCACCGCCTGCAAACGGTCCACACGACGGCCGGCGACGGCCATATCCTCGGCCGCCATGCTGCCGGACACATCCACTGCCAGCATCAGGTCGCGCCCGCTCTGCGGCGGCATTTCGATTTCACCCACCCACTGCGGGCGCGCTGCCGCGACACACAGCAACAGATAGGCCAGCGCCGGCAACCAGACACGGGCGCGCAGGCCGCTGCCCGACGCCTGCCCCGCCACCGCCACCACCTCGGCATAGAAAGGCATCCGCAGTGCCGTGCCGCCTGCATCCGGCGCACGCGGCAACAGCCGCCATGCCAGCAGCGGCAACAGCAATCCGGCAAACGCCCAGGGCCAGTCGAACTCAAGCATCGGCCCGCTCCAGCCAGCGCGGCAGGCTGCGCTGTGCCATCACCAGCAGTGCGCGCGCCTGTTCCGCCGGCACCTGGGCGCGATAGGGCGCATCCAGCAGCAGTCGCCCCTCACCCTGCGAAAACGGGCGCAGCGCATCGCCGGCATCGAGAAATTCCAGCCAGTCCTGGCCTTGCAGGCGTTCGGCCCCGGGCGAGACTTCGCGTGCGATGCGACGCAAGCTGACCGACAACGCGGCGACCTGTGCCGCGCCCTGGTTTTCGCCCGGAAAACGCTGGCTCAGCGATTCAAGTTCTGCCTGCAAGAAATCCCGTCTGGCGCGCTGTTTATGGCGTCGCCGCAACCTTTGCCACAACCAAAAGGACAGGGCCAGCAACAGCAATGCCAGCAACCACCAGCCCGGTGCAGGCGGCCACCATGACGGCGGCGCCGGCAGATGGATATCCGCCAGTTGCGGGCCGTCGGGCATCATGCCGTCTGCTCCCTTGAGCCACCGCGCAGCAACGCAGCCAGTGCATCGACCGGTTCCTCATCGGTGGCTACCAGTGCCACCCGCACGCCCACGCGCTGCAATGCGGCACGCGCATCGGCGTGGCGTTCGGAGAAGTGCTGCACCCAGCGCTGGCGCGCCGCCTGCGACAACAAGTGCAGGCGGCTGCGGCTGCGGCCGTCGCTGATGTGGTATTCGGCTGGCGGTGGCGCTGCCTGTTCGATCGGATCCACCAACAGGCACGCGGCCAGATCATGATGCGCACGCAACCGAGCCAGCGCGGAGACCACCTGTGCATCGACGCTGCGCGGATCCAACAGCAGCATGATCTGGCTGCCCGGGCGCAGCACGCGCTGCAGGCGCTCCAGCGCCTGCGCGACATGGGCGGCGCCAGCGCCATCGTCCTGCATGGTGCGCGGCGGCTGCCAACGCACCAGTGCATCCAGTGCACGCAGCGCGCCGTGGCGGCCACCGGCCGGCGGCACCAGTTCGGTCTGGGCGGCACAACCGGCCGCCGCCAAGCGGTTGCCTTCCTGCGCCGCGAGCCAGAGTGTCAGCGCCGCCAATCGCGCTGCCTGCACCGACTTGAAGCAGCCACGGGTGCCGAACGCCATCGTTGCGGAACGGTCATAGACCACCGCCGTGGTGCGCTCGCGCTCGGGCTGGAACAGCTTGGTATGGGTGCGGCCGGTACGCGCGGTGACGCGCCAGTCGATATGCCGCACATCATCGCCTGCCGCATACAGCCGGGATTCGGCGTATTCCATGCCGCGCCCCCGGAAAGGAGACTGCTGCGCACCGGAAAGGGCGTCGGCACTGCGGCGCTGGGCCAGCCGCGCCAGGCGACCAACCTGCGCGCGCAGGCCCACCAGTTCACGCAGGTCCACCTGGACCCCGGGGATCGCCTCGGCATGCATCGGCTGGTTCAGGGTACGGGAATACGATCGAGCAGCGCGTTGATCACGTCATCGCTGCTGGCGCCATCAGCCTCGGCCTCGAAAGACAGCAGCACGCGGTGGCGCAGCACATCCAGCGCGACCGCATGCACGTCCTGCGGCGCCACGTAGTCGCGCCCTTCCAGCCAGGCGTGGGCGCGTGCACAGCGTTCCAGTGCGATGGTGCCGCGCGGACTGGCACCGAACGCAATCTGGCGCTTGAGTGTCTGGTCGTAATGCGATGCATCGCGCGTGGCCAACACGATCTCGACGATGTAACGGCTCATTTCCGAAGACAGATGCAGATCCAGCAGCGCACTGCGCGCCGCCAGGATCGACGCCTCGGAAAGCTTCTCCGGCACGGGAGCTGCACCGTTTCCGATCTGGTCGCGGGCCTGGTTGCGGGCCAGATCAAGGATACGCATTTCCGCCTCGGCATCCGGATAGCCGATGCGCACATGCATCAGGAAGCGATCCAGCTGGGCCTCGGGCAAGGGATAGGTACCTTCCTGCTCGATCGGGTTCTGCGTGGCCATCACCAGGAACAGGCGCGGCAACGGATACGTGGTGCGACCGACGGTGATCTGGCGCTCGCCCATCGCCTCCAGCAGTGCCGACTGGACTTTCGCCGGTGCACGGTTGATCTCATCGGCCAGCAGCAGGTTGTGGAAAATCGGCCCGGCCTGGAACTCGAAACGCGCTTCCTGCGGACGGTATATGTCGGTGCCGGTCAGGTCCGAGGGCAGCAGATCGGGCGTGAACTGGATGCGGTGGAAGTCGGCCTCGATGCGCAGCGCCAGCTCCTTGATCGCGGTGGTCTTGGCCAGCCCGGGCGCACCTTCGACCAGCAGATGGCCATCGGCCAGCATTGCGATCAGCAAGCGCTCGACCAGCGCGGGCTGGCCCACCACCCGTTCGGAAAGATCAGCACGCAAGCGGGCAAAGCTGGCTTGCAGCTGGGTGGTCTGGGCATCCTGGGGATGTCCGTCCATGCGTGGAACCTCTGGCATCGGGTTGGGTTTCAGGAACCGGGAAGCCGGGTTGGACAGGCAACGCGGCGCAAGGTTCCGATTCTATCCCGCCCGACGCCAACGACCCGACCGTTGAGGGGTCCCACCGTGCCGGATGTACCGCTAACGACCTTCGAGCACCTGCGCCAGCGGCATCGGCTTGCCGATCAGATACCCCTGCGCATAGCGGCATCCAAGACGCTGAAGAACATCAAGCTGGGTCTGGCTTTCGATGCCCTCCACCAGCGCGTCGGCGCCGATGGCCTGCACCAGTGCCACGATCGCTTCCAGCATCGCAATGGCGCGCGGAGCGGTTTCGATATCGCGCACGAACGCCTGGTCGATCTTGACCGTGTCAAAGGCGAGTTCGCGCAGATGGCTCAGATTTGAGAACCCGGTGCCGAAGTCGTCCAGCGCCACCCGGATGCCATGCGCGCGGCACTTCCCCAACAGCTCGGAGACCAGGCCGTAATCCAGTACCTGGCTCTCGGTGATCTCGAGCTTGACCGCCGAGGTCGGCAGGTCCGCTTCTTTCAACCAGACCAGCAGCTGTTCGATCAGGCGCGCCTCGCGCAGCTGCCGCGGGGAAACATTGATCGACACGAACGGCAACGGCTCCATGCCGCTTTTCCGCATCGCCACCAGCGCCGCGATGGCCTCGTGCAACATGTACTCGCCGACCGGCACGATCAGCGAGGTCTCCTCGGCAAGGGCGATGAACTCGGCCGGAGAAATCGGACCACGCTCGGGATGGCGCCAACGTATCAGCGCCTCATAGCCGGCCACGTGCTGTTGCGGAATCTCGAACAGCGGTTGCAGATGCATCTCCAGTTCGCGACGTTCCAGCGCTTCGCGCAACTGCGATTCGAGGCGGATCTTGGCGATGGCGGCGACGTCTTCGGCATCGGTGAGGGTTTCCGGCGCATCCAGTCCACGCAACGTCGCGAGCATCGCGCGATAGCGTTTGAGCTGTCCTCCGAGCAGCGCCCTCACCACCGGATCAGTTTGCGCCACTCGATCCGCCAGATGCTCGCGATCGATGACCAGCAGTACCGAGTCCTCCAGTGCGACCGCAGTGGCGGTGCGTGGCGCGTCGTCGATCATCGCCATCTCACCCACCAGATCGCCCGGCCCCAGATCCGCCAAGGCCGTCGCCCCTTCATCCTGCCCCACGATGATGCGGACCTTGCCGCTTTCGATCAGATAGGCCGAACGACCGGAATCGTGTTCGCGGAACAGGGTTTCACCGGTATGCAGTGCTCGCCGACTCATGGGGACCCTTCTGGAAGTGCCATCGACACCCGAGCCTTCTCACTTCAATGCTGGCAGGGTCTGTCTTGAATAATACTGCCCTCAACTTGGACTCCTTACCAACCTTCGCTGAAGACCATCAATCGCAATGCTACGCCTTACCTTTTGAATAGAAAAAGGGTCGTCATGGACGACCCTTTTTCTATTATGTCACGTTCCGCCTATTACCATGATTAAGCGGAAACGCTCGCCTTCCTTTTATGGCGCCGGAGGCTCACAACCCGGATTGCTCGGGCTGACAATGATGGTACAAAGGTTAATACCCTGCAGGGTCACCTCAGCACTCGCCTCTCCATCCACTGTTTCGAATACGCAGGAGCCAGCATTCCCCGGAACACTGGTATCAGGATTGGTTATATTCAAGCCTGGAGCACTAATGACCGCAGTCGTCTGGCCACTGTTGTTCGTGACTCCCGGGCCGGATTGCAGGGAGATCGTCGCACCACCTTCACCCTGACAGGTGCCAACGATCTGGAAGCCCGGCAGTGGCGCACCTGCCGAATCCACCAGCGTCAGCGTCACGGTGCCGCCACCAGTCATCGCCGTCGGATTTGCCATCAGGGCCTTGGCCGCAAACGTGAACTCCACCGTGCCGGTAGCGCCAGCGGCACCAAAGACCAGCAGCGGCTCACCTTCGTCGCTGACGCCCTGGGTGGATACCCGGGCCACGGTGCATCCGCTGCCAAAAGCAGTCGGCTCGTCAACGCTTCCAGCATTGGCCACGCCATCCACCGAACCGGAACCCGAGAGGCCCTGGAACGCGAAGCTAACGGGAATCCCGCCCATCGGCGCACCGAGCGCATCGTACAGGCAGACAGTCACATCACGCGTAGTGTTGGCCGGAATCACATTCGGACTGACCACCAGCGTCGCCGGTGCCACACCTGCGAAATAGGCGAATTCGACATCCGCCACCTTCTTTGGCTGACCTGCCACCACGGGGCCGTCGGCCTGTGCCCAGATCACCGCGAGCTTGCCGAGCTTTTCGATCGGATAGTTCATCTTCGTCACCGCCACGCCCAGCTCGTTCGTGGTGGCGCTGGCGATGATATTGCCGTCCGCCGCGCGCCCGATGATGTACGGCAGGATGCCGCCGTAATCCACACTCTGACCGGTGGTGTCGTTGTGGTTGAAACGATAATCCACGCTCAGGCTGGTGTTGCTGTGCACTTGGGTCACCGCGCGGGCGCTTTCCAGATCGCGGTTGCCGATGATGTCCTCACCGAACACCACCAGGGTGTCACCGGCGCCCACGCCGCCGCCGGCCGTCGCAAAGCGACCATCCACCGCGGTGAAGGCGGTACCGCCTTCCTGCGGATTGCCGTCGCCACCGGCGATGTAGTAGTCGCCCACACCGCTGGCCTGGGGTTCGTCGATCAGGCCGAAATTGATCCGGGTACCCGGCAACACCGGGTTGCCCTGACGGTCCGTTGCGATCACCGCGACGGTGACGCTGTAGGTTCCGTCCGGGGAAACCGGAATCGTGACTTCGCCTGCGCCCAGGTCCACTACCTCGATGTCGCCACCCGCCGGATTGATGGTCAAGGCATTGACCGTCGGCTGGGTGATTTCCAGATCGAACAGGCGGCCGTCGGAAACCACAACCGAGCGCTCGACGGTAACCGGATCGCTGATGCCGTTGTCGACGTTGTTGTCGGCACGATCGGCGGTCAGCCGGATCACGTAGGAACCGGTTTCGGTGCCGGCGATGAAGTTGGCGGCACCCACGCCTGCGGTGGTGCGCAGGTCGATAGAACTATGTGAGCTCACCGCAATTCCGGCCGCATTGACGCCACTCAGACGCGCCATACCCGGAACTCCGCCAGTCTGAAGACCAACGATTTCCAGACGATAATTGTTGTATGCCGTTCCACCAGCTTCGGGCTCCGGAACCGGCTGACCAAGTGCATCACGTACATGGATATCAAGCAGACCATTGCTGTTGCCGCCCGAGCCCTGGACATAGATCGGACCGGAAGCCAGATCCAGTGCGAGTTGGGTCGGCAGCGGCGGGGTTGTGGTGACGATCTGGAAGTCCTGGCTGGCGGTAACCGTCTGGTTGGTGACCTCGTCCTGCGTGGTGATGGTGAGCGTCGTGGTGCCGGTGGACTGGAGTGAATGGACAAAAATTGTCGCCTTGCCCGCAACCACATCAACCGGCGCCTGACCCATGCGGATCAGGAATTCGCAACCATCCAGTGTTTCCATGTCGCATTCGGTTTCCGGGTCATCCAGGGTGCTGAAACCACCCGTGTTGTCGACCGGATTGATGGAAACCTGGATGCCGTCTTCCCGATTGACCAGTTCACCATTGCCATCACGTACCGTCACGGTCACTTCGGACATGTAGGGCGAGCCCATGAACGGCGACACACCCCACACGTTGACCGGCAGCTGGGTGCGGGTCGCTGCAATCTGCAGGCGCTGATCGGTGCCACTGACCGCAATCGTGGTGGTCGTGGTGGCCGTTCCTGCGGACCCTGCGGTGGAGAAGGTCAGCGTGACATTGCCCGAACCACCGGCGGTGTAACGGAAATTGACCGTACCGCCCGCTGTGGGGCCGGAAGCCGCATCCGATCCGGCGCCATTGGGTGGCACCCAGCGGATGCTGCCCGAGTTGCCGGGCGACACGCTTGCATTGACGTTGGTGCCATCCGCCACGGCCGTCCCGTTGGCATTGGTCACGCGCACCTGGACATCGACCGTCTGACCCGGGCTGGCGCTGTTGGAGGTCGGCGTCGCGCTGATCTTGATCGAAGGCGGTTGGAATATTGAATCCCCCCCGCTGCTTCCGCCGCCACAGGCGACCAGTACCGACGTGGCCGCCAGCAGCAAAAGGCTTTTCAGGATGGCTGCAAATTTCATTGGTAATCTCCGCGAACCGGGTCGCTTCCTGCGTTACAAAAATTTGGGGTTCAGTGCTGCGAATCAGTGCTCGCGAGGTCCTGCGACATTGAGCACCTTGGGGGTGACGAAGATCAGCAGCTCGGCTTTCGTCTGGTCACGCCGTTTGTTGCGGAACAGGTTGCCAAGTACCGGCACATCGCCCAGGAAGGGAACCTTGGTGATGTCTTCCTGGCTGGTGAACTCGTAGACGCCGCCGACTACGACAGTCTGGCCACTGTCCACCAGAACCGCGGTGGTGACCTCACGACGTGCCAGTTCCGGCGTGGAACCCAATTCACCAAGATTCACGTAGCCAATGATTTCGTCTTTCTTGACCCCCATGTTGAGAAAGACTCGGCCATCCTGGGTGATGGTGGGTGTGACATTGAGTTCCAGCAGTGCCTCTTTGAAGTTCACCGTTGGCGTGGCATTGGCCCCGACGCCCGAGGTGGTGACATAACCAACCTCACGGCCCTGACTGATTTTCGCCATCTGTTGATTGGACGTAATCACGCGCGGGCTGGAAACGACCTCACCGCGGCCCTCGCTCTGCAAGGCGGACAATTCAAGATCCAGCAAATAGTCGGCCCCGAGGATGGAGAAGCCGATCGCGCCAGCCGGGTTCGCAACCGGCAGGTTCACATTAAGGCGATCACCCACTCCAACTCCGGTACCGATCCCGGCCAATGGCGGACGACCAGCCAGACGGTTGGCCAACGCGGCATTGGTCATACCGGCGGCCCCCCCCAATGACCCGGAAGTGGTAATGATGGTGTTGTCGCCTTCCTGGCGACCGCTGCTGATTCCGAATCGAGCACCCAATTCGCGAGCGAAGCTTTCGGAAGCAATCACGATGCGCGCCTCGATCAGCACCTGGTCCACAGGCCGATCCAGCAATGCGATCAAGCTCTTGATTTCGCCGATTTTGTCGACCGTATCATTCAGCAGCAAGGTATTGGTACGCGAGTCAAAGCTGACGCTGCCGCGGGGCGACAGGAAGCCCCGGGTCTGTTCTGCGCCTTGTTGACCACCTTGGCCGCCGGACTTGCTTTCATCCGTCAGCAACGCCGCAATTTCCGAAGCGCTGCCATAGTTGATCGGGATGTACTCGGTGACCAGCGGCGCATTGCGCTCGTTGTCGCGACGGGCCTCGGCCAGTGCCTTTTCGTAATTGGCGATCTCGGACTGCGGTGCAACCCAGACGACGTTGCCGTCGATCCGCTTGTCCAGGCTCTTGGCGCGCAGCACGATATCCAGCGCCTGATCCCACGGCACCCGGTCCAGGCGCAGCGTGACGTTGCCGGTGACAGAATCCGCGGCCACGACGTTGAAGCCGGACTCCTGCGCAATCAGGCTGAGCACCTGACGGACGGGGATTTCCTGGAAGTTGAACGTCACCGGGGTACCGGTGTAGCCCTTTTCCTCTTCACGCCCCAGCCCGGCAACAGCCTCATCGGCCGAGACATCCTCCTGCTGTGGCGACACTTCGAGCACGTACTGCCCACCGGTCTGGTAGGCCATGGTTTCGTACGGGCCGGTGGTCAGCACCGTCACGCGCGAGCCGTTGCCGCGCTGGGTCGATTCGATCGAGCGCACCGGCGTGGCGAAGTCGGTCACGTCCAGGCGCTGGCGCAGCGACTCGGGCATGTCGACATCCTGCAGGTCGATGGTGACGGTCTGGCCTTCGCTGCGCAGGTCGGCGATCGCGTTGTGGCTGTCCATTTCCAGCACAATGCGGGCTGCGCCTTCAGCGGTGCGACGGAAATCAACATTGGTGACGGCGGCATTGCGGCCGGCGACGCGCTTGGCCGGATCGGTCGCCAGGCCCGGCGTGACACCAGCGGCCGTGGATCGGGCGGTGCCGGCAACTTCGATCACGTAGCTGCTGCCATCGGCATAGGCCTGGTAGGCGGCCTGGCTGAACAGGTCGATCACCACGCGGGTGCGGCCACCGGCTTCCACCGCGCTGATCGAATTGGTCGCGCCGTTGCCCACCGCAATGCGGCGATCCGCGATCCGGTTGGATGTGCCCGGAAGGTCGATCGCAATTCGCGGAGGATCATCCGTGGTGAACGCCTGTGCACCGGAGACCGGGTCGGCCAAGTGCAGAACCACGCGCACACTGCCGTCGGAGGCGGTCGCGTAGCTGATCTCCTCCAGGACATTGGCGGATGCAGGCAAGCCCACGAGCAGGGCCAGGGTTCCCAAAAGGCCGACGAGCCTGCGCTTGGCGCCTGCTGCCGCTTCCTGGATTGTGTCTTTCGTCGAGGTCATCTTGCTATCCCCCATCCCTAATTGTCGTCCAGCGCCACTTGGGCTTTGCGTTCCATCCAACCGCCAGCGCCGTCGGGCACCAGTTCCGTCAATTCAATCCGATCTTCGAAGATCGTGTCGATCCTGCCATCGCTCTGCCCCAGGTAGTCACCTGCGACCACCTTGTGCACCACCCGATCAGGATCCATCAGCAGTGCCACCATTTCAGCGCCGGCGCCAAGGGTTCCGACCATGTCGAGGCTGTCCAGCGGATAGGCCTCCAGCGGCTCCTTGCGGCGCGTCGGATCCGGACGCAGGCTGGAGTCGGATACCGCCTCCTGCTCCGGTGCCGGTGCGCTGAAGGGATCACGCAGATGCTGGGCGGCGTACTCGAAGGACTCGAACTGGCGCATTACCGGCAGCGGATCCAGCGGCTTGGGCGGGCGCGCCTTGACATCGGCAACCCAGGCCTGCAGGTCGGACGTGCCCGGGGCACAGCCACCCAGCATGAACGCCATCGCCAGACCCAGTGCGGCCGGCCGCCATGGCAGGATGCGGGAAACGCGGGAATGATCAGGTTTCATCAGCGCGCCCCTCCCTGCGTGGTTGCGGCAGCGGAGTCATCTTCATCCTCGTCCAGATAGCGGTAGGTCTTGACCGTGCCTTCCAGCACCAGCGAGCCGCTGCCATCCTTCGCATCACGCGGTTTCAGCGAGATGTCGTGCATCGTCATGATGACCACGCGCGGCAGTGAGGCCACGCCGCTGACAAACGCACCGAACTGGTGGTAGGAACCCACCATGCGCAACGCGATCGGCTTCTCGGCGTAGAACTCCTTCTTGTTCTCGGGCAACGGCTGGAACAGTTCGTTCTGGATGCCGCTGGCCAGCGCGGTCTGGGAAATGTCGACGATCAGGTCGGCCATCTCGGTGCGGCTGGGCAGCTGGCGCAGCATCTGCTGCAGCATCAGCTCCATGTCCGCCAGTTGCTGCTTGAGCGGCTCCAGGTTCACCGCACGCGCCTGCTTCTGTTCGAACTGGCTGCGCAGATCGCCTTCCTTGCGCTTCTCGCCGGCCAGGCTTTCCTGCTGGTCTTTGACCACCAGATACCAGCCCAGGAACAGGATCAGCGCCGCCAGCAGCACACAGAAGAAGGCCTTGACCGAGCCCGGCCAACCGCCCGGATTGCTGGTATCAAGGTTGCGAAGATCAAAACCGCCGCTCATTGTCCACCCCCGGTCGCCTCAGCCTCGGCGTTTTCGTCCTTGGGCTGCACCAGATTGACCTTGAGATTGAAGATGTAGGGCATGTTCCGGTCGCCGCCCTTGGCCTCGATGACCGAGAGGTCCGGGCGCGCCATCCAGCCGGAATTCTCCAGCGCACGGATGTACGAGGAGACGCGGGCATTGGACTGGGTCAGGCCTTCCAGGGTCAGCACCGTGCCGGCCTGCTTGATCGAGCTCAGACGCACGCCCTCGGGAATGGTACGGACCAGCTCATCGAACAGATGCACCATCAACGAGCGGCTGGCCTGGAGTTCCTCGATCACCTGCTTGCGCTGCAGCAGGTCCGCGCGCTTGCGGTCCAGCTCGTCGATTTCCTTGATCTTGGCATCGACCAGCTTGATCTCGTTCTGCAGATAGGTGTTGCGTGCCTGCTGTGCTTCGATCAGCGAGTCGTAATACATCTTGACGCCGAACACGGCCAGCACCGCAGCCACGGCCACCACGCCAAGCAGGGTGTAGAACTGCTTCTGGCGCTGCTGGCGGCGCTCGGCGCGCCACGGGAGGAGGTTGATTTTCGCCATCAGTCAAAGCTCCTCAGTGCCAGCCCGCAGGCGATCATCAGCGCCGGCGCGTCCTGCGCCAGTGCCTGCGCCTGCACGCGCGAGGACAGGGACATGTTGGCCAGTGGATTGGCCACGATCGTCAGCACGCCGATCTGCTCTTCCACCATTTCGGCAATGCCCGGGATCGAGGCGCAGCCACCGGCCAGCACGATCTGGTCGACACGGTTGAACTCGCTGCCGGCGTAGAAGAACTGCAACAGGCGGCTGACCTGCTGGACCATTGCCTCCTTGAACGGCTCCAGCACTTCGATCTCGTAGCTTTCCGGCAACCCGCCCTGGCGCTTGGCCAGCCCGGCCTCCTCGTAGGACAGGCCATAACGGCGCATCACCTCGTCGGTAAGCTGCTTGCCGCCGAAGACCTGTTCGCGCGAGTAGATGCTGCGCTGGTTGCGCAGCACGTTCAGCGTGGTCATCGTGGCGCCCACGTCGACCAGCGCGACCAGCGCATCCTTGGGCACCGACAGCTGATCGGCGATCAGGCGGAAGGCGTTCTCCATCGCGAAGGCCTCCACGTCGATCACCTTGGCCGTCAATCCGCCCAGTTCCAGTGCGGACTGGCGCACTTCGACGTTCTCGGTGCGCGATGCGGCCAGCAGTACCTGGACCATCTCCGGGTTGTCCTTGACCGGACCGAGCACTTCGAAGTCAAGGCTGACCTCCTCGATCGGGTAAGGGATATACTGCGCGGCTTCGACCTGGACCTGATCTTCCATGTCGTCTTCGCCCAGATTGGCCTGCATCGGGATCACCTTGGTGATCACGGCCGAACCGGCCACCGCTGCGGCAGCCTGCTTGACCCTCGAACCGGAGCGCGACAGGGCGCGCTTGATCGCCTCCCCGACCGCTTCGACTTCGACGATGTTCTTTTCGACCACCGCATTGGGAGGAAGAGGCTCGACCGCATAGTGTTCAACGCGGTACTTGCCCCCAGCCTGACCCAGCTGCAGCAACTTGACGGCCGTGGAACTGATGTCCACGCCAATCAGGGGTGTAGTGTTGGTAGCGAACAGCCCCACGATTTCTCCCCTTCCAACGGGCCCTTACGAGCAACTTCTGCGTTGGCACATTAAATAACGAGTCTTAACGGTTTGGCAACAGGCGCGTCCCACCCTCACCCTGCACCGGCCGCTCCGCACCCTGGTCCAGCCCTTGCCACATCTGGCCGAACCGCCTTACCGGCGCTTGCGGCAACATTCTATACTCTTCTTTAACAACTTCTGCAAACCCTTGGTATTCGCGCAAAAATGTCTCGACTGCGTCGCATCTTGAAGTGGCTTTTCATCCTTGGTCTTGTGCTGCTGCTGGTCGGCGTCGGCACCTTCTGCGTGCTGTACTGGCTGGTCGCACCCGGCCTGCCCTCGCCGCAGGTGTTGCGCAATGTCGAGTACCAGGTGCCGCTGAGTGTCTACAGCGCCGATGGCAAGCTGATGGCATTGTTCGGTGAAACCCGCCGCACGCCGGTGCACATCGACGATGTGCCCGAGCAGGTCAAGCAGGCCTTCATCGCGCTGGAGGATGCGCGCTTCTACGAGCATCCCGGTGTCGACTGGCGCGGCACCAGCCGGGCGATCTGGCTGCTGGCCACCACCGACGACCGCCGCGTGCCGGGCGGCTCGACCATCACCCAGCAGGTGGCGCGTGCCTTCTTCCTCAGCCCCGAGTACAGCTACACCCGCAAGTTTCGCGAAATGCTGCTGGCGCTGAAGATGGAGCGTGAGCTGAGCAAGGACGAGATCCTGGGCATCTATTTGAACAAGAGCTTCTTCGGCAACCGTGCCTACGGCATTGTCGCGGCGGCCGAGTTCTACTACGGCAAGACACTGGATGAACTGACCCTGGCCCAGGCCGCGATGCTGGCCTCGATCCCGAAGTTCCCGTCCAGCGGCAATCCGATCATCAACCCGGATCGGGCGATGATCCGGCGCGATTACGCGCTGCAGCGCATGCACGAACTGGGCTTTATCGATCAGGCCCGCTACCAGGCCGCCGTGGCCGAACCCAACGACGCCTCGCCGCACGAGCCGCCGGTGGAGCTGGAAGCCTCGTACGTGGCGGAAATGGTGCGCCAGTCGATGGTGGACCGTTACGGCGCGGACGCCTTCACCGGCGGTTTCCGCGCCCACACCACGTTGCAGTCGCGCATCCAGGAAGGTGCCAACAGCGGCCTCCAATCCGCCCTGCATGCCTATGACCGCCGCCACGGCTGGCGCGGAGCCGAAGGTCATGTCGAGCTGCCGGACACCATCTCGCCGCAGCACGCGCAACAGGCACTGCGCGACTACCGCTCCATTGCCGGACTGCTGCCGGCGCTGGTCACCTCGGTCAGCAGCGAGGAAGCCATCCTCATCCTCGCCGACGGCCAGGAAGTGGCGCTGGAGATGACCAAACTGCGCTGGGCCGCGCCGTATGTTTCGGAAAGCCGTCGCGGCGCCTCACCCAAGCGCCCGGCCGATGTGCTCAATCGCGGCGACATTGTGCGCCTGGTGCGCGATGCCGAAGGCGGCTTCGAGCTGGCGCAAATCCCGGCCGCACAGGGCGCCGTGGTCACACTGTCGGCCGAGGATGGCGCGATCCTGGCGCTCAACGGCGGCTTCAGCTTTGGCCTGAACAAGTTCAACCGCGCCATCCAGGCGCAGCGCCAGCCTGGCTCCAGCTTCAAACCCTTCATCTACGCGGCCGCATTCGAACGTGGCTTCCATCCCGGCTCGATCGTGCTGGATGCGCCGGTCGTCTTTCACGACCGCTCCACCGGCACCTCCTGGCGCCCGTCGAACGAGAGCAACACCTTCTCCGGCCCGATGCGGCTGCGCGAGGCGATGGTGACCTCGCGCAATCTGGTATCGGTGCGCATCCTGGATGCGATCGGTGCCAACTACGCCAAGCGCTACATCCAGGGCTTCGGTTTCCCACCCGAGAGCCTGCCGGAAAACCTGTCGCTGGCGCTGGGCACCAGCTCGGTGCCGCCGCTGGCCACCGCGCGCGGCTTCGCGGTGTTCGTCAACGGCGGCTTCCTGGTGGAACCGCATGTGCTGGCACGGGTCGAGGACCGCCATGGCACCGTGGTGTTCTCCGAACGCGCGCCGCGGGCCTGCCGCGAATGTCCCGAGCGCTTCGCGGTCGATGCCGGCAGCGACGTGGCCGGCTTCAATCTCGGCAGCGCGGCCCCGGCTGGCAGCAGCGGCGGAGAGCAATCCGGCCCGCCCGAACTGCTGCTGGCGCCGCGTGCGGTCGATGAACGCACTGCTTTCCTGATCCGCTCGCTGTTGCAGGATGTGGTGCGGCGCGGAACCGGCCGGCGCGCGCTGGTACTGGAACGCAACGATATCGGCGGCAAGACCGGCACCACCAACGACCACCGCGATGGCTGGTTCGTCGGTTTCGGCGGCAACATCGTCACCAGTGCCTGGGTCGGCATGGACGATTTCTCCTCGCTGGGAGCAGGCGAATACGGCGCCACGACCGCGCTGCCGATGTGGGTCGACACGATGCGCGCGGCACTGGACGGCGTGGAGGAGGAAACCCCGGTGATTCCGGCCGGCGTGGTCACCACCTGGATCGATCCGACCTCCGGCCTGCTGGTGCCGGCCGGCACCCCGGGCGCGATCAGCGAGCTGATGAAGACCGAAGATGTGGCGCGTCTTGAAAGCGCCAGTGACGAGGCCTGGCGCGAACGCGTCAACGAGCGCGAGTCGTTCGACATCTTCTGAAGATCCACGCCATGTCCCGCCACAATCCTCGCAGCCAGCGCCGCCTGCTGGCCGAACAGGCCGCACGCTGGATGAGCGAGCACGCGCTCGATGATCCGGCGGTGGCGCTGCGCCGGATGCTGGCCCGGCTGCCCTCGGCACCGGACCGCCGCCAGTGGCCGGATCCGGCCGAAATCCTCGACGCCTTGCGCCAGTACCAGCGCCTGTTCCGTAGCACGGAGCAGCCGACGCAGCTGGAACAACGACGCGAGGCAGCGGCCGAGGCGATGCGCTTCTTCTCCGCATTCCGCCCCAGGCTGGTGGGCGCCGTGCTGGAAGGCACCGCCGATGCCAACTCGCCGGTGCAACTGCACCTGCATGGCGACGATGGCGAAGCGCTGCTGCTGTTTCTGCAGGAACAGGGCATCGCGCACCGCGTGGGTGAGCGCAGCATCCATCTGGATCCACGCCAGCAGGTGCGGGTGCCGCATGTGACGTTCCAGGCCGACGAACTGGACTTCGAGTTGTGGTTGTTGCCGCTGCGCAGCGAGCGCCAGGCGCCACTGGAAGCCGATGGCCGCACCCCGATGCACCGCGCCTCGCTGACGGCATTGCGGACGCTGGGCTAGTCGCGCGCATCTGCGAACCGGCGGCTGGTCACGGCGCTCATGACACGCCGCGGACTCCCCACCAAGCGGATCGTTGTCCGACACCGCGTCCGTCTCCGGAAACCCGGCTCCAGAAACAGGAAACGCCCTGACGGGCGTTTCCTTCCACTTCAAGACAGACGGCGCGCCTACTGCAACAGACGGCAGGCGATCCCCGCGGATCAGCCGCGCTTGTCGAAGCCGGCGTAGTCGCGCAGCGTGGCACCGGTGTAGATCTGGCGCGGACGACCGATCTTGGTTTCCGGATCGTCCTGCTGCTCCAGCCAATGCGCAACCCAGCCTGCGGTGCGGGCCAGTGCGAACATCACGGTGAACATCTCGGTCGGGATATTCAACGCCTTGTAGATGATGCCGCTGTAGAAATCGACGTTCGGGTAGAGCTTGCGCTGCACGAAGTAGTCGTCGTTGAGCGCGGCCTCTTCCAGCTTCAACGCCACTTCCAGCAGCGGATCGTTGACGCCCAGCTCGCCCAGCACCTTGTGGGTCATCTCACGGATGATCTTGGCGCGCGGATCGAAGTTCTTGTAGACGCGGTGGCCAAAGCCCATCAGGCGGAAGCCCGATTCCTTGTCCTTGGCCTTGGCAACCGCCGATGCGACGTTCTTCGCATCGCCGATCTCTTCCAGCATCTTCAGCACCGCCTCGTTGGCGCCGCCGTGCGCCGGACCCCACAGCGCGGTGATACCGGCCGCCACCGAGGCATACGGATTGGCGCCGGTGGAACCGACCAGACGCACGGTCGAGGTCGAGGCGTTCTGCTCGTGGTCGGCGTGCAGGATGAACAGCAGATCCAGCGCCTTGGCCACCACCGGATTCAACTCCAGCGGCTCGCTCGGCATTTCGAACATCATGTGCAGGAAGCGGTCAACATAGCTCAGGCTGTTGCGCGGATAGCGGATCGGCTGGCCGATGGTGTAGCGATAGGCGGCAGCAGCCAGGGTCGGCACCTTGGCGATCAGGCGGATCGCGGCCAGATGGCGCTGCTCGGGATCCTGCAGGTCGAGGGTGTCGTGATAGAAGGCCGACATCGACGCCACCGAAGCCGCCAGCATCGCCATCGGATGCGCATCGTGGCGGAAGCCATGCAGGAAGCTCTTCAGCGACTCGTGCATCATCGTGTGACGCGTGACCTGCCCCTCGAAACTTTCGAACTGCGCGGCGCTGGGCAACTCGCCATTGATCAGCAGATAGGCCACTTCCAGGAAGCTGGAATGCTCGGCGAGCTGGTCGATCGGGTAGCCGCGGTACAGCAGCACGCCCTGATCACCATCGATGTACGTGATAGCACTGCGGCAACTGGCGGTGGCCACGAAGCCCGGATCGTAGGTGAAGTAACCGGTGTCCCTGTTGAGCTTGCCGATGTCCAGCGCCGGAGTGCCGAGGCTGCCGCGAAGCACGGGCAGCGAGGTGGATTTGGCGTTGTCGGTATCGCTCAAAGTGACTTGGGAAGTATCGGCCACGGGGAATCTCCTTGGGGTGGGCATCGGAAGGTGGTCGCCGCGACGGATGCTGCAAGTGCACAATTTCCCGCCAGCGCGGCAGGCCGCCAAAAACGACCTGCAAAAAACCACATGAGGGCCGGCGATTATCGCACAGCAAAACGCCGCCCGTCAGGGACAGGCGGCGTTCTGGACAGCTTTCGGTCAACGCGCGCGCGGCGCGGCAGAAGGCTTACTTGGCGTAGCGGCGGCGGAACTTGTCCACGCGACCGCCGGTATCGACGATCTTGTGCTTGCCGGTGTAGAACGGGTGCGACTGCGAGGACACTTCGACCTTGACCAGCGGGTAGGTCTCGCCGTCTTCCCACTTGATCGTATCCTTGGTGTTGATCGTCGAGCGGGTCAGGAATGCGAAGTCGGACGAGGCGTCCTGGAAGACCACGGGGCGGTATTCGGGGTGGATATCGGCTTTCATGATGGGGACCTGCGGCCAGGGAAATGGCCAGAATGGCCGGGAGAAAAGAGCGGCATGATACCGTTCGCCCGGGCCGCACGCAAGTTGTGGCGGCTGTCATCCTGATCGGAATCGCGCATGTTCAACCCGCATATCGCCCCGCTGCTTGGCCTGTTGTTCTGTTTCCCGGCGGTCGCACAGGTCACACCGACCGCGCTCCCCGCCAGCGTTGCGACCGCAGTGGAACAGGCGCGCACCCTGCTGGCCACGGATACCGGCATCGACGCAGCCCGGCGCAGCGCGCTCGCCGACCGCCTGGAACTGGCCGCCGACACCGACGCCCAGGCCGACAGCGAACTGGCACGCGCGCAGCAGATGCAGGCGCTGATGGCCGACGCGCCGGCGCAGATCACCGCACTGGAGCAGGAACTGCACCATGACCCCTCCGACCGGTTCGACCAATGGCGGGCCAGCTTCGATCCGGATGCCGAACCCGAGGCACTGGCCGCGCAGCTGACGGCACTGAAGACGGAAAAGGCCGCCATCGCAGCCCAAAGCGCCACCATCGCCGCCGATCTGGCCGAAACCGATCTGCGGATGGGCACGCTGGCGCAGGAGCTGGACGCGGCCCGGCGCAATGCCGAACTGGCCGGCCAGCGCCGCAGTGCCGCCAACCCGGCCACGACCGGCGGGCGGATCGATGCGCTGGCGGCGCAGGCCGAGCAGCGCCTGCACCTGGCCCAGACCCAGGCGCTGGGCATCGAACGCGGCTGGTTGCCGTTGCACAGCCGCATATTGGAGCTGCGCCAACGCAGCCTGCAACGCCAGACCAGCCTGAGCCAGCGCAAGGCGGATCTGGTGCAATCGGCCCTGGCACGTAGTACCGATGCCGAACTGGACGCACTCGACACCCGGCTGCAGGACGAGGCCCGGACCACCGCCACCCAGTCGGGGCTGCTGGCCAGTGAAGCCGCCGCCAACCTCGCGTTGGGCCAGGAACTGCTGGCCAGCCAGACGGCACTGCGCCAGACCGGAGAGCTCCTTGCACAGACCCTGGCTGGAGCCGAAAGCGCCAGCGACGCACTGCGCAACACCCAGGCCCGGCTTGCACTCCAATCACAGGACGAGGCCGTCGGCCTGATCCTGCTGAACGAACGACGCAGGATCGAGCCCCCGGACAGCATCCGCCAGGACCTGACACGCACCCGTCGCGAGCTCGCCCAGGTACAATTACGGCTGATCGATCTGGACGAACAGTCACGCATCCTCGCCTCGCCCGACGCGCGGGCGCAGTCGCTGTTGCAGCAAAGCACGAATATCTCGCTGCAGGCTGACGCCGACACCCACGCGAACCTGCGCGCCCTGCTGCACACCCGCGCCGAACTGGTCACACGGCTGGAAACCGCCGAAGGCGAACGGCTGGCGCAACTGGCCGAACTGGAGACGGCACTGGGCCAGCAACTGGACGTGTCCGAAAGCCTGATCCGCCTGCTCGACCGGGAGTTGCTCTGGTTCCCCAGCCACGAGCGGCTGGATACCGCCTGGCCGCGCCTGGCGCTGAAGGGCTGGCGGCAGCTGTTCTCGCCACCACAGCTGACCGCCAGCGCACGCGATCTGGCCACTGCGGCTGCACAGGACTGGCCTTTGCTGGCTGCGGCCGGTCTGCTGTTCGTACTGCTGCTGCGCAACCTCTTGCGCCTGCCTCAGCGTCTGGCCACGCTGGCGCAGCCGCTGATGCGGGTACGCAGCGACCGCTACCGCTATACCTTGCAGGCCGCAGCCGCCACCGCCCTGGGCGCACTGACCTGGGCCCTGCTGCCGGCGATTCCGGGTTGGTTGCTGCGCCAGACCAGCGTGGCCGGGCAATTCAGCCATGCACTGGGAAGCGCATTGCTGACAACGGCCGGCGGCCTGTTCTTCTACCAGTTGATGCGCCGCTTGAACCTGGATCAGGGCGTGGCGCAAAAGCACTTCCGCTGGACCCGGCCAAGACGCGACGCCATTGCCGCCGCCCTGCCCTGGTTCCTATACATACTGCTGCCGGCGCAGTTCCTGCTGAGCCTGGCCTTCATCCATGGGCAGGAGCCGGCACTGGATGGCGTGGTTCGGCCGATGCTTGTACTGATCTGCGGCATCGGCGCAGCCCTGGCCTGGCGCGCCCTGGCCCCTGGCGCCCTGTGGACCTTCCGCGGCATCGCCGATCCGGAACCTTCGCGCGCACGACAGCTGTTGCGTATCGGCCTGGTGTCATCACTGGCCAGCATCGCGGTGCTCGCAGTGAACGGGTATGTCCTGACCGCCGCGACGCTGTTGCACAGCCTGTGGCTGAGCCTGCTGCTGGCAACCTCGGCGGCGATCGTGCACGGCTTGATAGCGCGCTGGTTCCTGCTGGGCGAACGGCGTCTGGCGTTGAAACGGCTGGAGGCCGGACGGGCCGAAGGCGCCCGCGTCCAGATCGCCTCCAGCGCCACCGAGACCCCCGCCGCAGCCGCCGTGAGCGATCCGGACAGCGAATCGATCAGCATCCAGCACGTCAACCAGCAGACTCGCCGGCTGCTGCGCGCCTTCATCGCCACGGTGATGATCATCGGTCTGTTCTGGGTCTGGTCCGGAGTGCTGCCCGCACTGGACCGGTTCGACAGCATCACGCTGTGGTCCGTTTCAGGCACCGGCCCCGACGGACAGCCGCTGCCGGCGGTGACGCTGGCGGCATTTCTCGGCGGCGCGCTGGCGCTGGTTCTGACCTTCATCGCGGCGCGCAACCTGCCCGGCCTGGTCGAACTGGGCCTGCTGTCGCGCATCCATATCGATGCCGGCACGCGCTATGCGGTCAGCAGCATCAGCCGCTACCTGATCGTCATCGTCGGGCTGGTCATCGGCCTGGGCCTGCTCGGCGTGCGCTGGAGCCAGCTGCAATGGCTCGCGGCCGCGCTCACGGTCGGGCTCGGCTTCGGCTTGCAGGAGATTTTCGCCAACTTCGTGTCCGGGCTGATCGTGCTGTTCGAACGGCCCTACCGGGTCGGCGACACGATCACCATCGGCGAGGTCGAAGGCACCGTCAGCCGCATCCGCACCCGCGCCACCACGGTGGTGGATGCCGACAACCGCGAAGTCGTGGTACCGAACAAGACCTTCATCACCTCGCGCTTCGTCAACTGGACCCTCAGCGATACCGTGACCCGGCTGGTGTTCCGCCTGGGTCTGGCGCAGGACGCGGAGCCGGACAAGGTGCAGGCGATGCTGCTGGATCTGGCCAGAAAGCACCCGCTGGTGCTGGCGCAGCCGGCGCCGGGCTGCTGGTTCACCCAGATCTCGGCCGGCAGTTTCGATTTCGAACTGCGGCTTTTCGTGGCCGAACTGGGCCACCGCAGCCGCGTGCGCAGCGAGCTGAACCGGCAGATCGCGGCGGCACTGGCCGAACATGATCTGGCCACCAGCCGGCCTGCCACGATGCGGATCGAGTCACTGCTGCCCGCCGAACCAGCTCCCGACACCGACGACGGCGCCTGACTCGACGCCGCACCGCGATTGGACCGGCCCGATGTCCGGTTTGCCTGCGTTGCCGCGTATCGTCCACTGTTTGTCACTAAACACTGATGAGGGCATTCGACCATGTGGGATTTCAATCTGGCGCAGGTGCTCGGCCTGCTGTTGCGTACCCTGCCGTTCCTGCTGCTGCGCATGCTGGTATATGCCGGCATCACGCTGGCGTACGTCATCGGCATCGGTGGCGGCAGCGGGGTGGGCTGGGTGATCGGTCGTGCCGGCGGAGTTGACGCTGCGGCCGGTGGTGCCTTCTGGGGGGCGCTGGTCGGCGTGGGCGTGATCAGCGGCGTCATGTACTGGGCACGCGAATACCTGCTGTATCTGGTCAAGGCCGGGCATATCGCAGTGCTGGTCGAACTGCTGCAGGGCAAGTCCATTCCCGGCGGTCGCGGCCAGATCGACTACGCCACCTCGGTGGTCAAGGAACGCTTCATCGAATCCTCGGTGCTGTTCGGTGTCGACCGGCTGGTGGCCGGCATCCTGCGCGCCTTCAACCGGGTGATGATGCGGGTGGCCAATTTCCTGCCGATTCCCGGTATCGAAGGCGTGGCCAAGTTCGCCGGCAACGTCATCACGATGTCGCTGACCTATGTCGACGAAGTGATCCTGGCCTACAACATCCGCCACAAGATCGAGAACCCCTGGGCCGGCGCGCGTGATGGTCTGGTGCTGTATGCGCAGAACTACAAGAACCTGCTGAAGAACGCGCTGTGGCTGACATTGATCGTCTGGGGCGCGACCTTGGGCATCTTCCTGATCGTGTTCCTGCCGGTGGCCGCGCTGGCCACGCTGGTGCCGTCGGTGGGCGGTTTCTGGACCTTCGCGCTGGCCGCGATCACGGCCTGGGGCCTGAAGGCCGCGCTGGTGGATCCGCTCGCGATGGCCGCGCTGCTGCAGTGCTACTTCAAGGCCATCGAGGGCCAGCAGCCGAATCCGGAATGGGCCGGCAAGCTGGAATCGACTTCCGGCAAGTTCCGTGAACTGAAGGACAAGGCCGCGGGCTTCGTATCGCGTCGCACGGCCGAGCCGCAGGCGATGCCGCAACCGCCACAGTCCTGACGGATCTTTTCCCGCAGACGGAAACGAACGAGGCGCCCATCGGGCGCCTCGTTGCATTACGGGTGCGGCGGCAGGGCTTGCGGCAGGAGCAGTTCCCGCCGCCGGAGGCTCAGGCCTTCTTCTTCGGCGCGATCATCATGATCATCTGCCGCCCTTCCATCTTCGGGCGCTGCTCGACGACGGCGTCGTCCTTGAGATCGGCCTCGATGCGCTGGGTCATCGCCATGCCCAGCTCGGTATGCGCCATTTCACGCCCACGGAAACGGACCACGACCTTGATGCGGTCGCCCTCGGCCAGGAAGCGGCGCATATTGCGCATCTTGATCTGGTAGTCGCCCGAGTCGGTCACCGGGCGGAACTTGACTTCCTTGATCTCGACCTGCTTCTGCTTCTTCTTGGCCTCGGAGGCCTTCTTCTGCTGCTCGAAGCGGAACTTGCCGAAGTCCATGATCTTGCAGACCGGTGGATCGGCATTGGGCTGGATTTCGACCAGATCCAGTCCGGCCTCTTCAGCCAGGCCCAAGGCCTCGTCGCGCGAAAGCACGCCGAGCATCTCGCCATCGGCGCCGATCACGCGCATTTGCAGCACGCGGATATCGCCGTTTCTCCGGTTCAGCTTGTCGGTATTTATGTAGGCATCCTCATTGGTTGGATTGTGTGTCCGCCCGCCATCTCAGACGAACGGCTCCTGTTCGGCACGCAGCCGCGCGGCAAAATCTTCCGGTGACATCGACCCCAGATCTTCCCCCGAGCGCGTACGGACTGCGACGCTCCCGTTTTCCTTCTCGCGATCACCGATCACCAGAAGATAGGGCACCCGCTGCAGCGTATGCTCGCGGATTTTATAGCCGATCTTCTCATTCCTCAAGTCGGTCGCGACCCGGAAGCCTTGATTTGCAAGGGCTTTCCCGATCGATTCCACGGCATCGGCCTGCGCGTCGGTGATGTTCATGACCACCGCCTGCACCGGCGCCAGCCAGCTCGGCAGAAGCCCGGCGTGATGTTCGATCAGGATGCCGATGAAACGCTCCATCGAACCCACGATCGCACGGTGCAACATCACCGGATGGCGCCGCGCGCTGTGCTCGTCGACATATTCCGCGCCCAGCCGGCCGGGCATCATGAAGTCGACCTGCACGGTGCCCAGCTGCCAGGTGCGGCCGATGGCGTCCTTGAGATGGTATTCGACCTTGGGGCCGTAGAACGCGCCCTCGCCGGGCAGCTCCTGCCAGTCCACGCCGGAGGCCTTCAGCGCATTGCGCAACGCGTCTTCGGCCTTGTCCCAGATGTCGTCGTCGCCCAGACGCGACTCGGGGCGCAGCGCGATCTTGATCTGGATATCCTCGAAACCGAAGTCGCGGTAGACACGCAGCGCCTGCTGATGGAAGGCCCGCACCTCCTCTTCAACCTGATTTTCAGTGCAGAAGATATGCCCGTCGTCCTGGGTGAAGCCGCGTACCCGCAGAATGCCGTGCAGTGCGCCGGACGGTTCATTGCGATGACAGGAGCCGAATTCGCCGTAACGGATCGGCAGGTCGCGGTAGCTGTGCAGACCCTGGTTGAAGACCTGCACGTGGCCCGGACAGTTCATCGGCCGCACCGCATAAGTGCGCTTCTCGGACTCGGTGAAGAACATGTTGTCCTTGTAGTTGTCCCAGTGGCCGGACTTCTTCCACAACTCCACGTCCAGGATCTGCGGACAGCGCACCTCGCCATAACCGGTCTCGCGGTAGACGCGACGCATGTACTGCTCGACCACCTGCCACAGTGCCCAGCCCTTGGGATGCCAGAACACCAGGCCGGGCGCCTCTTCCTGCAGATGGAACAGGTTCTGCGCCTTGCCGATGCGGCGGTGGTCGCGCTTCTCGGCTTCCTCGATGCGCTGCACATAGGCCTTGAGCTGCTTGCTGTCGGCCCAGGCCGTGCCGTAGATGCGTTGCAGCTGTTCGTTCTGCGAGTCGCCACGCCAGTAGGCGCCGGACGTGCGCAGCAGCTTGAACGCCTTCAGGAAACGCGTGTTGGGCACGTGCGGGCCGCGGCACATGTCGACGTATTCCTGATGGTGGTAAAGACCCATCGCGGTGACTTCCGGGCCCATGTCCTCGATCAGGCGCAGCTTGTAGTCCTCACCGCGCGACTTGAAGACTTGGATCACCTCATCGCGCGGGGTCATGCGCTTGATCACGTCGTATTCGGTGTCGATCAATTCGGCCATGCGCTGTTCGATCGCGGCCAGATCTTCCGGCGTGAACGGGCGCTCGGACCAGATGTCGTAATAGAAACCTTCCTCGATCACCGGGCCGATCACCATCTTGGCGTCCGGATACAGCTGCTTGACCGCGTGGCCGACCAGATGCGCGCAGGAGTGGCGGATGATCTCCACGCCTTCGGCATCCCGTGGCGTGATGATCTGCAGCCTGGCATCGGATTCGATCAGGTCGCAAGCATCGACCAGACGGCCATCGACCTTGCCGGCGACCGTGGCCTTGGCCAGTCCAGGGCCGATCGAGGCGGCAACGTCCATCACCGAAACGGGATGGTCGAATTCACGGCGGCTGCCGTCGGGAAGGGTGATGGCGATCATGCGGGATTCTCCACTTTCCGGCAGGGCGGAAAGTCCGGGAACATCGGGCCACACGGCCCGATGGATGGGAAACGGGGGGAATACACAAAGTGCGGACGGAGCGCGGACATCCGTCGGGCGGCGGCCAATCCGGCCACAGCGGGGATGTCGGTCAGGTCGGGAACCGGGTTGACATGTCGCACACTGGTCCGGCGATTACCCGCCGGGCTCCTTTGATTCGGAAGACGTTGCCGGCTACGGCACGCGATCCCCGTGATTATCCGCCCATGGCCCGCGATGTCAACGCGGGTGCGGTCTGTCGCACGGACTGACACGGCCAGCGCACCTGACCACAAGGGACAACTGTTGGCACATGGCAGCGCTGGCGCCTTCAGGCATGCTCGGGCCAGCGTGTGGGATCACGTGTGGGATAATAGGGCGCTTGCGCCAGGCCGCATCGGCCCGTCGCCGAGATCCCCCCCCCGCCGCGCCCGCCTCCAGGGCCGTTGCGCGGCCCATTCCATCCATTCCATATCGAGCTGACTCCATGATCTCATCCAGAACCCTGCTTGCCGGCGCCATCGCCATGGCACTGACCCTTTCGGCCTGTTCCAGCGAGACCGCCCCGGCCAACAGCACCGCCCCGGCCACGGAAACCGAAACGGCGCAGACCGACGCCGGCCAAACCCAGAACAACCCCCTCTTCGAAGCCAGCACGCTGGCGTTCCAGGCACCGGACTTCAGCGCGATCCAGGACGAGCACTTCCTGCCGGCCCTGAACGAAGGCATGAAGCAGCATCTGGCCGAAATCGAGGCGATCGCTGCCAATCCGGAACCGGCGACCGTCGCCAACACGCTGGAAGCCATGGAGCGCTCCGGCGCGCTGCTGACCCGCACCAGCCAGGTGTTCTTCAACCTGGTCGGCACCGACAGCAATGACGAGCGCCGCGCCATCCAGTCGGAAATCGCGCCGCGTCTGGCTGCACATCAGGATGCGATCATGCTCGACCCGCGCCTGTTCGCGCGCGTCAAGGCACTCTATGACGGCCGCGCCGATGCCGGTCACGATGGCGAGACCCTGCGCCTGATCGAACAGACCTACCAGCGCTTTGTGCGCGCCGGCGCGGAGCTGTCCGATGCCGACAAGGCGCGCGTGCGTGAACTGAACGAGGAACAGGCCAAGCTCACCACCGCCTTCCAGCAGACGCTGATGAAGCAGACCGATGCCGCCTCGGTGATCGTGGAGAACGAAGCCGAACTGGATGGTCTGGATGCCGCCGCCATCGCCGCTGCCGCCAAGGCCGCCGCCGATGCCGGGCACGAAGGCAAGTGGCTGCTGCGCATCACCAACACCACGCGCCAGCCGGTGCTGACCTCACTCAACAACCGTGCCCTGCGCCAGCGCGTGTGGGAGGCCTCGGCCAATCGCGGCATGAGCGACGGCGAGGGCGACACCCGTCCGATGGTGCTGCAGCTGGCCAAGCTGCGGGCCGAGCGCGCCGCGCTGCTGGGCCAGCCCAACCACGCCGCCTTCGGCCTGCAGAACCAGATGGCCGGCACCCCGGAAGCGGTGCTGGGCATGCTCGACGAACTGGCACCTGCAGCCGTGGCCAACGCCAAGGCCGAAGCCGCCCAGATCCAGGATGCGATCAAGGCCGACGGCGGTGATTTCGAGCTGGCCCCGTGGGATTGGGAGTACTACGCCGAGAAGGTGCGCGCCAGCAACTACGATTTCGATCCGGAAGCGGTGAAGCCGTATTTCGAACTGAACCGCGTGCTCAACGACGGCGTGTTCTTCGCGCTGAACCGTTTCTACGGCGTCAGTTTCCGCGAGCGCACCGACCTGCCGGTCTATCACCCGGATGTGCGTGTGTTCGATGTGATTGACAGCGATGACAGCCAGATCGGCCTGTTCTACGTCGACTACTTCGCGCGCCCGAGCAAGCGCGGTGGCGCCTGGATGTCCTCCTTCCGCGGCCAGAGCCAACTGCTGGACCAGAAGCCGGTCATCATCAACGTGATGAACATCCCCAAGCCGGTCGACGGCCAGCCTGCGCTGATGAGCTTCGACGAGGTCACCACGATGTTCCACGAGATCGGCCACGGCGTGCACGGGCTGTTCTCGCAGGTGCGCTACCCGTCGCTGGCCGGCACCGCCGTTGCCCGCGACTTCGTCGAGTTCCCCTCGCAGTTCGAGGAGGACTGGAACAAGGACCCGACCGTGCTGGCCAACTACGCCCGCCACCACGAAACCGGCGAACAGATCCCGGCCGAACTGCTGGAGAAGATGTTCAAGGCCTACAGCTTCAACCAGGGCTTCGACACGCTGGAGTACGTCTCCGCCGCGCTGCTGGACATGGAATGGCACCTGCTGCCGGCCGATGCCAACGTCGAGGACGTGGCCGCGTTCGAACAGGCCGCTCTGGCCAAGCACGGCGTCGATTTTGCCCCGGTGCCGCCGCGCTACCGCAGCACCTTCTTCTCGCATGTGTTCGCCGGCGGCTATTCGGCCGGTTACTACGCCTACATGTGGAGTGAAGTGCTGGCCGCCGACGCGTTCGCCTACGTGCAGCAGCAAGGCGGCCTGAACAGCGAGGTCGGCAGCCGCTACCGCCGCGAAATCCTCTCGCGCGGCAACAGCCAGGACCCGATGCAGATGTACATCAACTGGCGCGGCCAGCAGCCGGATGTGGAGCACCTGCTGCGTCGCCGTGGCCTGAACACCCGCGCAGACGACTGAGTTATTGCAGCAATGCAGCTGAAAAGGGCGCGCCTTCGGGTGCGCCCTTTTTGTTGCCTGATCAGTATGGATCAGGCTCCCGTTCCGAGAAACTGTTCCACCGCCTTCCCGATCTCGCCCACATCGCGCGCCGGGTCGAACCAGCGAGTATCCAGCTGCGCACGCAGCCAGGTGATCTGGCGCTTGGCCAGCTGACGCGTGGCGAAGATGCCGCGATCACGGAATTCGGCCAATGGCGTGCTCTGGGCCAGATGTTCCAACGCCTGCCGATAACCGACCGCGCGCATTGAAGGCAGATCCGGATGCAGGCGCGGATCGGCCGCCAGTGCCCGCACTTCGTCGAGGAATCCGGCTTCGATCATCTGGTCGAAACGCAGCGCGATGCGTTCGTGCAGCAGCTCGCGCGCGGCCGGCGCAACCACCAGCTTCAATACCCGAAAGTCGAAACGCCGCCGCACGCCAGCCTGCTGCCAGGTGCTGATCGGCGTGCCGCTTGAACGGAATACCTCCAGCGCACGCTGGATGCGCTGCGCATCGCCGGGCTTGATCCTGGCCGCAGCGGCGGGATCGACCTGCGCCAATTCCGCATGCATCGCAGGCCAGCCGCGCGTGGCAGCCTGCCGTTCGATCTCCTGGCGCAACGCCGGATCGGCCGGCGGCATGTCGGACAGACCTTCGAGCAGCGCGCGAAAGTACAGCCCGGTGCCACCGACCAGCAACGGAATACGCCCGGCGGCGTGGATATCGTGCATCGCCTGCAGCGCGTCAGCCGCGAACTCGGCGGCCGAATACGGCTGGTGCGGGTCACGGATATCGATCAGCCGATGCGGTGCGCGCGCCAGGGTGTCGGCATCCGGCTTGGCGCTGCCAATGTCCAGCCCGCGATACACCAGCGCCGAATCCACACTGACGATCTCCATGCCGAAACGCGCCACCCAGTCCACCGCCAGCGCGGTCTTGCCCGAGGCCGTGGGCCCCATCAGCGCGATCGCTGGCGGGCGGGTATCGATGCGATGCTGGAACGGATCGGCTGACATGCTCGGCACACGGGGAAATCCAGTGCGCGAGCCTACCCGGTCACGCGCCGGAGCGACCAGCCTACGCAGCATGCTGTAGCCAGCACCCGTTGCGGGAATACCCGCGAGCGGTGATCGGGCAGGAGGCTCGGCGCATTGTTCTTCGCGTTTGAGTCGACCCTGCGTTGTGCAATGCACTGACTCAGGCACATGTCCATTCCATGACAGCTACCTGAGCCTTGGACTCCGCGCAATCAGAGTCTGGTTTTTTGGAAGTATTCGGCCGCCCACGCGCATTGCCACCGGCCGAGCGAGAACACACCATCGGCGGAGCGTAGTCGGCTGCTTACCTTGCTGCCCGCACTCAGACTGGCCGTCAGACTGGCTGGAAACGGATCTTCAGCCCCAACGCATACGCCACTTTCACAACGGTGGAAACGCTCGGGTTCACACAGCGCTGTACCATAGACGCGCCCACCCGCATGGCGTTGCAGTGCGTGCTGAATCCACCACCTGATACCATCCCCTCATGCCGCACCATGCCACCATCACCTTGACGCCCGAAGAATCCGGCCTGCTCAACTGGTTCGGCGCGCTCACACCAGGGCAACGACTGGACGAACTGCAATCACGCGTCGATTTCCTGCGTGTCTTCCGAGCCGATGACGACCAACAGCTTCCGGCGACTGATCGAAACACTGAACCGGCACGAGGTTGAGTTCGCTGTGGTCGGTGGCGTCGCCGCCGTATTGCACGGTGCCCCGGTGACGACCTTCGATCTGGATGCGCTGTTCCGTGTGAATGTGTCCAACGCGCAACGCCTTCTGGCCGCATTGCAGGAGCTGCACGCCCGCTATCGCGGCCACATCCCGCCCTTGCATCCGACCCTGGCCGATCTGCTGGCAGGCGGTCATTTACTGCTCGCGACCGATGCAGGCCCGCTGGACATGCTCGGCTTCATCGGCGAGCACGAGCGTTACGAAGATGTCGCGAACGCCATCGTGCAGCTGAAAGCCGACGATCTTTCGGTGCCGATCCTCGGTCTTGACGACCTGATCCGGGTGAAGCGTGCGCTATCCCGCGACAAGGATTTACCCGCACTTCGGCTGCTCGAATCGTTGGCGAAGCAGAAGCCCTCATCCTGACGCCCTGACCAAAGCCTGCTCCGTACTTGATGCGGTGTCCGGAGCAGGCCCTCTCCCGCACATGCATGTGCGGGAGAGAGGAAACCTCATTCCCCCAACCACCGCGCCAGCCAGTCATGCACTTCGGTGTAGAAGTAGCGGCTGTTGCCCCCCTTCAGGATCCAGTGGTTTTCATCCGGGAAAACCACCAGTCGGCTTTCAACCTGCTGACGCTGCAGCGCGGTCCAGTATTCCAGGCCGTTGTTGATCGGCACGCGGAAATCCTTTTCGCCGAAGGTCACCAGCGTCGGGGTCTTGAAGTTGGCGGCCAGGCGGATCGGATTCTGTTCGCGCCAGACCTCGCCCTGCTCCCAAACCGGACCACCGAAGGAGGCCTCGCGCGACCAGGCCACGTCGCTGGTACCCCATTGCGCTTCCAGATTCACCAGCCCGGCGTGGCTGATCAGGCAGCGGTAGCGCTCGGTCGTGCCCTGCATCCAGTTGGCCAGATGGCCGCCGTAACTGGCGCCACCGGCGCACTGGCGCTCGCCATCGATGAAGTCGAAACGCGCGATCGCGGCATCGGCCGAGGCGTTGATGTCCAGCGCCGGACCGCGCAGCGGATCGCCGATGATGCCGCGCGCGAATTCTTCACCGAAGCCGGTCGAGCCGGTGTAGTTGGTCAGCAGCACCACGTAACCAGGCGCCGCCAGCAGGTGGTAGTTCCAGCGAAGCACCCAGGCATCGCGCCACATGGTGTGCGGGCCGCCGTGCATCAGCACCAGCAGCGGATACTTCTTGGCCGGATCGAAACCGGGCGGGCGCAGCAGCATGTTGTGGATGCGGCGGCCATCGCGTTCGACCCAGAAATGCTCCAGCGGCGCCAGATCCAGCGCCTCAGCACGGGTTGCGGTGAACGCAGTCAGCGCGTGGTGGCGGCCGCGGACCGGATCGATGCGGACGATTTCCGGTGGCCGTGTGGCGCTTTCATGGGTGCCCAGCAGCACCGCGTTGCGGCCGCTGCCGCCGAGTACCAGATTGCTGTAAAGCCCCTGCTCCGGGCGTGCCACCAGACGCGCGGCTGCGCCATCGAAACCACCACGGAACACCGCTTCCTGGCCGTCGATCTCGCTGGACACCAGCGCTTCGTCGCCCGATGGCGGCGCGATCACATAGCTGGATATCGAACGCCCCAGTTCCATTTCCAGTTCGCGCCGCGGCCGCATCGAGGGCCAGTCGAAACGCACCAGACGGGTGGCGTTGTAGGTTGAATCGGTGCGCGGCCCGAGCAGCGCGAACAGGCGCTTGCCATCAGGCGAGAAACGCAGCGTGCTGTAGCCATCGTCCGGCTCTTCGCCATCGCGGCCGGTCAGGCGACGCGGCTCGCCTCCGTCCAGCGACACCTGCCAGATGTCCAGATGGGTGAACGAATAAGCACTGCGATGGCGGTTGCGGCTGGCCACGAACAGCACCGACTTGCCATCCGGCGCCCAGACCGGATCCAGTTCCTGCGTGCCCAGCCCGCCGCGACCGCCGTAACCGGGTGACTGCACCAGCTCGCTGCCGGCCAGCAGATTTTTCGCCTCACCACCCTCCAGCGGCTGCACGAATACCTGCGGCACGCGCTCACCGATCCAGCGATCCCAGCTGCGGATCGGGAAGCCGGTATAGACCCGCGCGCTGTAATCACGCGCCTTCTCTTCGTCCATGATGCGGCGCTGCTCGGCATCGTCGCGCACGCCCGGATGGACATCGCTGACGAACAGGATCCGGCTGCCATCGGGCGAAAACTGCGGCGCCCGCGCACCGGTCGAAATCTGCGTGATGCGGCGCGCTTCGCCGCCATCCAGATCCAGCACGTAGATCTGCTGCGCCTCATCACCGGCACGGCGTGCGGCGAAGGCCAGACGCGAGCTGTCGGGGCTGAACACCGGCGTGTTCTCGCTGCCCTGTCCGCCGGTCAGGCGGCGCGGCACCGCACTGCCGTCGGTGCTCAGCAGCCACAGATCGCTGTACTGCTTGTCCGGGTCATAGGCCGGCTCCAGCACCGGCACCACGGCCCGGCTCCCATCCGGGCTGATCACCGCCGGCGACACGCGCGGCATCAGCCACAGCGCCTCATGCGTGATCGCGGTCTTGCCGTCAACCGCGCCGGTATCCGCCCTTGCCGTATCGCTGAGCGGCAATGCAGCCGCCAGCACCAACCAGCCTCCCAGCCACCACGCGCCCGCCTTCCGCATCTTCCGCCTCCGAATCAATCCGCCGTCATGCCGGCAACAGGACCGGGATCGTAACAGCGGCAGATGTGCACGACCGTGGACGGGTACGCGCAAGACGGCATGCAAAGCGCTGCCGCCGCTCCCGTCCGAGTCGGGAACGGCGGCACCGTGACCCGGGCTGCGGGTTCGTCCGCAAACGACACCCGGCCGGATCCCCCCCCTTGTCAGGCCGCAGGATGCATCGGCAACAACGCCTCCCGTGCCGGCTGATCGACACGCGTTTCCAACGAGGCCAGGAAGCGCCAGACAAACAGCAAGGTCACCAGCAGCAATCCCGGATAGCCCACCCAGGCCAGCACGTAGGGCAGGGTCGGATCGCCGGCCTGGACGCTGGCCAGATTGAAGCTCAGCAATCCCAGCGTGATGACCGCACCGAAGAACCACATGCTCGCCAGCCACAGGCTGCTCTCATACCTGGTCAACGTCCGTCCCCAACCGGTGGCGACGGCAGCGCGCGGCGGCGCGTACGCATCGCTTGCAGGCCGCACGCGGCGATGGCCGATGGTGAGCAGGTCCCAGACGATCACCCCGGCCCCGACGGTGAACAGCGCGCCGAACAGCGGCACCAGCATCTTGAAGAAGTTCATCGCCGGGAACACATCGCCGCCGAACCAGTCCAGCCCCAGCGTGCGATAGGCGAACACCTGCACCGTGCCGCCGAGCGCGAACGCGAACGCCATGCCCAGCATGCCGACGAACACCAGCCAGAAGCCGAGCTTGCCGATGCGCTCGTCGTAGCGTTCGACGCCGCGCATCAACGGCACCGCATAGTAGGCCGCCGCCAGCCCCAGCATGCCGAAGGTGCCGAACAGCGCCAGGTGCGCATGCGCCGGCGTCACCCAGGTGCCGTGCGACCAGACGTTGGTAAGCGCGAAGGTCATGGTGAAACCCAGGATGCCCGCGCCCACCTGTTCGAGCACCACCGAACCCAGGATGAAATAGAACGCCGGCGCATTCTTCAGCGGTCGCCGGTCGTGGTGCGCATCCAGGTAGACGTGCCAGAAGCAGAAGATCAGCGGCAGCGGCTCCAGCGCGCTGAACAGCGAACCCCAGAACTGCCAGAATTCCGGCGTGCCGATCCAGAAATAATGGTGCGCATTGCCGATCAGCCCCGATAGCCACACCAGCGCCACACCCCAGAACACCGCGTAGCCCACACTCTTGACCTTGGCATCGAACAGCAGCACCAGCAGGAAGCCGACCAGCGCGATGTGGATCACCTCCCACACCCCTTCCACCCAGTAGTGCACCACGTACCAGCGGAAGTACTCGCTCATATCCTGGCGTTCGATGAAGAACAGCCCGAAGATCCACACCAGTGTCAGCGCGATCACGCCCAGCGCCAGCGCCCAGTGGATCTCGTTCCAGTCCTTGCGTGGCGGGAAGGTGCGCAGCACCACGTAAGCCAGGATCGAGAAACCGATCAGGATGACGATGTCGGCCGCCCGCCCGGCCTCCAGATACTCCAGCCCCTCATGGATCCACGGCTGCCCCATCCACCAGCCGGCGATGCCCTCGCGCGCAAAACCCTGCGCCACGACATTCCAGATCGTCACCGCCAGCAACGCGTAGAACAGGAACTTGATCATCCACGGTGCCGCCAGCTCGCGTTTGGACAGCAGCGGCCCAACGAACAGGATCGTGCCGATGAAACCGGCCAGGATCCAGATGATGCCCAGGTTCAGATGCTCGGACCGTGCGATGTTGAAGTTGAGCCTGCCTTCCAGCAGCGACGGATCGATGTGCTGCAACGCAATCAGCAGGCCGAAGCCGACCTGGAGCGCGAACAGCACCAGCATCAGCATGAAGAAGCGCATGCTCAGGCGCTGGGTCTGGTACTGGATCATTGTGCTTCTCCCGACAGGGTGCGCAGATAGGCGACGATGGCGTCGACCTGCTCGGCGGAAAGCAGCGCGTCATAGCTGGGCATCGTGCCGGCGGCGAAACCGGCCCGCAGCGCGGCATCGGAAAAGCGGATCGACTCGGCCAGATAGGCATCGTCGGCCAGCACCTGGCGGCCGTCGTCCAGCGTCACCTGCGAACCGTGCAGGCCGCCCCAGCCCGGGCCGATCAAGGTGCCGGCATCGGTCGCATGGCAGGCGGTGCAGGCGAAATCGGCCACCAGCCTTTCTCCCATCGCCACCGGATCCTCCGGCGCTGCCGCGGCTACCGCATCGGGGGTCACGGTGGCCGCGACGGCAGCGCCGGGCATCGGACTGGCCAGCGCGAACGCCAGCCCGTCCACCTTGGGCGGCGGGGGCCAGCCTTCGGTATTCATCATCGAGGTGTAACGCAGGAACGCGATCAGCTTGCCCACCTCGCCGGGGCGGAAGCGCAGGTTCGGCATATGGGTGCTGCCGCCGCCACGCCGCGCGACACGTTCGGCAGCAGCGGGATATCGCGCCAGGTATTCATCGATCGAATCGATGCCGGTGGCCGCAATCTGCTCGGGCTTTTGCAACTGCACCTGCACCGCCGCCGCTGTCGGCCAACCGCGCGCCGAAGGCATGAAGGCTTCCAGCCAGGCCGGCCCGGCCAGTTCGTAAATATTGGTCAGGTCCGGGCCGAGGTAGGCGCCATTGCCCAACAGGGTGTGGCAACCCATGCAGTTGTAGGCCTGGAACACGCGCCTGCCCTCGACCGCGCCGAACTCGCCGTAGCTCACGTCGGCCGGGATCACCTGCCCGCGCGAATCCAGGAACGAGGCCACCGACAGCAATACGAAGATCAGCGCCATCGCACTCAGCACCCCGAGCGCCATCCGCCGCAGCCGGCCTTCGTGGCAGGGTTGTCCGGGCTTGCAGCTCATGGCCGGCCCTCCCCGTTTCCATCGGCGCGGCGCGCGGCCTCGATCAGCTCGGCACGCTCCAATTCATCGTGTTCGAACAGCGTGCGCAGCGCGATCAGGAACACGTAGAACACGTACACCGCCAACACGAAGCCCAGCACGAAGTAGATCAGCCAGGCCCAGCGCGACTCGGCCCAGTATTCGAAATCCCTCCAGTACGGCCAGGACAGCAACAACGCTGCGACACTGGCAAAAACCGACAGCCCCAAATCCATGATGCGTGTAGACATGCCCCCTCCCCACGAAGCAACCCTCGGTGCGTGGCGGTAGCCGCCAGCAGCCCGGTCAGTGTTCGTTTTCCCTTGTGTCTCGACGCTACGGCGCGTACGCCGCGAAGGCCTTGACAAATGTCAAGCAGCGGGCAGGCGCGAGGGGCAGCGAGCGCCGATCAGATGCGTGTTGAAGCGGGCTTGGCCGCGATCCGGATGCGGGGACCCGGTCGGAAAAGCCTCATCGCCGCCACAATCATTGCCGCACATCAGCCGGACTTGCGTATGGAAAACCGTCCTCCCTGCGGGGAGGAAAAACGGACATGCCGATGGCGCGTGGCTCAGCGCCCACCACGCAGGATCGACACCAGCACCCAGACCCCGCCGATTGCGGCACCGATGAAGCCCAGCACGCCGAAACTGGACACGCTGGACAACGATATCGGCCCCTTGATGTTCATCACAATGGCCGAACCCACGATCAGCGCCGAAGTCACCAGACCCACGGTCAGGCGGCTGACGGCGCGATCCAGCTGATCGCCGAAACGCTTGAGCGAGGTCACTTCGACCTGCACCTGGAATTGCCCGCGCCGCGCCGCACGCAGGATCTGCTTGAGATCCTTGGGCAGCCCGGAAACGAAATCCAGCGCATTGGAAAACAGGTTCCAGCCACGCCGCGCCAGCACCAGCGGCGAATACTGTTCCAGCAGCGCCGCGCCGAGGAAAGGTTCGGCTACCGCCGCCATGTCGAAATCCGGGTCCAGCTCGCGCGCCATGCCTTCCAGCGTCACGAACGCCTTCAGCATCAGCGCCAGATCCGGCGGCAGGGTCAGGCCGTTGTCGCGCAACACAGCAGTCATGTCGGCCAGCATCCGGCCGAATCCCAGATGCTTGAGCGGCACGCCACGGTAGTTGTCGATGAAGGCGTCGATCTCGCAGGTCAGCTGGTCTTCGTCGATATCGGCGTTGCCGCTCCAGTCCAGCAGCACGTCGGCGACCGCATCCACCTGCTGCGTGGCCAGGCCGTGCAGCAGCCGCGCGATCTGGTAGCGGCGCTCGGTGGAAAGCCGCCCGACCATGCCGAAATCGATCAGCGCGATACGGTTTTCCGGCAGGAAGAAGACATTGCCCGGATGCGGATCGGCGTGGAAGAAACCGTCTTCCAGCACCATCTTCAGGATCGTCGCGGCCCCGGTGCAGGCCAGTTCGTGGCGATCCAGCCCGGCGCCATCCAGTCGGTGCATCTGGCTGCCGGGGATGCCGGGAATGAAATCCTGCACGTTCAGCCGCTCGCCGACGTATTGCCAGTGCACACGCGGGATTTCGATCTCCGGGTGCTCGTCGAAGTTCTGCATGATGCGTTCGGCACTGCGGCATTCGGCGGCGAAATCCAGCTCGCGCCGCAGCGAGATCGCGAATTGCCGCACCACATCACGCGGGTGGTAGCGTTTCAGGTCCGGCATTTCGGCTTCGACGATCTCGGCCAGACGCGCCAGCAAACGCAGATCGGCCTCGATCGTGGGGCGGATGCCGGGCCGGCGCACCTTCAGCACCACGCGCGTGCCGTCCTCCAGTTTCGCCAGATAGGCCTGCCCGAGCGAGCCGGCGGCCAGCGGCTTTTCCTCCAGCTGGTCGAACACCTCGTGCGGATCGGCGCCCAGATCCTGGGTCAGTTGTTCGCGGATCTTGTCGAACGGCACCGCCGGCACCGCGTTCTGCAGGCGACTCAGTTCGGCGATCCATTCGGGCGTGATCAGATCCACGCGCGTGGCCATGACCTGCCCGAGCTTGACGAAGGTGGGGCCCAGTTCCTCCAGCACGCGCCGCACCCGCTGCGGCGGCGACAGTTCCAGCAGGTCTTCGGTGCGGCCGTGCCAGTGCAGCACGCGGCCGGCGCGTTCCAGCACCCGCGCCATGCCGACGCGCTGCACCACATCGCCGAAGCCGTAGCGGATCAGCACCGCAGCAATCTCCTGCACCCGGCCCAGATCACGCACCGCGCTCAACGCATCCCACAACATCGACATGCCCGGACTCCTTGTCACCAGGGTTGCGAGCTTATCCCGGTCATGGGCTCCGCGTGACACGCGCGCTCACCGCTTGCTGGCATAAATTTGCCCCGGTGCTGGCGCCTGCCCGGCCGTGCTGGGAAGATAGGGGCCCCACGGCAGCCCGAATACGCACATGGAATGGCTATCTGACCCAACCATATGGATGGGTCTTGCGACCCTGGTGATCCTCGAGATCATCCTGGGCATCGACAACCTCGTTTTCATTGCGATCCTGGCAGACAAGCTGCCACCCCACCAACGCGACAAGGCCCGCCTGATCGGCCTGAGCCTGGCGCTGCTGATGCGGCTGGTGCTGCTGGCCACGCTGTCGTGGATGATGCAGCTGACCAAACCGCTGTTCTCGCTGCTGGGGCACCCGTTTTCCGGGCGCGACCTGATCCTGCTGGGCGGCGGCCTGTTCCTGCTGTTCAAGGCCACCACCGAATTGCACGAACGTCTGGAAGGACGCGACCACGAAGAAACCGGCAACCGCGTCTACGCCAGCTTCGGCGTGGTTGTCACCCAGATCGTCATCCTGGACGCGGTGTTCTCGCTGGATTCGGTGATCACCGCGGTCGGCATGGTGGATCAACTCGGCGTGATGTACGCCGCGGTCATCATCGCGATGGCCACGATGATGCTGGCGAGCAAGCCGCTGACCGAGTTCGTCAACCGTCACGCCACGGTGGTGATCCTGTGCCTGGGCTTCCTGCTGATGATCGGCTTCAGCCTCGTGGCCGAAGGCCTGGGCTTCAAGATTCCGAAGGGATACCTGTACGCGGCGATCGCGTTCTCGATCCTGATCGAGATCTTCAATCAGTGGTCGCAGTACAACCGCACCAAGGCCGAACGCAAGCTGCCCCTGCGCCAGCGCACCGCCGATGCGGTGCTGCGCCTGCTTGGCTCGCGCCCGGCGGAAGCCGGCAGCGAAGGCGAGCCGGCCAGCGACAGCACCGATGCCAGTGAAGAACCCGGTCTGGAAGCCGCCGAACACGACATGATCCGCAGCGTGCTGACCCTAGCCGAACGCTCGGTCGCCAGCGTCATGACGGTGCGCCCGGACATCCAGTGGATCGACAGCCGGCGCGGGCTGGAAGACGCCACCGCACGCCTGATCAAATCCCCGCACACCCGCCTGCTGGTCTGCGATGGCGATCTGGACAACCTGCAGGGCGTGGTGCAAAGCCGCGATCTGCTTTCCGGCGTACTCTCCGGCAAGTCGCTGTCACTGGCCGAATACCTGCGCGAGCCGGTCACGCTGCCCGAATCCACCACCGCGCTGCAGGCGCTGGAAAGCATCCGCGAGCACCCGATCCCGCTGGCCGTGGTGGTCAACGAATACGGCGGTGTCGAAGGCCTGGTCACCGCCAACGACCTGCTGGCCGCGATCGCCGGCGATCTGGCCGACACCCGCGATGCCGAATACGGCGCCGAGAAGCAGAAAGACGGCAGCTGGATCGTCGATGCCTCGATGTCGATGGAAGACCTGCAACGCGCCACCGACATCGCGCTGGAACGCAACCCGGCCTATGTCACCGTTTCCGGCCTGTTCCTGCACCTGCTCGAACGCCTGCCGGAAGTCGGCGACAGCGTCCGTTCCGGCGACTGGACTCTGGAAGTGCTCTCGCTTGAGCGCCGCCGCGTCGGGCTGGCACGCATGACCCCGGCCAGCGACGAACAGGAATGATGCCGGGCCGCTGACACGCCGTCCGCTGCCGCCAGCACAGGGTGGGCCGGTTACCATGGCCGGTCCGGTTTCACCCACCCTTGCAGGAATCCCGATGTCCAGGAACGCCGCCTCCCCGGCGAAGGCCGCCGAACACACGCCGCTGATGAAGCAGTTCTTCGCGGCCAAGGCCGAACATGCAGACGTGCTGCTGTTCTTCCGCATGGGCGATTTCTACGAGCTGTTCTACGACGATGCGCGCAAGGCCGCGCGGCTGCTGGATATCACCCTGACCCAGCGCGGCAGTTCCGGCGGCGCGCCGATCCCTATGGCCGGGGTGCCGGCGCATTCCTACGAAGGCTATCTGGCGCGGCTGGTGGCGCTGGGCGAATCGGTCGCCATCTGCGAACAGATCGGTGATCCGGCCCAGTCCAAGGGGCTGGTGGAACGCCGCGTGGTGCGTATCGTCACGCCCGGCACCGTCACCGACGAAGCCCTGCTGCACGAACGCCGCGACACCTTGCTGATGGCGGTCGCACCAGCCCGCGACGGCTTCGGGCTGGCCTGGGCTGATCTGGCTTCCGGACGTTTTCTGGTCAACGAAGTGGCCGACGAAGACGCCCTCGCGGCTGAACTGGCACGACTGGAACCGGCCGAACTGCTGCTGCCGGACGAAGACGGCGCCCCGCACTGGCTCACCAGCCGCGATGGCGTGCGCCGCCGTGCGCCGTGGCTGTTCGATGCCGACGCCTGCCGCCGCCAGCTGCTGCGCTTCTTTCAATTACACGATCTTTCCGGCTTCGGGCTGGAAGAGCGGCCACGCGCCACCGCCGCCGCCGGCGCGCTGCTGGCCTATGTCGAAGAAACCCAGAAGCAACGCCTGCCGCATCTGTCTTCTATCGCCTTCGAATCGGCCGACGACGGCATCGCGATGAACGCCGCCACGCGCCGCCATCTGGAACTGGATTCGCGCACCGACGGCAACCTGCGCCACACCCTGCTGGGCGTGGTCGATTCCAGCATCACGCCGATGGGCGGGCGCCTGCTGCGGCGCTGGCTGCACCGCCCACTGCGTGACCAGCGCGTACTGCGCGAACGCCACCACGCGGTGCAGACCCTGCTGGACAGCGGCCGCTTCGAAAGCCTGCGCGAACACTTCCGCGCCCTCGGCGATCTGGAACGCATCCTGGCCCGCGTCGCCCTGCGCTCGGCCCGCCCGCGCGACCTTTCCACACTGCGCGATGGCCTTGCCGCATTGCCCGCGATCCGCACCCTGCTCGGCTCCCTCTCCCCTGCTGGCGGGGGGGGAGCAGGGCTTTCGAGCAGCGAAGCTGCGAGCCTGCGAGCGCCCGCCGACATGCAAGTCGGCGGGCCGGGCGCGAAGCGGGGTTGGGGTGAGGAGGCGAGCGCCGCAGGCGCGAGTGCTTCTTCCCAACAACATCAAAAGCCCCCCTCACCCCAACCCTCTCCCCCATCGGCGATGGGGGAGAGGGAGCAAAGCCCAGCTTTGATCGACTCCCCCCGCCTTTCCAGCCTCGCCGCGCAACTGGGCGAACACGACGCCAACGCCGACCTGCTCGCCCGCGCCGTGATGGCGCAGCCGCCGGTACTGCTGCGCGACGGCGGCGTCATCGCCGACGGCTTCGATGGGGAACTGGACGAACTGCGCCAGCTGGCCACCAACGCCGATCAATTCCTGATCGAACTTGAAGCCCGCGAACGCGCCGCCACCGGCATCCCGAATCTGAAAGTCGGCTACAACCGCGTGCACGGCTACTTCATCGAGATCAGCAAGGGTCAGACCGACAAGGCCCCGGTGCATTACACCCGCCGCCAGACCCTGACCGGCGCCGAGCGCTACATCACCGAGGAGCTCAAAGGCTTCGAGGACAAGGTACTCAGCGCCCGCGAACGCGCCCTGTCACGCGAAAAACTGCTGTACGAGGAACTGCTCGACGCACTCAACATCGAGCTGGAACCGCTCAAACGCTGCGCCGCCGCACTCAGCGAACTGGACGTGCTGTGCTGCTTTGCCGAACGCGCGCTGACGCTGGACTGGTCCCGCCCGGAACTCACCGAAGCACCCGGCATCAGCATCGAACGCGGCCGCCATCCGGTGGTGGAAGCGGTGCGCGAGGAACCCTTCGAACCGAACGACCTGCACCTCACACCCGAGCGCCGCATGCTCGTCATCACCGGCCCCAACATGGGCGGCAAGAGCACCTACATGCGCCAGAACGCGCTGATCGTGCTGCTGGCCCACATCGGCAGCTTCGTGCCGGCCGCCAGCGCACGTATCGGCCCGATCGACCGCATCCTGACCCGCATCGGCGCCGGTGACGATCTGGCCAAGGGCCAATCCACCTTCATGGTGGAAATGAGCGAAACCAGCTACATCCTGCACCACGCCACCGCGCACTCACTGGTGCTGATGGACGAAATCGGGCGCGGCACATCGACCTACGACGGCCTCGCGCTGGCCGAAGCCTGCGCCCGCCATCTGGCCCACCACAACCGCGCCTTCACCCTGTTCGCCACGCATTATTTCGAACTGACCGCGCTCGCCGATGCCAACGCCGAAGGCCATCCCAGCGGCATCGCCAATGTGCATCTGGATGCGGTCGAACATGGCGACGCGCTGGTCTTCATGCACGCGGTCAAAGACGGCCCGGCCAACCGCAGCTTCGGCCTGCAGGTGGCGGCGCTCGCCGGCCTGCCGAAATCCGTGATCGCCCAGGCCCGCGTCACTCTGCAGCAACTGGAATCGGGTATGGCCGCCAACCTCGACAACCCGCCAGCCGCACCCGATTCCCCGACCAGCACCTCGCCGCAACCAGCCTCACCGCAAATGGGTCTGTTCGCCCCACCCACCCCCTCGCCGGTGGAAGAACTGCTGCGTGGCATCGACCCGGATGCAATGAGCCCGCGTGATGCGCACGACCTGCTCTATCGGCTGAAAAAGATGATCTGAGCGTCTCTCAATCGTCTGCCTCGCCCCCGTGACACGGCATGAGGCCACGCCGGGGCCAGCACTGCACCGCCAGACGGCGTTGTGACGAAGCATTCGTCCCGGCGGTGCACAACCGATGTGCCAGCAAGCCACCCTTCGCGCCTGAAGAACCTGCATGAAGGAACCGCCAAACTGAAATTTGATGTGCTCAAATTTCAAGTTGTTGGCCAGATTGCAATTCACACCTCACCTGACCTGGCATCGATGGGGCTCTTTGAACTGGATCACGCCCATCAACACGATTCCGCAGTGATCCTGCAGCGGTATCCGGGAGACTGATCCATCGCCCTCCACCAGTGCGATTTCCTCCAGCGTCAGCTCGTGGCGCTCGTGCGCCAGATGCAGCCATCCGGTGGGAATTGATCGCCTGCGTGGGCCGAATGCTCCGAGCTCCGTCGACGAGTCTGGACAGCTCCCGACCATCGAAGCGCAGAGGCGCTTCCTGTTCGCGTGTATATTCAGTTGCACGCAGTTCGCCACTGGAATCCCATCGGGCACGATCGCGTCACAGCGCGCTTGCCTTCGCATCAGCCACGGCATCCACCCATCGGAGATACCCATGACACGTTTCGCGATCAGCTTCGTTCTGCTGCATCTGGCTTCTTTTACCCATGCAGGGATGCTGGACTGTGGCGGGCTGGCCAACAGCGCCGACAGTGCACCGGACGGCTACGCCGAGCAATGCCTGAACGCGGCCGAGCCGCCGGCGCACGCTGCCGCGACACGCGCCTTGGGTGCACCCGGGAACATCGCCTATACGCTTGATATGCGTGGACAAGCCCCGCGGCCGGCCAACACTCTGTACAGCTTCACCCTTTCGGATTTCTCCACCCAGACGCCCATCGGCCAGACCCAGCAGCCTTCGTTGTTCGCACTCGATTTCAGTGCCGATGCAACCACTCTCTACGGCATCAGCGGGTCCGCCGCCGACATCAACCCTTCCACACTGTTCACCATCGACCCCACCACAGGGGCCGCGACGATCGTGGCCGGGTTATCGGGGCTGGCCGCAGGCGATAGCGCCACGGGCCTGAGCATCGACCCCATCACCGACGTGGCGTACTTCTCCGCCGCCGGCGGCTCGCCTGCCACCTCTCGCCTGTACACGCTGGATCTGACGACCGGCGCGCTGACCCTGATCGGTCAGATGACAGCACCCACCGACGCGACCGGCACCCTCTTCATCGACATCGCCATCAGCTGCCAGGGTCGGATGTACGGGCACAACATCTCTGATGACGCGCTCTACTCGATCGACGTCGCGACCGGAGCCGGCACGCAGATCGGCGTGCACGGCCTGGCCGCGAACTTTGCGCAGGGCATGGACTTCGACCACACCGATGACACGCTCTACGCCTTCATCTATACCGGCTCGGGTACCAACCAGTTCGGCACCTTCGATCTCGACACCGGCGCCTTTACGCCACTGGTTCAGAACAACCCGCTGGGAGAGTTCGAAGGCGCCATCCCCAGTCACTGCCTATCCGATGATGTATTTGCCGATGGATTCGAGTCGCCCCTGTAATCCCGACCGTAGCCGAATGCTCCTCCCGGGACGCGGAAACGGCGCAAGCCCATCATCGCTGGGGCTTGCGCCCGTGTCGGCAGCACGGCTGGCTGCTGTGAAGTTACGCGACGTGCTCCCTTGGGTTCCGGATGGTCTGGCTCCGATGCGTCTCTGGCAGCTGAATGACTGCGAGCCTCACGGTGCCGATGTGATCTGAGCGTGGTGTTCGCGGGGGAATGGCATCACGTTTCGACTGTGCCGGTTCAAGCCCCCCCTCTTGCGCCAAGCCGGCCTTCAGGCCCCCGTGACCGCCTCACCGGAACGGTGGAAAGGTCATGGGCCTCACTGCTTCCGCGCTGCAATCAGCCTATCGTCTCGCGCCCGCGCTGCCTGCGCGGCCGGGCGTTCGCGGTGGTGGGCGCAGTAGGTTTCAAATGCGGGTAGGCGGTCGAGCATGCCGAACTGCATGTAGAAATCCAGATACGCGGTCATGTAGAGGTCGGCGGCGGTGAAGTGGTCGCCGGCGAGGAAGGTCTTGCCGGTGACGGCCTGTTCCAGCACGCGCACGACATCGCCTTCGGCGCCGTAGCCGGCAGCGGTGGGCGAGGCCAGGGTACCGGCCTGTTTGGCGGTGAGCCAGGATTCCAGCGGGCCGGCCAGGAACAGCAGCCAGCGGTAGTATGGGCCGCGCTCTTGGCTGCCTGGTGCAGGCGCGAGGCGCTTTTCCGGCACCAGATCGGCCAGGTACAGGCCGATGGCAACGCTTTCGGTGATGACGGCGTCGCCGTGGCGCAGTGCCGGCACCTTGCCCATCGGGTTGATCGCCAGATACTCGGGCGACTTGATCGTACTTCCGTACTCCAGCAGCACGTCTTCGTAAGGAAGGCCGGTTTCTTCCAGCATCCAGCGTGCGATGCGACCGCGCGACATGGGGTGGGTGTAGAAGGTCAGGGACATGGGGCGCACTCCGCTCAAGGATGATCCAGTATGCGCGCCGATCGCGCCTGCGACGCGTGCGGATGGCACTTCCGTCTTTACCCGAAGGCGCAATCGCTCCATGCTCCGGCACCACACGCCGTGTGCGTGTCCTTCCTTTCCACGCCAGCGAGGTTGTGCGCTGCCCATGCGCTGTTTTCGTCCTTCCTTCGTATCGACCCTGGCGTTTTTGCTGGCGGGGTTGACGGTGGCTTGGGAAGCGCGGGCTGGCGAATCCGAGCCGCGCTGGGTGTCGCACCATTACGGTTCGGTCGATGGTTTGCCGGTGGGCAGCGCCAGTTCGGCGCGGGTGGATGTCGATGGTTTCTTGTGGCTGGCCACGCATGACGGGCTGGCGCGGTTCGATGGGCAGCGGTTCGATGTGCACGATTCAATGCGATTCCCGGCGATGTCGGGCAATCGCGTTCTGTCGATCCACAAGGATGATGAGGGGCGCCTGTTCGCGCACACCTCACATGGCGACTGGCTGTCGATCCGTTCGGGCCGGATCGAGCGTGCGCCGATGGGAATCGACGCCGCGCCTGCGGTGCTGCATGTCGATCCGGCCAGCCTTTGCCTGACCACGCATCAGGCATTGCATTGCCCGGATGGCGAAGGCGCCTTCCCGCCACGGCTGACGCTGCCTGCAAAAACGGTTCCGGGTCTGGCCTTGCCCGGACACAACGATGTGGTCTGGCTGCTTGCGATGAACGGCGACATCTGGAGGCACGACGGCAACCAGTGGTGGCGCACCTGGCAGGCGCTCGGCGATGCGACCCGCATCGCGCGCAACAGCCCCGCGCTGGTAGCCGAGGATGGTGCGCTGTGGGCCACCACCGCGCAGGGGCGGCTGCTGCGGGTTGCGCCACAGGGCGAAGTGACGATCTGGAACGGGGCCGACGATCCGCAACTGACACTGCAGATCCGCGAGGATCGCCAGGGCCAGATCTGGATCGGTGCGGTCCAGGGCCTGTTCCGGCTCGTCAACGGCCAACCGCAGCAGCTGCCCATTTCCGCGGCCCAAACCAATGAACAGCCCGGCCGGGCCTCGGACGCGATGCATGCGCATCTGAGCTGGCAGGCGCCGGACGATGCGCTGTGGCTGCGGGCCGGCGCGCAGCTGTGGCGTTTCGAGGCCGACGAGGTGGTGGATACGCATCGCCGGGCACCGCTGCTCACCAGTCGCGGGCAGATCCTGGACCTGCTGTTCGAGGCCGATGGCACCACCTGGGTGATGACCTTGCGCGATGGCATCCACCGCCTCAACCGTGCGCGGGTGGAACTGCTGGATACGCGAGCCGGCCTGGGCGACGGCAACATCTACGGCGTCAGCCGCGATCGCGACGGCAGGATGTGGCTGGGCACGCTTGGCGACGGTCTGAAATCCGTCGCGGCCGATGGGCAGCTTCACGTATATGGGCGCGCGGACGGCCTGCCGGGCGAGAATCCGTGGCTGGTCGCGACCGCGCCGGATGGCGGGATCTATGCTGGCACCTACGCCCCCGGCCTGTGGCACCGCGCGCCCGGTGCCAGCCGCTTCGAGCCGGTGGCGCTGCCGGATGAATTGCAGGGCGAACAGATCCTGGCGGTGGTGTTCGACCATGAGCAGCGCATGTGGCTGGGCAGCAGCGCCGGCGCCTGGCTCAGTACGGAACACGGATGGCAACGGCAATGGCCGCAGGTACCGCGCCGCGCGCGGGTCAGTGCGTTGGCCTTTTCCGGCGATGGCGAGGTCTGGTTCGGTGGCAGCGAAGGCGTCTGGCGCCGGCACGGCGACCACGGCCACGCGGTGGCGGCGGAGTTGCTGGCGCAGACCTCGGTGCGCGATCTGTTCCGCAGTTCCGACGGCGCGCTGTGGGTCAGCACCGATGGCCGTGGGCTGGTGCGCATCGCCGGCGATGATCCGCACGGTCACAAGGCGATCCGCCTGGGCCGCGCCCAGGGGCTGCCTTCCAACAGCCCGCACGCGGTGCGCGAGGATGCCAACGGCCATGTCTGGGTCAACAGCAACCAGGGCATCTTCCGTATCGCACGCAACAATCTGCACGCGCATCTGGCCGATGCCGGCCAGCGCCTGTCGCCGCTGGTGCTGGGGCTGGCCGATGGCCTGACCGAACTGGAAGGCAATGGCGGCGTGCAACCGGCCGGTGATTTCGATGCACATGGCCGGCTCTGGTTTCCCTCGCAGCGCGGCGTGGTGCGTTTTGATCCTCTCGCGATGCCGCTGCGCGAACAGCCGCCGCGCGCCGTCATCGATGCGCTGGAAAGCGATGGCCAGCCCTTGCTGTTCCCGACTTCCGGCAACACCCTGCCGCCGGGCGTGCGCAGCCTGCTGATCCGCTATGGCGCAGCCGATCTGCACGCCGGTGCGCAGGTGCGTTTCCGATACCGCCTGCTGCCGCAGGATCGTGGCTGGACCGACGCGCTGAATGGCCGCGCCACGGGTTACGCCAGCCTGGCGCCGGGCGAATACCGTTTCGAACTGCTGGCCGGCAACAGCGACGGCATCTGGGCCACCACCCCCACCGCGTTCGATTTCCAGGTGCCGCCGCTGTGGCATGAAACCGGCGGCTTCCGCCTGCTGCTGGCACTGTCGCTGCTCGCCTTGCTGCTGGCTGCGGTGTGGCTGCGGCTGCGCGGCCTGCGCCTGCGTGCCGCCGAACTGGACCGCGAAGTGGCGCAACGCACCGGGGAACTGCGCACCGAAAAAAGCCGGGTCGAAACCGCGCTGGCCGATCTCTCCCAGGCCCATGCCGAACTGGCCCGGACCCATGCCCAGATCGAGGACCGCAACCTGCAACTGGCCGAACAGGCGCGCCGCCTCGAAGCCTTGGACCACTTCCGCAGCCGCGTGCTGGCCGATGTCAGCCACGAACTGCGCACCCCGGTGATGCTGGTTTCGCTGCCGCTGCGTGAACTCCAGGCGCAGGCCGGCGCGCTGGACGAAACCGGACGCCGCCGGCTGCAACTGTCGCTGACCCAGCTGGACCGCCTTGGCGGCCTGGTCGAACAACTGGTCGGGCTGGTGCAAGCTGAATCCGGCCAACTGCAACCGCGCCTGCGCCGCATCGACCTGCGTGCGCTGCTGGAAGAAATCGTCGCCGGTTACCAGCCCGCCGCCGCACGCAACGGCGTAACCCTGGTACTGCAAGCGCAGGACGACGCACTCGTACTGTTCGCCGACCGCGACCATCTGTTGACCATCTTCGGCAATCTTGTCGACAACGCTCTCAAATACGCCCCGGCCGGCAGCGATGTGGTGCTGCACCTCGCCCATCACGATGAGCAGGCGCGGATCGAAGTACAGGACAGCGGCCCCGGCTTCGACCCGGCGCTGACCCCGCACCTGTTCGAGCGTTTCTACCGCGTCGACGGCCCGCCCCGGCACGGGCGTGAAGGTCTGGGCATCGGTTTGGCGTTGGCGCGCGAACTGGTCGAACTGCATGGCGGCCATATCGGCGCGCGCAGCACACCGGGCAGCGGCACTGTCTTCCATGTCGAGCTGCCACTGGGCAGCGCGCACGTGGCAATCGACGAGTTGCAGATCGACGACAACCCCCATTCCGTACAGCCTGCCGCAGCCTCCACCCACACGCCCGGCGAAGGTCGCGTGCTGTTGGTCGAAGACCATCCCGATCTGGCTGCCTATCTGGCCGAACGCATCGGCGAACACCTGCCGGTGACCTGCGTGGGCAGCGCCGAGGACGCGTTGCAGGCGCTTTCGCAGGATCACGATTTCCGCCTGCTGATCAGCGACGTGATGCTGCCCGGCGCCAGCGGACTGGAGCTGTGCCGCCACGTCCACGATGGTGCTCAGCCGCTGCCGGTGCTGCTGATTTCCGCCAAGGCCGCCGATGGCGACCGCGCCGCCGGGCTGGCCGCCGGCGCCAGCGCCTACCTGGCCAAACCCTTCAGCTTCGAAGCCCTGCTGGAAGAAATCGCCCGCGCCTGGCCCGCCGCCAGTCCGCGTCTGCGCCCGGCACCGGCCTCGGCGGAAGCGCTTGATCCGCTGCTGGCAACCGCACTGCAGGGCATGGCCGATGCCGAATTCTCGATCGCCAGCTGGGCCGAATGCGTGCACCTGTCCGAACGCCAGCTGCGCCGCCGCGTGCACGAACTGACCGGCCAATCCCCGCAAACCTGGCTGCGCGAACAACGCCTGCTGCGCGTGCGCCACCTGCTGCGCAGCGGCGAATGCAAAACCCTGGCCGAAGCCGGCAGCCGCTGCGGCCTGGACAACCCCGCCTACCTCTACCGCAGCTACCGCGCCCGCTTCGGCGACTGACCCGGCCCGGACCACCACACCTGATGGATGCCGGCGCAAATGAAGCAGCGGCGGTGACGATGCACCCACAGCCCGCAGCCGCGTAGCGCACATCTCCCACCATCCCGCACCACTGCCTCGCCATGAAACGGCGATACGCAAATCACGTCGTGGCTGGCACACCGGCGAATTCGCAACCTATTGATTCTCAATGGATGCGCACCCTGTCGCGGCCACGATGTCCGATGCGTGCAGGTGCATGTCCGCTCAGGACATGGGCAGCGCGGCGGGCTTGGGCCACGCTTCGCGTTGCCCTGCGGCATCGTCGCCCGCCTCCGTCGCTGACGGACGCGATGCCTGCCCATTCCCCTGGAGAACCCGCCATGCCGTATCGCCGCCCGCACACCCTCGAATCGACTCTGCAACGACTGCTGTGGCTGTGCGTGTGGGCAGGACTGCTGCTGACGTGGTTTGCCACACCGGCAGCGGCGGCCACGTACACCGTGACCAATACCAATGACAGCGGAGCCGGCAGCCTGCGTCAGGCGATAACCCAGGCCATGGCGACGCCTGCCGCCGACACGATCGTGTTCGCATCGTCGGCCAACGGCGTGATCACGCTGCAATCGCAGCTTCCCGATCTGCTCAGCAGCGGCGGCGCGCTGACCATCACCGGCAATGGCCCTGCCAACACCATCATCGACGGCGCGGGTGGGAACCGAGCCTTCCATGCCCTCCATCAGACAGGCCTCCAGTTCACGCTGCACCAGCTGACGATACGCAACGGCTTTGCGGCTAATGGCGAAGGCGGGGCAATCTTCTTGTTGGCCAGCAACGGATCGCTGACCGTCGAGAACGTCGAATTCGTGAACAACCACTCCACCTGGGAAGGAGGTGCGGTTCGTTCCACCAGTGCAGCGGTGACGGTTCGCAACAGCCTGTTTCAGGGCAATGTGTCATCCCAAACCCATGGCAGCGGCATTTCTGTCCACAACGCGGCGCTGGATGTGCGCAACAGCAGCTTCACCGGACATGGTTCGGAATCGGTGCTCTATGCCCAGGAAGCCACAACCCGGCTGGTCAATGTCACTGCAACGAACAATCAAACCAGCATTGGTACCCTGCGAGTCTTTGCCGGCACATTGTCGCTCAGCAATTGCCTGCTGGCGGGCAATAACTCTGCCGATCTGAACATCGCGGCCAACCCCGTGATCAATTATGCCGGCTCGCGCAACAACCTCATCGGCGACGAAGGCAATACCAGCTTCACCGATGGTGACAATGGCAATCAGGTCGGCGTGCTGAATCCTCTGGTCGGCCCATTGGGCAACTACGGCGGCACCACGCACACCCTGCCCCTGCTGCCGGGCAGCCCGGCGATCAATGCCGGCACCACTACCGGCGGCGACATTCCGAATGTCGATCAGCGTGGTATCGGCCGCGTCGGCTCGCCGGATATCGGCGCCTTCGAATCGCGCGGCTTCACGCTCTCCCAGGTCAGCGGCAACTCGCAAAGCGCGGTGGTCGGCACGCAATTCGCCAGCCCGCTGATGGTCGAGGTCACCGCCAATCAGGCCATCGAACCAGTCGTGGGCGGCCAAGTGCATTTCAGTGCCCCGACCAGCGGCGCATCCGCAGTGCCGGCGACACCCGCCGCCAGCATCACCAGCGGTGGGCAAGCCCAGACTCTTGTCACCGCCAACGCCACCGCAGGCGGCCCGTACTCCGTCACCGCGAGCGCGGCAGGCACAACGCCCGCCAGCGTCGACTTCTCGCTGACCAACACACCAGCCGGCAACCCGGCCTGCGCCGGCTTCAGCTTCCCCTACACCCTGTCCGGCACCGACAACACTGCGCGCGTGGCCGAGCTGCGCCAGGCCATCGAGTGTGCCAACGCCAATGCCACCGATGACGTAATCGACCTGGGCGGCCACACCCTTGTCCTCACCGATGCGCCGTACTCGAACGCCCACGGCGACACCGCCCTGCCCTTCATCACCAGCGTGCTGGAACTGCAAAACGGTCAGCTCGAACGCGATGGCGGCGCGCCGCCGTTCCGCTTCATTCTTGCCGATGCCGCCAGCACGCTCACCGTGCGCGACATGCAGCTGCGTGGCGGCTCGGCCGACGGCGAAGGCGGCGCGATCCTGTCGCTGAGTGCCAGTCCGATGACGGTGCGCGCCAGCGTGTTCGAGGACAACAACGCCAGCACGCGCGGTGGTGCGGTGTCCGCGCAGGGCCATGCGTTCATCGTGATGTCCGATTTCATCGGCAATGCCGCGCCCGATGGTGCCGCCCTGGCCGCGTATCAAACGACCATGAACATAAACAACAGGTTCTTCGCCAATGGCGATGCCGCCAGCGATTCCGTGCTCTGGATCGACGGGTATGGCGCGCTGGTCGGCAACCTGTTCGCCGACAACCACCTGAGCGCCACCGGCAGCTCGCTGATGGTGTTCGCCAGCAACACCACGGTGGCGGAAATGCGCCACACGACCATCGCCGACAACACGGCGCAGGGGCCGTTGCTGCGAATGGAGAATGGCAACAACGCGCAGGTGCGCAACAGCATCCTGTGGGGCAACACCAGCACCGGACTCGGCGACCTGTCGCCGCTCCACAGCATTTTCCCAGGCGCGCCCGCAGCAGACGGCAACCTGGACGTCGATCCCGCCTTCGTCGCCACCCCCGGCAACTACCGTCTGGCCGCCGGCAGCCCGGCCATCGACGCCGGCCACAACGGCCATTCCATGTTCGACAATTTCGACATCGACGACGACGGCGACAACACTGAGCTCCTGCCCGATCTGGACCTGAACCCGCGCCCCTGGGATGACCCGGATGTGCCCGATACCGGCGTCGGCCCCGGCGACATCGTCGATATCGGCGCCTACGAGCGCCAGCCTCCGGTTACTCTTCCCACACTGAGCATCAACGATGTCAGCGTCAACGAAGGTGACAGCGGCACCACCGATGCCATCTTCACGATCAGTCTGGACGCGCCGGCACCGCTGGGCGGCACCGCCTTCGATATCGCCACCGCCGACGGCACCGCCACCACGGCCGACAACGACTATGTCGCGCAAAGCCTCACCGCCGCGTTCATTCCGGCTGGTCAGAACAGCACGACATTCACCGTGCTGGTCAATGGCGACACGGTGGCCGAACCGGATGAAACCTTCTTCGTCAACATCACCAACATCGTCAACGCGGTGGCGGGCGACGCCCAGGGCCTTGGCACAATCGTCAACGATGATGCCGATCCCTGTGCCGGCTTCAGCTTTCCGTACACGCTGAGCGGCGCCAACAACGCTGCACGCGTGGCGAACCTGCGCCAGGCGATCCATTGCGCCAATGCCAACGCCACCGACGATGTGATCGACATGGCCGGTGCCACGCTGGTGTTCGACGCCCCGGATGCCAGCACCTTCGATGAGTCCGCGCTGCCGAACGTCACCAGCGTCATCACCCTGCGCAACGGCACCCTGCAGCGTGACGCGGCGGCGGCGGACTTCCGCCTGCTGACCATCGAGGGTTCGGGCGAACTCGTCGGCGAGTCGCTGGACTTCCGCAACGGGCTGGCGTCGGTCGGCGCCGCCATCTACACCGACGGCGACCTGACGTTGCACGACGTTGGATTCTTCGACAACGGCGACCTCGCGGTGACCGGACAAGGCGGCGCCATCCACCACGGCGGCAACACGCTACGCATCATCGATAGCCGGTTCGAACGTAATGCAGCGACGTCCGGCGGCGCGGTGTCCATCAGCACCGGCGATCTGTGGATGCGCGGATCGCTGCTGCAGGGCAACCAGGCCAACGAGGGCGGTGCGCTATACAGCGAGTCGATCGTGATCCGGCTGTTCGACAACGCGTTCGTTGACAACCAGGCACGGCGGGGCGGCGCCATCAAGTGCTTCGGTGGACAGATTTCCGGCACGCGATTCGAAGGCAACACCGCCGACGAGCTCGCGGGTGCCGTGTACATGGAGTTCGCCTTCGTGGACCTGTTCGTCTCCAACAGCCTGTTCATCGGCAACGAAGCCCCCGATGCAACGGTGCTGGTCGGTGCTGCCGATTCGACGACGCATCTGCACAATGTGACGATCAGCGGGCATCCGGCCGGTCCCGGCAACCTGCTGGGAGGCAGCGGCGGCATCGTCATCGCCAACAGCATCGTGTGGGGCAATGGCGGCGCGTCGCTGGGAACGGCCACCGTCCGCCACAGCCTGATCGAAGGCGGCCACCCCGGCGGCACCAATATCCTCGATCTGAACCCGCGCTTCATCGATGCCGCCAACGGCGATTACCGGCTGGCCTCCGGCAGCCCCGCGATCGACGCCGGCAACAACGCCGATGTCCGCCGCGACACCTGGATGGATATCGACGAGGACGGCGACGTCGACGAAGAGCTGGAGGATCTGGATGGAAACCCGCGCCGCCATGACGACGCCGGCGTGGTCGATACCGGCCTCGGCACCGCGCCCATCGTCGACTTGGGCGCCTACGAACGTCAGACCGATTCCGGCGCGCCCGGCATCAGCGTCAACCCGACCAGTGGCCTGATCACCACCGAAGCCGGCGGAACGGCGAGCTTCACCGTGGTGCTCGACACCCAGCCCAATGCGGATGTGAGCATTGCGTTGAGCAGCAGCGACACCAGCGAAGGCACCGTCACACCTGCGAGCGTCACCTTCACGCCCGCCAACTGGAACACGGCGCAAACCGTCACCGTCACCGGTGTCGACGACAACATGGTCGATGGCGACGTGGCGTACACCATCGTCACCGCCGCCGCGGCCAGCGCCGATGCCAACTACGATGGCCTCGATCCCGCCGATGTCTCGGTGACGAACACCGATGACGACATTGCCGGCATCACCGTCTCCCCGACCAGCGGCCTGGTCACCACCGAAGGCATGGGTCCGACCGGCACACCCGGCGTCGACCAGTTCAGCGTGGTGTTGAACAGCCAGCCCACTGGCGACGTGACGCTCGGCCTGAGCAGCAGCGACACCACCGAGGGCACCGTGTCACCAACCAGCCTGACCTTCACCCCGGCAAACTGGAACACGGCCCAGCACGTGAACGTGCTCAGCGTGGATGACAGCGTGGTCGATGGCGATATCGCGTACACCATCATCACTGCCCCGGCGGTCAGCGCCGACCCAGCCTACGATGGTCTCAACCCGGCCGATGTTTCGGTTACCAACATGGACAACGATGTGGCCGGTATCACCGTTACCCCGACCAGCGGCCTGATCACAACCGAAGCCGGCGGAACGGCGAGCTTCACCGTGGTGCTCGACACCCAGCCCAACGCGGATGTGAGCATTGCGTTGAGCAGCAGCGATACCAGCGAAGGCACCGTCACACCTGCGAGCGTCACCTTCACGCCCGCCAACTGGAATACGGGGCAAACCGTCACCGTCACCGGTGTGGATGACACCGATGTCGACGGCGACATCGCGTACACCATCATCACCGCCCCGGCCGTCAGTGCCGATGCCAACTACAACGGCCTCGACCCCGCCGATGTGTCGGTCACCAACCGTGACGACGACGTCCATACCGCCCAGCTGATCGCATTCAAGAGCGTGGTGCAGACCGGTACCGACAGCCAGCCGGTGATCTACGAGATCGTGCTGGAAAACATCGGCGACGGCGATCAGGCTGACGACCCGGCCAGCCACGAACTCACCGACGTGCTGCCCGCACAACTGACCCTGGTCGATGCCAGCGCCAACGCCGGCAGCATCAGCACCGATCCGGCCAGCAACAGCGTGTTCTGGAACGGTGCACTGACGTCCGGCGCCTCGGTCACGATCCTGATCGAAGCCGATGTGGCGATCAGCCACGCTGCGACGATCAGCAACCAGGCCAGCATCCACTTCGACAGCGACGGCGACGGCCTCAACGACGCCGCCGCCCTGTCCAGCGACCCGGCCCAGCCCGGCACCGATGTACCGACGCGCTTCCAGTTCGCCGGCACCGCAGCACCGAATGCCCCGGTACTGATCCCGGCCACCGGCCGTGCCGCGCTGCTGTGGATGATGGCGTTGATGCTGATCGGTGCCGGCCTGGCGCTGCGTCTGCCACGAAGCTGATCGGGCATCCGTCGCGCCCTCTGCGAGTGCGCTCCTACACACCCCATCAATGTAGGAGCGCACACCCAAGGTGGGCGCGAATGGACGGGCTGGTTCGGATGCACCGGCTTCCTTCGCGCCCTCTACGATTGCACTCCTACCGAACGCGTTTCATATGAGCAATACGGCTGAGCGGCGCAGTCCCGCGCTGCCTCATGCCCGGATGTGCATAAGCTGATAAGGCCCGGTATCGACCCTGCTCATAACCGCACGGCATGATGGACGGCCCCGCCGCCGGAGTATGCCGCCATGAGCCAAGCCACCTGGAAACCCGAAACCATCGCCGTCCATGCCGGCTACTCGCCCGATCCGACCACGCGCGCGGTCGCGGTGCCGATCTACCAGACCGTGGCCTACGCCTTCGACAGCACCCAGCACGGCGCCGACCTGTTCGACCTGAAGACGCCGGGCAACATCTATACCCGCATCATGAACCCGACCACCGATGTGCTCGAACAGCGCATCGCGGCACTGGAAGGCGGCATCGCGGCGCTGGCGCTGGCTTCCGGGCAGGCGGCGGTGACTTACGCGATCCAGACCATCGCCGAGGCCGGCGACAACATCGTGTCGTCCAGCGCGCTGTACGGCGGCACCTACAACCTGTTCGCGCACACCCTGCCGCAGTTCGGCATCGAAACCCGCTTCGCCGATTACGACGAACCGGATGCGTTCGAAAAACTGATCGACGAACGCACCAAGGCGGTGTTTGTCGAATCACTCGGCAACCCGCTGGGCAATGTCACCGATATCGAAAGGATCGCGAAGATCGCGCATGCGCATGGCGTGCCGCTGATCGTGGACAACACCGTCGCCACGCCGTACCTGCTGCGCCCGATCGATTTCGGCGCGGACATCGTGGTGCAGTCGCTGACCAAGTATCTGGGCGGCCACGGCAACAGCCTGGGCGGGGCGATCATCGATTCAGGCAGGTTCCCGTGGGCGGAACACAAAGCGCGTTTCCCGCACCTCAACGAGCCGGATGTCAGCTATCACGGCGTGGTCTACACCGAGGCGCTGGGGCCGGCGGCCTATATCGGTCGCGCCCGCGTGGTGCCGCTGCGCAATACCGGCGCGGCGCTGTCGCCATTCAACTCGTTCCTGATCCTGCAGGGCATTGAAACGCTGCCCCTGCGCATGGACCGGATCGTGCAGAACACGCGCACCATCGCCGAATATCTCAAGGCGCATCCGAAGGTCGCCTGGGTCAATTACGCTGGCCTGCCGGATCACCCCGAACACGCGCTGGCGCAGAAATACCTGCGCGATGCGGCGCCTTCGGGCCTGTTCACCTTCGGCCTGCCGGGCGGGCGTGAAGCCGGCGCGCGCTTCCTCGATGCGCTGCAACTGTTCACGCGTCTGGTCAATATCGGCGATACCCGCTCGCTGGCCACGCATCCGGCTTCGACCACGCACCGCCAGCTGGATGAGGCGGAACTGGAAAAGGCCGGCGTGACGCTGGACACCGTGCGGCTGTCGATCGGCATCGAGCATGCCGACGACTTGATCGCGGATCTGGAACAGGCGTTGGCGGCGGCCTGAGTAGAGGTTGGTGGCGCGCGCTTTTCCCGGCTCCGCAGTAGATCCGGACAGTCCGGCAAAATACAGCCACAGCCGGGGATGGAGTCATGGGAAAGCCACTCCCGGATACAGCGGTGCCTTAACCGGGCTACATGATGCGTCTTGTCCGAGCTGAGTGGTGGATACGGTGACACAGTGAAGAGCGCGCTCCGGCATGGGTGGTTTGCGCTAGGCTGGCCGCCATGGCAGCGACCACGGAAAATCGTGGCGCGCGCTGTTCCCCCGCCCCCTTTTCGCGATCCGAGCCATGCCGCTTTCCCGCCCGCATACGGAACAGAGCCTGCTGCGCCTGTCGATGGTAGCGACGCTGGTGCTGGCGATCTTCGGGCTGGTGCTGGGCCTGCTGGCCGGATCGGCGGCGATCATCTTCGACAGCATCTACGATATGACCGACGCGGGCATGACCTTCCTGGCCTTGCTGGTGGCCAATCTGATCCGCAGTTCCACCAGCGGCGATGCCGCCGGCGGGCGGCTGGCCGAGCGCTTCACGATGGGCTTCTGGCATCTGGAGCCGATCGTGCTGGGGATGAGCGGCACGCTGCTGATCGCAGCGGCGATCTATGCGCTGATCAACTCGGTCGACAGTTTCATGTCCGGCGGGCGCCAGGTGCAGTTCGGCTATGCGGTGTTTTTTGCCGCGGTATCGCTGGTCGGCTCGGTGGCGATGACCTGGTTCGCGCGTCGCGCCAACCGCAGCATCCGCTCGGATTTCGTCGAACTGGATGCGCGCGGCTGGTTCATGGCGGCGGCATTGACCGCCGCCTGGCTGGTGGCCTTCGGCTTCGGTTATGCGATCCAGCACACCGAACACGCCTGGATGGCGCCCTACATCGATCCGGCGGTGCTGGCGCTGGTGTGTCTGGTGGTGATTCCGATCCCGGTCGGCACGGTACGGCGCGCACTGGCCGATATCCTGCTGGTGACCCCGGCCGACCTGAAGCAGCATGTCGACGATGTGGCGCAGGACATCGTCGAACGGCACGGCTTCGACGGCTATCGCGCCTATGTCGCGCGGGTCGGGCGCGGGCGCCAGATCGAGCTGTATTTCATCGTGCCCACGCGCTGGCCGGCGCGCCGGCTGGAAGAATGGGACCAGCTGCGCGACGAGATCGGCGAGGCGATCGGCAACGACACCCCGGACCGCTGGCTCACCATCGTTTTCACAACCGATCCAGAATGGGCCGGGTGAGCGCAGTGCCGACCTGACGGCTCTTCATGTGCCGGGTTTACGGCATTCAACCCGTAGCGAACGGCGAAGCAGGCAGCATTACGTGGCTTCTACCAGCAGCGCCATTTCGTCGTCATCGAAGCCGGCGGCGCGGCGTGCGTCGAGGTTGAAGGGGCCACGGATGAAGCCGCGTCCGTGCTGGCGCAGCAAATCACGGAAGGTGCTGCGTGGTTCGCGGCCTTCCCGTTCGCACAGGTGACGGAACCAGCGGGTTCCGGCGGCCACGTGTGCGACTTCCTCGCGCAGGATCACTTCCAGGATCGCGACCGTGGGCGCATCGCCCAGCGCGGTCAGGCGTTCGATCATCGCCGGGGTCACGTCCAGGCCGCGTGCTTCGAGCACGCGCGGCACCAGCGCCATCCGTTCCAGGCAGGAATGCGCTGTGCGCCGCGCCATCTCCCAGAGGCCGTCATGCGCATCGAAATCGCCGTAGGCATGGCCAAAATCGGCCAGCCGGCCGACCAGCATTAGGTGATGGCGGGCCTCGTCATCGGCGCAGGAGACCCAGTCGGCGTAATAGTCCGCAGGCATGCCGGGAAAACGCAGCACCGCGTCCCACGCCAGATTGATGGCGTTGAATTCGATATGCGCGATCGCGTGCAGGAAGGCCGCGCGGCCTTCGTCGCTGCCCAGCCCGCGTGCGGCCAATTGCCGTGGTGGCACCAACAGCGGGCGATCCGGGCGGCCGACAACGGCCGGGTCGGGAATCGCCGGCCAGTTGCTTTCGTCTGCAAGCGACAAGCCGCCAGAGAAAAATTGCGCGGCGGCGGCGCGGGTGGTAGCGACTTTTTCGCCCGGATCGCGCAAGGCCAGACAGTGTGCGGCGGCGTGTTGCAGGCTCGGCCACCTGCATGCAGGCGCCGTCGCCTCCGCTGCCGCAGTCATCCGGCCAGGCGCTTCTGCCGCGCCTCGTCGCCGCGCTGTTCGCTCAGGCGTTCCAGGTATTCGCTCGTGGTGCCGGTGACGTATTCGCCGGTGAAGCAGGAGGAATCGAATCCGTGCAGGCTGTCGTTGCCTTCGGCCACGGCCCATTCCAGATCAGCCAGATCCTGGTAAATCAGCCAGTCGCAGCCCAGCGCGGCCTGCACTTCTTCCTCGCTGCGGTCGTGCGCGATCAGTTCGTTGGCAGCCGGCATGTCGATGCCGTAGATGTTGGGATGGCGCACCGGCGGCGCGGCGCTGGCCAGATAGACCTTGCGCGCACCGGCATCACGCGCCATCTGCACGATCTGGCGGCTGGTGGTGCCGCGCACGATGGAGTCGTCCACCAGCAGCACCACGCGATTGCGGAATTCCAGCGGAATCGGGTTGAGCTTGCGCCGCACCGATTTCACCCGCTCACCCTGGCCCGGCATGATGAAAGTCCGCCCGACATAACGGTTCTTGATGAACCCTTCGCGGTATTTGACGCCCAGCACATTGGCCACTTCCAGTGCCGAATCGCGCGCCGAATCGGGGATCGGGATGATGGTGTCGATATCGTGGTCCGGGCGCAGGCGCAGGATCTTCTCGCCCAGTTTCACGCCCATGCGCATGCGCGCCTTGTGTACCGAAACGTTCTCGATCATCGAGTCCGGCCGCGCGAAATAAACATATTCGAAGATGCACGGCGCATGCTTGGCCGGTGCGGCGCACTGCTGCGCATGCAGTTCGCCCTGCGCGGTGATGACGATGGCCTCGCCCGGCGCGACATCGCGCATGCGGGTGAAGCCGAGCAGGTCCAGTGCGACGCTTTCCGAAGCCAGCGCGTACTCGGTACCGCTGGCGCTCTCGCGCCGCCCCAGCACCAGCGGGCGGATGCCATTCGGATCACGGAAACCGACCAGCCCCAGACCCAGCACAGTGCCGACCACGGCATAGCCGCCAAGACAACGCCGGTGCACTTCGGCCACGGCCTTGAAGGCGGCATCCGGATCGAGCCGTTCCTGACGCATCAGCTCGTGTGCGAGCACATTCAGCAGCACTTCCGAATCGGACTGGGTGTTGATGTGCCGGCGATCCTGTTCGAACACCTCGTGCCGTAGCGCCTCGGTGTTGATCAGATTGCCGTTGTGCGCCAGCGCGATGCCGTAGGGCGAATTGACGTAGAACGGCTGGGCCTCGTCCGAGCCTTCGGAACCGGCGGTCGGGTAGCGGCAATGGGCGATGCCGATGCGTCCGGCCAGCAGCCGCATCTGTTCGGCACCGAACACGTCGCGCACCAGACCGTTGGCCTTGTGGATGCGGATCCGGGTGCCGTCGATGGTGGCGATGCCGGCCGCATCCTGACCACGGTGCTGGAGCACGGTGAGGCCGTCATACAACGCAGGGGCAACCGCTTCGCTGCCGACGATGCCGATGATTCCGCACATGGGGTTGAAACCTCGTTTCTGGGTGCGCGTCAGGGAATGCGCGAAGGGTCGGAAGCCGGCGCAGGCGCGGCCACCGGAGCGGGTGATTCAATCTGTTCCGAAGCAGATGGCGGCGCGGCCTGTTCGCCATTTTCGCCAATGTCTGCGTTCTCCAGCGGCGGCAGCGGCAGCGCCGTGGCCATCGCACCGGCCACCTGTGCCGGATCGAACGACAGGTGCTCGGCCAGCGCCTCGGGCAGCCAGTCACGCATCCATTCGGCTCCACGGGAAAAACCGGGCAGCAGCTGCGACTGCTGCCAGACCGGCTCCTGCGGCAGCGGCGTGAAACCGGCCACCAGCACCAGCACGCAGGCCACGGCGGCACCGCGCAGCAGGCCGAAACACAGGCCGAGCAGGCGATCAGTGCCAGACAGACCGGTGCCTTTCACCAGTTTGCCGAGCAGCCAGTTCAGCAACCCACCGACCACCAGCGCCAGCACGAACACCGTGGCATAGCCCAGGAACCAGCGCGCGGTCGGCGCGTCCACATGCGGCTGGAACATGTCCGCCACGTCCGGCCCAAACGCGAACGCCAGCCAGAACGCGGCCACCCACACCAGCAGCGACATGACTTCGGAAACAAAGCCGCGCCAGATGCCGATCAGCGCGGAAATGCCCAGGATCGCCAGCAGCACGATATCGGCCCAGGTCAGCATGGCGATCGGCGCGACGGATCAGGGATGCGGGACGATGTTGCCGTCCGCACCGAGTCTGGTCTTGGCGTCGGCCTTGAGCTTATCGGCGTCGGCGCGGCGCAGTTCCGGCCCCAGCCGCACCCGCCACAGCGTGCCGCTGTCGGTGCGGGTGCGTTCAACATAGCTGGCAAAACCGGCGCCACGCGCGCGGTCACGCAGCGCGTTGGCATCGGCTTCGCTGCGGAACGCACCCAGCTGCACCGCATACCCTTCGGCCACCGTCGGACGCGCGGCGGCCGGTGCGGATTCGCCTTCCAGCGACACCACGCCGGTGGGCAGATCCGAGCGCAGGCGTTGCACGGTCAGGCGTGCGGATTCGGCTTCCGAACGCTGCGCGAACGGCCCCAGGCGCACGCGCTGCACCGCCTTGCCATCCAGCGTCACCTGTTCGGTGTAGGCCGGAAGACGCTGCTGGCGCAGCTGCGATACCAGTGTGCTGACATTGCTGGCGTTGGCATAACTGCCCAGATTCACTGCCCAGCGGCCGGTCGACGTGGCCGCTGGCACGTTGGCGACAGGAGCCGGCGCAGGCGCAGTGGCCGGCGGTGTCGGAGCGGGAGTGGGAACAGGTGCTGCAACCGGCGCAGGCGTGGATGGCGCGGGAGCCGGTTCGGTGCGCCCGACCGGCATGCCGGATACCGCATCGATACGCGGCGCCTGGCCGGTGGTGTCGACCGTGGCGACACGGTCGCCTTCGTCAGCGATGGCGGTATCGGCAGGCGGCGCTTCGCTGGCGGGCGCAGGGCTCTGCACCGGCGGGGCCAGGGTCAGATCACGGGTCTGGAAATCGCGGTTGTCGCGGTTCGGCACGTCCACCGGCACGCTGCTGGTGCCAGTGTCGGGTTCCGGACCACTGATCAGCATCGGCAGGAAAATCACGGCGAGCGCCACCAGCACGGCGGCGCCGATCAGGCGCTGTTTCAAGGAGGCATCCATGCAACCAACCCGGAATGGATCGGCGCCAAGTATAACGGCCCGCGCCGGCCGTCACCGTGCCGGCGCCGCTGCTGGTACAGCCTCAGGCAGGCTTGTCCAGCGCCTGCAAGGCCTCGGCCACGGTGTGGAACGAGCCGAACACCACAATCCGGTCACCCGCACGCGAGGCCCGGCGCGCTTCCTCCAGCGCCACCGCGACCGATGCGTGGCGCATCACCAGCGAGCGCGACAGCAGCGCGCCGAGCTTCTGCCACAGAAGCTCGACCGGCTGGGCGCGGCCGCCGGCGCCACTGAGGCCGGCCAGATGCCAGATATCGATATGGGCCATCAGCGCGGCCACCTCGTTCGCCACGTCCTTGTCCGCCAGCGCGGCAAATACCGCCTGGGTGGCGCCGCTGGCGCGGTTGCGTTGCAGCCATTGCGCCAACTGCTGCGCGGCCTGCGGGTTGTGCGCGATATCCAGCACGATCTCGACCGGGCCGGGGATCACCTGCATGCGGCCGGGAAGCTGCGCGGCACCGATGCCGCTGGCGAGGTGCTCCGGCGAGACCGGCAACGGTGGCAGCAGCGCACGGAACGCCGCGATGGCGGCGGCGGCATTGGCCAGTTGTGCCGGCGCGCGCAAGGCCGGCAACGGCAGTTCGATGCGGTCGCGCTCGTCCTGGAACACCCAGCCTGCGCCCTGCGGCTGGAAATGGAAGCCGCGCCCGGCGCGCAGCACCGGCGCGCCGACGCGTTCGGCCTCGCGCAGCAGGGTGTCGGGCGGGTCCAGTTCGCCGATCACCAGCGGCTTGCCGGGGCGCAGGATGCCGGCCTTCTCGCGCGCGATGCTCTCGCGGTCGTTGCCCAGGTATTCGGTATGGTCCAGCGCCACGGTGGTGATCACGGCCAGATCGGCATCCACCAGATTGACCGCATCCAGCCGGCCGCCCAGGCCCACTTCCAGCACCACCAGATCCAGCGGCTGCCGCGCGAACAGCCACAGCGCGGCCAGCGTGCCGAATTCGAAATAGGTCAGCGACACCTCGCCACGCGCGGCTTCGACCGCCTCGAACGCGGCCACCAGCGCCGCATCATCGACCGGCTGGCCGTCGATCCGGACGCGCTCGTTGTAACGCAGCAGATGCGGCGAGGTGTAGGCCCCGGTGCGCAGCCCGGCAGCGCGCGCAATGGCCTCGATGAAAGCCACCGTCGAGCCCTTGCCATTGGTGCCAGCCACACTGATCACGCGCGCGCCGGGCCGGCCCAGCGCCAGCCGCGCCGCGACCTGGCCGACACGTTCCAGCCCCAGTTCGACTTCCTTCGGATGGATGCGTTGCAGGTGTTCCAGCCACTGCGCCAGGTTCATCAAAGCTGCCTCCGTTTGCATGTGGAACACTTTACGCAATCCGGTGGCGTGATGGCTCATGGGTGGGTGGCACGGCGCTGGTCACCAGCGGGAAAGTCCCATCGCGGCCACGTTGCTTACCGTCAGGCGATGCATCACGCATGGACGACATCGCGGCAGGCAATCCACGAATATTCGGCAGGAGCGCACCCGAAGGGGTGCGATTGTCGGGGTGCGTCCGAGACGCGGGTGCAGGTTCTCAACCTGCACCCGCGCATCCTTTGCGCCTCTCCGTGATTGACGCTCCTGCGATCAAGTTCCCGCGCGATCAGCGCGGGCGCGGTTCCACGCCCAGTTCGCGCAGGATTGCCGGGGCCGGGTAGACCTCGTCCATGATCCACAGCATGTAGCGCCAGTCGACGTGGATGGTGCGGGTGATGGCCGGGTCGAAGACCCAGTTGGAGGCGACCGATTCCCAGATGCCGTCGAAGATCAGGCCGACGAATTCACCCTTGGCATTGAGCGTGGGCGAGCCGGAGTTGCCGCCGGTCACGTCCAGATCGGCCAGGTAATTGACCGGCACATCGTTCAGCGATTCCACCGCCCAACGGCCGAAGCGGCGCTGCGCGATGGCGTCCAGTTGCGCCTGGGTGGCGTCGAAGGGATCGGTGCCGGTGTGCTTTTCGACGATGCCGCGGGTGGTGCTGAACGGCAGATAGGTCATGCCGTCGCGCGGCGACACGCCCTGCACATTGCCGAAGGTGATGCGCAGGCTGGAGTTGGCATCCGGATAGGTGGCGCGGTCCTGGCTGGTGCGGTAGTCGATCAGCGCCTGCATATAGCCGGGCTGGAGTCGGGCGAGCGCGCCGTTGAAGGCCTTGCGCTCGTCTTCCAGCCGCTTGAGTGCCGGCGACAGCGCGGCGGCCAGTTGCAGGAAGCTGTCATCGCTGGCGTCCAGCGTGGCCTGGTCCTGTTCGAAGGCGGCCAGACGCGCGTCGGTGGCGGTCAGCGAGGTGCCGGCATACAGCGCGTCGAGCTTTGCGGCCAGTGCTTCGCGTGAAGGCGCATCGCCCTTCAGCCAGGCCCAGGCGTCCAGTTCCTGCAGGCGCTGATCGGCCGGCAGCGCGGCATATTTTTCGAGCCAGTACTCAAGGATCTGCCGGTCCACGCCAACGTCCATACGCCGCTCCAGCTGACGCAGACCGGCCTCGATGCCCGGCCAGTCGCGCTGCTGATAGCCCGGCTCGCGTGCGGCATCGTCGAGCGCGCGTTCCTGCGCGAGGCGGTAGATGCGATTGGCCGAACCCAGCAGGCCGCTGCCGGCCAGCGCATTGACCACGCGGTTGCGTTCGCGCGTGGCGCGCTGGGATTCGATCAGCGCGGCGTATTCGCGGTAGTTGGCCAGCGCCGCGCGGCCTTCGCCGCCGCGCTGTTCCAGCCACGCCACCAGCCCGGCTTCCTCGCGGTGCTTGGTGCCGGCGGCATCGGCGCGGCGGAAGCCGTCAAGCATGCCGGCCATGTTCTTGCTGCCGTTGTTCCAGCCGGCCAGCGAGGAGGCGTACTTGATCGCGACATCCGCATCGGCCTTGCCGGCGGTTTCGGCGATGTTGATCAGGTCGTTGAAGATGGCGATCTGGGTTGGATAGGTCCATTCGATCGCGTCATCGATCTGGCTCGCCAGCTGGTAGCGCTGCGTACGGCCCGGATAGCCAGCCACCATCACGAAATCGCCCTCGTTCAACGCGTCCTTCGCCATCGGCAGGAAGTGTTTCGGGCGATACGGCACGTTGTCTTCCGAATACGGCGCCGGCTTGCCGTCTGGCCCGACATAGGCGCGGTAGAAGGTGAAATCGCCGGTCTGGCGCGGCCAGATCCAGTTGTCCTCGTCACCGCCGAAGCGGCCGATGGCATCCGGTGGCGCGTAGGCGATGCGCACGTCGCGGATTTCCACCTGGCGGAACAGGCGGTACTGCACCCCGCCGAAATGCGAGAACACGCGGCAGCGGTAGATCTCGTCGGCCTCGCACTCGGCCACGAGCTTTTTCTGCGCGGCCTCGATCGCATCGTTGCGGGCGCGGTCGCTGGCGTCGGCCGGAATGCCGCCCAGCACCTGCGCGGTGACATCGCTGATGTCCTGCGTCACCCAGATGCGCGCACCCGGCCCGGCCGAGACTTCATCGGCCAGCGTTTCGGCGATGAAGCCGTCGCGCAGCATGTTGTTCTCCGGCGTGGAGTTCAGTTGCAGCGAGCCGTAGGCGCAATGGTGGTTGGTGACCACCAGGCCATTGGGCGAGACGAACGAAGCGGTGCAGCCGCCGAGTGACACGATCGCACCCATCGGCTGGCCGCGCAGGTCCGAGAGTGTGGCCGGGTCCAGTTGCAGGCCGGTGCGTTTGAGCGCATCGGCGATCTGCGGCAGTTGTTCCGGGGTCCACATGCCTTCGACGGCGATGGCGGGCAAGGCGGCCAGCAGGCCGGCACACAGCAGCGAAAGGCGCATCGGGAAACCCCTGTTCGAGTGGAAACCTCCGAGTATAGAGGCGCCCTGCGCAGCCCGGATGGGCCAATCGTCACCGCCGTGCAGAAGCCCGCAGGCGCCTATAATTTGCCGCTTCACACTCACCGCCCGGAGCGGTCATGACCCAAACCATGAAGGCGCTGGTCAAGCGCGAGGCCACCCGCGGGATCTGGATGGAAGAAGTGCCGATCCCGCAAGTCGGCCCGAACGAAGTCCTGATCAAGCTGGAAAAGACCGCGATCTGCGGCACCGATCTGCACATCTACCTGTGGGACGAGTGGAGCCAGCGCACGATCAAGCCCAGCCTGACCATCGGCCACGAATTCGTCGGCCGCATCGTCGCGCTGGGCGAGGCGGTCACCGGCTACAACATCGGCGACCGGGTGTCGGCCGAAGGCCATATCGTCTGCGGTCACTGCCGCAACTGCCGCGCCGGACGCCAGCACCTGTGCCCGAACACCATCGGCATCGGCGTCAACCGCAACGGCGCATTCGCCGAATACATCGCGATGCCGACCTCCAACCTGTGGCCGATCCCGGACCAGATCCCGTCCGAACTGGCAGCGTTCTTCGACCCCTACGGCAACGCCGCGCACTGCGCGCTGGAGTTCGACGTGATCGGCGAGGACGTGCTGATCACCGGTGCCGGGCCGATCGGCATCATCGCCGCCGGCATCTGCAAGCACATCGGCGCGCGCAACGTGGTGGTCACCGATGTCAACGATTACCGCCTGAAACTGGCCGCCGACATGGGCGCCACGCGCGTGGTCAACGTGGCGCAGCAATCGCTGAAGGACGTGGTCAAGGACCTGCACATCGAAGGCTTCGACGTGGGCCTGGAAATGAGCGGCAACGCACGTGCCTTCGGCGACATGCTCGATTGCATGTACCACGGCGGCAAGATCGCGATGCTGGGCATCATGCCGCGCGGTGCCGGCATCGACTGGGACAAGGTGATCTTCAAGGGTCTGACCATCCAGGGTATCTACGGTCGCAAGATGTACGAGACCTGGTACAAGATGACGCAGATGGTGCTGACCGGCTTCCCGCTGCAGAAGGTGCTGACCCACCAGATCCACATCGACGATTTCCAGAAGGGCTTTGATCTGATGGAAAGCGGCCAGTGCGGCAAGGTGGTCTGCAACTGGAGCTGAGGCCCGGCCCGGCAGCGGGGCTGCATGGATGCAGATCGGCTGTACCACGTTCCCGGCGGCCCGGCAGCACGGTGCCGCCCTTCCTGAAGCCTACGAGGTTGACCCCATGATTCTGCAACGCACCCTGCTCGGCGGCGCCATTGCCGCCAGCTTGCTGTTCCTGACCGCCTGCGGCGGCGCGCAGGATTCCGCTTCCACCCCTCCCGCCGGGCAGACCACGGCCCAGGCCGAAAGCGCGGACGCCTTCGTCGAACGCCTGAACCGTTCGCTGGAGGACATGACGCCGGAAATCACCTCGGCGCAGTGGCTGGCCAGCACCTACATCAACAACGACAGCCAGCGCGTGGCCGCCGCCGCGAACGAGCGCTGGCTGGCAGCGCGCAATGCCTTTATCGAGCAGGCCAGGCAGTTCGATCCGGAAGCGCAATCGCCTGCCACCGCGCGCGCCTTGCACCTACTGACCAGCGACGCCGCCATGCCGGCCCCGCGTGATCCGGCCAAACTCAAGGAGCTGACGGAAATCGCCAGCCGCATGGAGGCCGCCTACGGCGCCGGAAAATGGTGCCGTGACGCCGCTGGACAGGACTGCCTGGACATCGGCCAGATCTCGGAGATCCTCGCCGACACGGCCAACAGCAGCTATCACGAGCAACTCGACGCCTGGCGTGGCTGGCACACCATTTCCAGCTCGATGCGGGCCGACTATGAGCGCTTCGTGGAACTGACCAACGAAGGCGCGCGCGACATGGGCTACGCCGACACCGGTGAAGTCTGGCGCTCCGGTTACGACATGGACGCAGCCGCTTTCCAGGCCGAAACCGACCGCCTCTGGCAGCAGGTCGAACCGCTATACACCCAGTTGCAATGCTATGCGCGCAACCGTCTGGTGGAAAAATACGGCGAGCAGGGTGAAGTCGACGGCCTGATTCCGGCGCATCTGACCGGCAATCTGTGGCAGCAGGACTGGAGCAATCTGTGGCCGCTGCTGGAGCCCTACGCCGGCGTTGGCAGCCTCGATGTGGGCGCGGCACTGCGCAGCCAGCGCGATGCCCTGCTGGCCAAGGCGATTTCAGGCAGTGGCGGGCTGACGCAGCTCACCGCCGAGCAGCAGGTGGAGCTGACCCGCCAGGCCGATATCGACATCGCCGCGAACATGACCCGCCTGGCCGAAGGTTTCTACACCGGACTGGGCATGCCGGCGCTACCGGATTCGTTCTACAGCGATTCGCAACTGGTGCAGCCGCGCGACCGCGATGTGGTCTGCCACGCCAGTGCCTGGCCGATGGATACCAAGGGCGAAGTGCGCATCAAGATGTGCATCAAGCCGACCGAGGAAGAACTGACCACGATCTACCACGAACTTGGCCACATCTATTATTTCCTCGCCTACAAGGACCTGCCGGCGATTTTCCAGAACGGCGCGCATGACGGTTTCCACGAGGCCATTGGCGACACCATCGTGCTGTCGATGACGCCGGAATATCTGGCCTCGATCGGCCTGATCCAGGAGCCGCAGGTCAGCGAGCAGGCGGTGATCAATTCGCAGATGCGCATGGCGCTGTCCAAGGTGGCCTTCCTGCCATTCGGCCTGATGATCGACCGCTGGCGCTGGGGTGTGTTCGACGGCTCGATCACGCCGGACAACTACAACGCTGCATGGTGGGAACTGAAAAAGACCTATCAGGGCGTGGCACCTGCAGACGCCCGCGGCGAGGAGTTCTTCGACCCGGGCGCCAAATACCATGTGCCGGGCAATACGCCGTATACGCGCTATTTCCTCTCGCACATCCTGCAGTTCCAGTTCTACAAGGCGCTGTGCGATGCCGCCGGCCACGAAGGCCCGCTGTACCAGTGCAATTTCGCTGGCAATCCGGAAGCCGGGCAGCGTTACTGGGCGATGCTGTCCAAGGGCAACAGCCAGCCGTGGCAGCAGACGCTGAAGGAACTGACCGGCGGCGAACAGATGGATGCCTCAGCGGTGCTGGAATATTTCGCGCCGCTCAACACCTGGCTGGAAAACCAGAACCAGGGGCAGGATTGCGGCTGGAACGGCTGAGCCTTCCCGCCCGTCATCGGCAAGCCTGGCACGCCGGTCCGTCGCAGACATCGACGTTCCGGCGTGCCGGCACCGATCCATTCGCACCGGGCTTCATCCGTGCAGATGAAGCCCGGTGGCCGGAATGCGGCAAGTGCCTCCCCCGCGCTGCCGCTACTGCGGCGCAGCCACGCGGCTGGCCTCCACCGCCTCCGATGCCGTAGGCTTGGACAACAGGTCGAATGACTTTCCGGCGCCCGATATGCGGCACGGATACGACCCTGCGATCACTGTTCATATCTCCGGGGGAATCCGCGCATGATCCGTGTCTATCTGGTCGACGATCACGAAATGGTCCGCACCGGGTTCCGGGCACTGCTGACCCAGCATCCGGAATTTTCCGTCGTGGGCGAAGCCAGCACTGGCGAGGAAGCACTTGCCGGCCTGCGCGAAACGCCCGCCGATGTAGTGCTGTGCGATCTGCATCTGCCCGGCATCAGCGGTCTGGAAGTCACCGACCGGCTGATCCGTGGTGGCAGCGAGGCGCGCGTGATCGTGGTTTCCGCCCAGGAGGACGGGCCGCTGCCCAGGCGCGTGCTCAATGCCGGTGCCAGCGGTTATCTGGGCAAGGCCGCGCCGAGCGAGGAACTGCTGCGCGCGATCCGCGATGTCTCCCGTGGCAAGCGCTACATCTCGGCCACGGTCGCCCAGCAGATGGCGATCAGCAGCCTGGACACCACCGGCTCGCCGTTCGAGCAGCTTTCGGTACGCGAGCTGGAAGTGGCGATGCTGCTGATCCAGGGCCTGCGCATGACCACGATCGCCGAGCGCCTGAATCTGAGCGCCAAGACCGTGGCCACACACAAGTACAACCTGTTCGCCAAACTGCATGTCAACGACATCGCCTCGCTGACGAAGATGGCGATGCAGCACGGTCTGAGCGAACCGCAGCTGGTCTGATCCGGAGCCGATACCCGTCCCGGCCCCGCGCCTACAAGACATTTCCCGACGCAAAAATCACAACGGCCCGCCGCAGGATGCGACGGGCCGTTGTTTGTGCTGCGGTTGTTCCGCCAATTCAGGCGTCGGGACGTTCCGAAGGCAGCGGCAACGGCAGGCTGTCCTGGGTGCTGTCGACAGGCGGCTGATCCGCGTCCTGCTCTGCTTCATCCGCCAATGCATCGGTGACGGTTGCTGCATCGGCCGTGCCGTCAGCCTGGCTGGCGACGGGTGGCACCTCCGGCACCTCGAACAGCGGCGGGCGCGGACGCGAATGCAGTGCGCTGGATACCGCGCTGGCCACCGAGATCCGCCCGGTTTCATCCGGCGCACGCAGCGAGAAGGGCTCCGGCGGCGCATCGAATACCGAATCAGTGGCACCGGCCTTGGCCTCGGACTTCGGCGCTACGCTGGTTTCCGGCTTGTGTTCGCCGGCGCCCTTGGGAGCCGTGGCCTTCGCTGCCGAAGAGCCGGTGCCAGAGCCGGTGCCGGAGGCTTCGTCGGCAGGCTTGGTCGCGGACGCCACTGGATCAGCGGCAGCCGGTGAAGCGCTGCCGGATTCGGTCGCTGCGGCCTGTGCAGCTTCCTTGTGCTCCGGCGTGGCTCGCCCTGGCTCTGCTGTCTTGTTCTGCTTCTGGTCCGGAGCGGAAGCCGTTTCCGTCGGCTTGGCAGGTTCGACTGCTGCGGCCGGAGCCGGAGCCGGAGCCGGAGCCGGAGCCGGAGCCGGTACAGATGCAGATGCAGATGCAGATGCAGATGCAGATGCAGGTGCAGATGCAGGTGCAGATGCAGGTGCAGATGCAGATGCAGGTGCAGATGCAGATGCAGGTGCAGATGCAGATGCAGGTGCAGGTGCAGGTGCAGGTGCAGGTGCAGGTGCAGGTGCAGGTGCAGGTGCAGCGCCCTGCTTCGGCGCTGCGGCGTGGCCGGTTTCAGCAGGCGCTTGATCCGGCTTGGTGGACGCTGCGTCCGGCCTTGTGGCGCGGTCACCGCGTGCAGGTGCCGGAGTGTCCGATGCGGATGTTCCGTCACGTGGAGCCGCTTCGGCAGTTTCAGCAACTTCAGTAGCTGCAACTGGAGCTGGAGCTGGAACAGGCGCGGCAACGGCCGCAGTAGTCACCGCCGTTGCAGCCGCAGCGGCAGCGGCTGGCGCAGATGTTGCGGCCTCGTCAGACGCCGGCTCACCGGCGGGCTTGCGCGTGCCGCGCGAGCGACGTGGTGCAGGTGCCGGGGCAGGTGCGACAGCTTCGGTAGCGGACGATTCCTGCGCGGCATCACCGCCGTCACTGTCGTCATTGCCGTCTTCATCATCCAGATCGATGGAATCCAGCAGATTCTCGCCGGCCGCCACATCCTGACGGCGACGACGGCGCCCACCACGGCGTCCACGGCGGCGACGTGCCGGCGTGGCCTCGCTGCCGGCTTCGGTGGCCGGGGTTTCGCCCGGCGTCGCATCCACGGTGGCGGTCGGCATCTTGCGTGCCTCCTCGACGGCCGGATCCACCGTCACCACCACGGCAGCGGCGGCGGACTTGGCTGCATCGCTGCCGCGTTCACTGGCCGCAGCCGGCTTCTGGCGCGGCACGTCCTGCCGGTTGTCCTGCTTTGGTGCATCGGGTTTCTGGTTGTCGCGACCTTCCTAGCGGCCCTGCTGCGCTCGTCCGTCACGCCGCCCGCTGTTGCCGCTGGCGTCGCGCTTGCCGCCGCCATCACGGGCTGCGGCGTCCTGTCGTTGACCACGGTTGTTGCCGTTGTTGCCGCGCGTTTCCTGCGCCTGCTGGCGGTTGCGATCACGACCATCGCGTGCCTTGTCCTGACCGCGGCCGTCGCGTCGCCCACTCTGGGCCAAACGCGCATCCTGGCGACCCTTGCCACCACGATCCGTTGCCGTGGCGGATGCCGCCGCGTCGTCGCCACCGGTGAAAAAGGCCATCAGCCGTGCGAAGAATCCAGGCTTGGCCTGCTTGACCGGCTGCCGGGCCACGGCGGGTGCTGCGGCGGCCGGTGCCGGCACTTCCTGCCGCACCGGAGCCGGCTGCGCCGGACGCACTGCGGTCACGGCCGGGGTCGGCGGGACGTTGAGGTTGGCCTTGGTCAGCGCGTGCGTTTCCTGCTTGCGCGGGCTGGTGCGCTGGTAACTGGGGCGGCCGCTTTCCTCGCCCAGCTCGTTTTCGCGCAGGCGGCTCACGTTGAAGTGCGGAGTTTCCATCTGCGCATCGGCCACGATCACCAACGGCACGTCGTGGCGCTGTTCGATCTCCAGCAGCGCGCGGCGCTTTTCGTTGAGCAGATAGTTGGCGATCTCGTCCGGAGCCTGCACCAGCACCTGGCCGGTGTTGTCCTTCATCGCCTGCTCTTCCAGCAGGCGCAGGATCGACAGCGACAGCGACTCGACACTGCGCATGCGGCCATGGCCTTCGCAGCGCGGGCAGACGATCTGGCTGGATTCGCCCAAGCTCGGGCGCAGCCGCTGGCGACTCATTTCCAGCAGGCCGAAGCGCGAAATGCGGCCGACCTGGACCCGCGCACGGTCGTACTTGAGCGCCTGCGCCAGACGATTCTCGACTTCGCGCTGGTGCTTGTTGGAACCCATATCGATGAAGTCGATGACCACCAGGCCGCCCAGATCGCGCAGACGCAGCTGGCGCGCGACCTCGTCGGCGGCTTCCAGATTGGTGTTGAGCGCGGTTTCCTCGATGTCGCCACCTTTGGTGGCACGCGCCGAGTTGACGTCGATCGCTGTCAGCGCTTCGGTCTGGTCCACCACGATCGAGCCACCGGACGGCAGCCGCACCGAGCGCTCGTAGGCGTTCTCGATCTGGCTTTCGATCTGGAAGCGGTTGAACAGCGGCGTGGTGTCCTCGTACAGCTTGAGCTTGCGCAGGTTCTGCGGCATCACCTGCTGCACGAATTCACGCGCATCCTCGAACATTTCCTTGCTGTCGATCAGGATCTCGCCGATGTCGGCGCGCAGATAGTCGCGCAGCGCGCGGATGATCAGGCGGCTTTCCTGATAGATCAGGAACGGTGCCGGCTTGGACAGCGCCGCATCGGTGATCGCCTTCCACACCTGCAATAGATAGTCGACGTCCCATTGCAGCTCGTCGGCATCGCGGCCGACGCCGGCGGTGCGGATGATCACGCCCATGTCGTCGGGGATGTTGAGCTTGTCCAGCGCTTCCTTCAGCGCGGCGCGGTCATCGCCTTCGATGCGGCGCGAGACGCCACCGGCGCTGGGGCTGTTGGGCATCAGCACCAGATAACGGCCGGCCAGCGAAATGAAGGTGGTCAGCGCCGCGCCCTTGTTGCCGCGCTCTTCCTTGTCCACCTGCACGACCACCTCCTGGCCTTCGCGCAGCAGTTCCTTGATCGTGGACTTGTTGGGATTGGCACCCTCGACGAAGTAGTCGCGGGAGATTTCCTTCAGCGGAAGGAAGCCGTGCTTGTCGCCGCCGTATTCGACGAAGGCCGCTTCAAGTGAGGGTTCGAGCCGGGTGATGCGGCCCTTGTAGATGTTGGATTTCTTCTGCTCTTTCGAGGGTTGTTCGATATCGATGTCGTACAGGGTCTGGCCATCGACGATGGCCACACGCAACTCTTCCTGCTGAGTTGCGTTGATCAGCATTCTTTTCATTGGATTGTCATTCCTAACGCGCTCTTACCGCGAGGAACGCCGGGGCTCCGCGCCCAGTTTCGGGGGCAGCCGCCGCGCATCGCGCAGGCCACTGCCATGCAGAATCTCCAGCGCTTCAAACCGTCGGGCGTTTCCCACGGGAGCGCAATTCAAAACCTTCAAGGGGACCGGAAGACGCTTGCGCGCCAGCCCGGTATGGAAGCCGGAAAGCCGATGTCGGCACTTCCCGGGCGAACGGTCTGCCCGCCATCAACCACAGCAGCAGGTACACTGGCACACAAGTTGCGCGCCGCTGCCAAAGCCGTGTCGGAACCATCGCTGCCCGCCCGCGACACATGGGCGAACAGCCAAATCAGGACGTTATCTCGCTCTCTTAGTGTAGCAATGCCATGACAACGGCGGCAAACGGGCCCGGAAACGGGGTCCGGCTGGTGCAGGTCGATCCCGACCGCGCCGGCCAGCGCATCGACAATTTCCTCACCACCCAGCTCAAGGGCGCGCCACGCTCGTTGATCTACCGCCTGCTGCGCACCGGCCAGGTGCGGATCAACGGCAAGCGGGCCAAGCCCGAATCGCGTCTGGAAGGCGGCGACCAGGTGCGCATTCCGCCGGTGCGTCTGGATCATCCCGGTGATGCCCGCACCCCGCCGGCCGGCCTGCTGGCGAAACTGGAAGCGGCCATCGTGTTCGAGGATGCGCGCCTGCTGGCCTTGAACAAACCCTCCGGCCTGGCCAGCCACGGCGGCAGCGGCATCGACTTTGGTGCGATCGAATCACTGCGTGCACTGCGCCCGAATCAGAAACTGGAGCTGGTGCACCGGCTGGACCGCGACACCTCCGGCCTGCTGGTGATCGCGAAAAAGCGCGCAGCCCTGGTCGAGCTCCAGGCGCTGCTGCGCGAAGACGGCGGCAGCGGCATGAACAAGCGCTACCTGACCCTTCTGAGCGGACGCCTGCCCGACGGCGTGATCACGGTCGATGCGCCATTGCATATCGGTCTGCGTCAGGGCGGCGAACGCCATGTGCAGGTCAATCCGCAGGGCAAGCCTTCGATCAGCCACTTCCAGGTGCTGGAGCGGCGCGGCGGCCATTCGTATTGCCAAGTGCGGATCGAAACCGGACGCACCCACCAGATCCGCGCCCATGCCCGCCACATCGGCCACCCGGTGGCTGGCGATGACAAATACGGCGACGAGGCGATCAATCGCCGCCTGCGCGAACAGACTGGCCTGCGTCGCCTGTTCCTGCACGCGGCCTCGCTCGAATTCACACTCGATGCCGGTGCCACGCCCTATCTTCTGAACGCGCCGCTGGCGCCGGATCTGGGACAGGCGCTGGACCGGCTGGGCTGAGATCGCAGCCCGGCGCGTCACGCCTGCACGCATTTCGCGTCCTGCAACCGTGCGCAAGGCGTTATCCTGCGCCGGTTATCCGCCATTGCACTCCCGGAGGCGTCATGTTCACCCGTCTGGCCAATGTTTTCCGTGGCTTCCTGTCGTTGTTCGTTTCGGGCATCGAGAAGCGCAACCCCGAAGCCCTGCTGGAACTGGAGCAGGAAAACCTGCGCAAGCAGATCGGCAGTTACAACCAGAGCCTGGCCGCGCATGCCGGCCTGGCCGAGCGCCTGATGAGCCAGGTGCGCAAACTGGAGGCCGAGGAAAACGATCTGCGCGCCAAGACCCGCGCCCATCTTCGCGCCGGCAACCAGTCCGCCGCCGCGCAACTGGCGCTTCGTTTGCAGACCGTGGTGCGCGAACTGGAAGAAAACCGCAGCCAGCTCGGCCAGGCCGAGGAGACCTACCAGAACCTGGTCAAGGCGCGCGATGTGGCGGTCAGCGCCGCGCGCGCCAAGATCGACGGCCTCAAGGGCGCGATCAACGACATGCGGATGAAGAAGGCGGTGGCCGACATGAACGAAATGGCGGCCGGCATGATCGGCCAGATCGGCGGCTCCGGCGACACCCTCAACCGCCTGCACGAGATGGTCGAAGAAGAACGCACCAAGCAGGCCGGGCGCGCGCGCGTGGCCAAGGATTCGATCGACATGGGCGACATCCATCTGAAGGAAGTCGAACAGCAAGCCTTGGCCGACCAGGCGCTGGCCGATTTCGCCGCCGCCGAAGGCTTGACCATCGAAGGCGCACCGTTGCCGCAGCCGGCCGAACGCAGCATGGGTTCCATGCCGCGCCAGAGCGACAGCGAATCGACCTGACCATTGGTTCCCTCGCCCCTGCCTGCGGGGGAAAGGGCCAGGGTGAGGGGGCGAGCGCCACGGGCGCGAGTGCTTTTGCTTCCAAGTGATCGCGAACAGCTCCCTCATCCCACTCCCTCTTCCGGCGGGAGAGGGGCTGTAGCCTCGAAGTTTTGGACCCGACACCGATGCCACTGGAACCGCACGCACCCGACTGGCTCCCGGAACTGGCGCTGGCCTACGAAAGCGGCGCGCACGGGCAGTTCGTGCTGTACGGCAATGTCGCCGACCGCTTTCCGCTCGGTGGCCGGCTGGTATCGCTGACACGTTATCTGGATGCGCAACTGCTGGCCGGCTTCCAGATCGTGTTCGGTTACGACGCCGGCAACGGCCTGTCGCTGCTGCGCGGTGCCGAGCGGCTGCGCGAATGGCCGGCGTTCGAGAAACTCGGGCCGCTGCCGCGCGAACCGCGTGCCGCGATGGAAGTGGTGGCGCGCTATCTGCGCTACCGCGCCAACCTGCGCGCGCTGGGGCGTGGCGAGGACGAACATGTCGCGCTGATCGCACGCGGCGTCGACCAGTGGCTGCCGGGCGGGCGCCAGGGCGATTTCGAGATCGCCAGCCTCGCCAGCCTGATGCGCGATTTCGCCACCGAGCCGCCGTTCTCCGAGCTGCCGTTCGCCAGTTTCCTGCTGGCCGACAACCTCAACGATCTGCACCCGCAAGTCGCGTTCAATCCACGCGCCGCCCGCGTGCATGTGCCGCTGCCCGATGTGGCGATGCTGACCCGCGCACTGGCGCAGTTGCGGGTGGATCATCCGGCCGCGTTCGATCCGGGCGAAGGCGATGAGCGCCATGCGCAGGCATTGGCGGGGGTCAGTATCAGCGCGCTGCAGAGCCTGGTGCGGCAGCGCGCGCACGCCGGCCGGCCGTTGCAGCCGGCCGATCATGTGCAGGTCAAGAAATCGCTGGTCGAGGACGAGGCCAGCGGGCTGGTGGACTTTGTCGAATCGCACCGCACCCTGGACGACTACCACGCGCCCGGCGCCCTCAAGGACTGGCTGCGCCAGGACATCGCACTGTGGCGGGCCGGCCAGCTACGCGCGCTGCCGATGGGTTACCTGTTCTGTGGCCCGGTCGGCACCGGCAAGACCTTTCTGGTCGAATGTCTGGCCGGCGAGGCCGGCGTGCCGGTGGTCAAACTGAAGAACTTCCGCGACCGCTGGGTGGGTTCTTCCGAAGGCAATCTGGAAAAGATCTTCCGCCTGATCCGCGCGCTTGGGCGTTGCATCGTGTTCATCGACGAGGCCGACCAGTCGCTCGGACGGCGCGACGCTGGCAGCAGCGATTCGGGCCTGTCCGGCCGGCTGTACTCGATGATCGCGCAGGAAATGAGCGATTCGGGCAACCGTGGCCGGCTGATGTGGATTCTGGCCTCCTCGCGTCCGGACCTGATCGAAGTCGACCTGAAACGCCCCGGCCGGGTCGATGTGAAGGTGCCGCTGCTGCCCACCGCCACGGCGGACGAAAGCGCGGCCTTGCTGAATGCCTTGCTGAAGCGTTTCGACATCGCGCCCGGGATCGAAGCGCTTTCACAGCTGCCATTGCCGCTGCTGTTGACACCCGGCGCGGCCGAGGCACTGGCGGTCAAGGTCTACCGCACCGTGCATACCGGATCGGTGACCCCGCTGGAAGCGCTGGCCAGCGCGCTGTCCGGCTACCGCGCGCCGGTGCCGGCTGATGTGATGGCCTTCCAGATGCACATCGCGATCCGCGAGGCCACCGACATGCAGTTCGTGCCCGAAGCATTGCGCCATTACGGTCAGGCCGATGCACAGGTGGTGCCATGAGCCTGCCGCGCCGGCTCTGGGCGGCGTTCGTCGCGCGCCCGCTCGGGATGCCGGTGCCGCCCAATTTCTTCGCACTGGCGGCATTCGGTTTGCTGGGTGCCTTTGTCAGCCCGGGTTTCTGGGTACTCGGCGCCGGGCTGGAAATCGCCTATCTGGCATGGCTGGCCAACAACCGCCGTTTCCGCGCCACGCTGGACGCCCACTCCGATGCCGATGACCCGGCCGAACGCCGCTACCGCCACCTGCTCGACGGTCTTTCCGGCGAACGTCGTGCCCGCCAGCAGGCGCTGGAACAGCGTGCCAGCGACATCATCGCGCTGTTGCAGGCCGACCCGATCATGCGCACCCATACCGACAGCATCGAGCAATTGGTCTGGCTGCATCTGCGCATGCTCAGCGCCGGCCAGGCGATCAGCCAGGTGGTGGCGACCGCCGGCGAGGAAAGCGAACGCCTGCAACAACAGGAAGACCAGATCGACTCCCGTCTGGCGCAGCCGGATCTGGACAGCGAGCTGCGCCGCAGCCTGCAACAGCAAAAGCAGGTCATCGATGCGCGCCAGTCCGCACACCTTGAAGCGGCGCGGCGCAAGGAACGCATCCACGCCGAACTGGCCCGCATCGACCAGCAGGTCGCGCTGATCCGCGAACAGGCATTGCTGTCCGGCGATGAGCGCCGCATCGGCAGCTCGCTCGACGCGCTGACCTCGGCCTTCAACGAGGCCGACCGCTGGCTCGACAGCCAGCGTGATCTGCTCGGCGCGCTGGATCTGGATGAAACCGCCTCACTGCCCTCGCGCGTATTGCGCGGCGGCCGCACCCCGTCTTCGAAACGCGCGCCCGAAGGAGTCTCCCGATGAAAGCCCTCCGCTTTGCCTGCTGCACCTCGCCTGGCACCGCCCATCAGCGCGGTGGCGCGATCGGTATCGTCATCACCCTGCTGCTGGTGCTGGGCCTGCTGGCGCTCGGCGGCTGGCTGGTATTGCGTGACACCCGCCCCGGCGATCCAGGCGATTCTCCCGGCACCGCCATGCAGATCCGCGACCGTGCGATCAATGCACCGGACCCGATCGAACCACTGACCACGCTGCCGGTGCTGGACGCCGCCGCGCCCTACCAGCCGCAGGGCGACATCATCGATGTGGACATCAGCGAATACGCCGGCTACGCCGGCCTGGTCGTCGCCAATGGCGGTCTGGCGCCGAACCCGGATTCGTTCTTTGCAAGGAATTACGGTTTCCAGGTGCGTCTGGTGCTGGCCGAGGAAGAAGGCTGGTCCAAGCTCAACAACGGCCGTATCGCAGCCTCGGTGACGACGGCCGATGCGCTGGCCGTGCTCGGACGCCAGTTCGACATCGTGGTGCCGGCGCAGATCGGTTTTTCGCGCGGCGCCGACCAGGTTGTCGTGGATACCGGCATCACCTCGGTCAACCAGCTCAAGGGCAAGACCCTGGCGGCCTCGCAGTTCAACGAAAGCGAATTCTTTATCCGTTACCTCGCCTCCGAAGCCAGCGTGCCGGTCAAGGTGCTGCGCGATCTGGACGCCAAACCGGCGGCGAACGAACTGGGGCTGGTGTTCTACGAGGACGCCTTCGTCGCCTGCGATGCCTACGAGGCTGAGCGCGCGAGCCGCGAGCCGCGCCTGCACGGCTGCGTCGGCTGGTCGCCGCGCACCGACGAGGTCGTGGCCGCCTCCGGCGGCGGCGCCAAGGTGCTGGTGTCCAACCGCAACCTGCTGATCATCGCCGACCTGCTGCTGGTCAACCGCGGCTTCGCGCAAAACCATCCCGAATGGGTCAAGGGACTGGTGCACGGCCTGCTGGAAGGCAACCGTCTGGTACGCGACCAGCCCGACGCGCAACTGGACACCATCGCGCGCGCCTTCGACTGGAGCCGCGCCGATACCGAGGCCGAACTGCGCAAGGTGCATCTGTCCAACCTGCCGGAGAACCTGGCCTTCTTCAACGGCCAGATCGACGCGGCCGGCTCGTTCCAGGGCATCTACCAGTCCTCGGTGCTGGCCTACGGCAATCTGGTCCGCAACCCGGCCGATCCGACGCGTTTCGTCGACAGCACGCACCTGGATGCGCTCGCCGCCGACGGCCAGTTCGCCCACCAGACCATCGCGATCGCGCCGATCCGTACCGGCAGCGGCACCATTTCGCTGGAAGGCGATGCGTTGCTGAGCCGCGACATCCGCTTCTTCTTCGAACCCAACTCGGCAGTGCTGGAGCGCGACGCGCCGCAGAACCTGCAATATCTGGAAACCATCCGCAATTACCTTCAGGTCAGCCCCGGCTCGATCGTGCTGCTGCGCGGCCATGTCGACGACGCGCGCCGGGCCGAATTCGAGAAACAGGGCGGCCAGGCACTGGTCCGCAACATGGCACTGAAGGCGATGGAACTGTCGCGCCAGCGCGCGCAGGCGGTGCGTGAGGCGCTGCTGCAACGCTATCCGAACATCCCCGAATCGCGGCTGGAACTGGTCGGACGCGGCTGGGAAGAGCCGGCCGGCCCCGACAGCGACCAGAACCGCCGCGTCGAGGTGCAATGGTTCACGCTCGAATGAGCACCACACCGCCTCCGCAACGGCCGCGCGCGTGGCGCCTGCTGCGCATCGCGCTGATCGGGGTGGCGCTGTCTCTGGTCAGCGCCAACGTGCTGCTCAACACTGCGCTGCTCGAACCGCTGCTCAACCGCAAACCGGAAAAATTCACCTTGGAATGGCAGCGCGGCCTGATGCTGTGGCCCGGCCACATCACGCTGTGGGATGTGGACATGCGCGGCCAGGCGCGGCGCAACGCGTGGCGGATCCAGGCCGAAAAGGTCAGCGGTCGCATCGCGCTGTGGCCGCTGCTGCGCAAGGAACTGCGCTTCACTGCGATCCACGGCCAGGCACCCCGGATCGCGGTGCAGCGGATGGACAACGACATCGCCCCGATGCCACCGCGCGACAACGCCTTGCGGCTGGTATTCCAGAATGTGGAAGTGGATTCGCCGCTGCATTTTTCCTTCAACCAGCTTGAGATCAGCGGCCACGCGAAGGCGCGGGCAAGCTGGCGCCATCAGCTGCGCGGCGGCGAGTTCGCACTGGAACCCTCCACCCTGCAACTGGACGACGCCAGCGCGCGGCGCGGTGAACGCGAACTGCTGCGCGAACTGCAACTGGAAGCACAGGCGCAGATTTCCCCGCACCGCCGGCGCGAACATCCCGGCCTTGCGATGCTGGCGCTGCTGCAACTCGACGCGCACCTGGACGGCGCCACGCCGGGCATCGAACTGGCCGTGGACGACAGCTTCGATGTCAGCTCGGAACTGTATCCGGGGCTGGGCACGCTGGCTGCGCATGTGCGGCTGGATCACGGCCAGATCGGCAACGAGAGCGAGCTGCTGCTGCGCACCCCGATCCGCGCCGTGACTCATGCCGGCAACCACGCCGATGACGACGCGCTGCTGCGGTTGGATGCCGGCGATGGCCGTTTGCGCATGCAACTGGATCTGCCACCCGTCGCGGACCTGCTGCAACGCGCCCGCGCGCGGCTGCGGCTGGATTCCAACCAGCTTCCATTGCCGCCCTGGGAGCCGCACTGGGATCGGATCGAAGGCGAAGTCGATCTACATGCGCGCTTTTCCTCGCTGGCACTGGTGCAGCCGCTGCTGACGAAACTGCGCGGTTTCACCCTGGACGGTCGCGGCGATGTCGAAGGCCGCATCCTGCTGGCCGAAGGGCAACTGGCAGCCGGCACCGAAGTCACCGTGCACGAGGCTGATTTCAAATTGCAGGCCTATTCGCACCTGTTCCACGGCGCGGCCCGCGCCCGTGCACGCTTCACCCCGGGCGAGGACGGCCAGCCGCAGGCCCACGCCGAAGTGCGGCTGGATCGCTTCGACCTGTCACCCGCCAGTGACGGGGCGCAGGTGCTGGGTTCAGGCCGCGACCTGCTGCTGGAGCTGGTCACCAGTGGCAATCTGATGCAGATGCGCGACCGGCTCGATGCGCGTCTTCAGTTCAGCGATGTGCGCCTGCCCGATCTTTCCCGCTTCAACCGCTACCTGCCGCGCGATGGCGTGCAACTGCTGTCCGGCAGCGGCCGCATCGGCGCCGACATGCGGATGCAGGTGCCACGGGACCGCAACGGCGGCCGCCTGCGCCTGGCCGCCTCCGGCGCAGCGCTGCGACTGGGCGAGATGGTGTTGCGCAGCGATCTGGATATCGACGCACAACTGGAAGCCGGCAGCCTGGAAGACCGCCACTTCTCGCTGCCCGGCACCCGCATCTCGCTGCGCCGCGCCGCAATCATCGAGCCCGCCGACGAACGCGTCGAAAACTGGTGGGCCAGCGCCGACATCCGCAATGGCCAGGTCACGCTGGGCGAACCACTGGACCTGACCGCTTCAGCCCAGGTCGACATGCTCAACATCGCGCCGCTGCTGTCGATGTTCGCGCAACGCAAACGCTTCCCGCGCTGGATCAGGCGCACGATCGATGCCGGCCAGACCAAGGTTTCAGCGCAGGTCGAAATGCGCGGCCAGCGCGTGACGCTGGACCACGTCTTCGCCAGCAACGAGCGTTTCGACGTGCAGGCGCGCCTGCGCCTGGGCGAACAAAAGCCGGACGGCCAGCTCTACGCGCGCTGGGGCCTGCTCGGCATGGGCGTGCAACTGGCCCACGGCGAACGCGAATTCCATCTGGCCGGTGCGAAGAAATGGTTCGACGAACAGGCCGCCTACCTGCCCAAACCCCGCTCCCCGCCGCGCACGCCGTAAGGAACCTCTGAGCAAGCCGTCATTCCGGCGAAAGCCGGGCCTCCAACAGCCGAATGGCTGGTCATCCAGCTCTCCGGCAAGTCATTGAAAAGTTCGATCCCGGCTTTCGCCTGGATGACGTTATGAGACTTGATCAGAGTTTCCCTGGCCTTGCCGCCCATCCCGGCGCCACCTCCGGTGCGGCCCGGCCTGCAAGGCGGGCTATCATTCCGGGCCTTGCCCCACTCGCCCCACGGCCTTTTGCATGAGCGTCCACAACAGCGTCCTCGAACTGATCGGCAACACGCCGATGATCAAGCTCCGCCACCTCGATACCGGCCCTTGCGAGCTGTATCTGAAACTGGAAAGCGCCAACCCCGGCGGCTCGATCAAGGACCGCATCGGACTGTCGATGATCGAAGCGGCGGAGAAAGCCGGCAAGATCAAACCCGGCGACACCCTGGTCGAAGGCACCGCCGGCAACACCGGCATCGGCCTGGCGCTGGTGGCGCAGGCCAAGGGCTACCGGCTGATCCTCGTGGTGCCGGACAAGATGAGCCGCGAGAAGATCTTCAACCTGAAGGCGATGGGCGCGGAAGTGGTGCTGACCCGCTCGGACGTGGCCAAGGGCCATCCGCAGTATTACCAGGACATGGCGCAACGCATCGCGCAGGAAACACCCGGCGCGTACTTCATCAACCAGTTCGGCAACCCGGACAACCCGCGCGCGCATTACGAAACCACCGGCCCGGAAATCCTGCACCAGATGGACGGGCGCATCGACGCCTTCGTGTTCGGCTGCGGTTCGTCCGGCACGATGACCGGGCTGTCCCGTTATTTCGCCGAGCATTCCCCGGATACCGAACTGGTACTGGCCGATCCGGTCGGCTCGATCCTGACCCAGTACATCAACGAAGGCGTGCTCAGCGCCAAGTCCGGAAGCTGGATGGTCGAAGGCATCGGCGAGGACTTCTTGCCGGATATTTCCGACTTCTCCCGTGTGAAAAAAGCCTACGCCATCCCCGACAAGGATAGCTTCCTGACCGCCCGCGAATTGCTGGCCAAGGAAGGCATCCTCGGCGGCTCGACCACCGGCACCCTGCTGGCCGCCGCCTTGCGTTACTGCCGCGAACAGACCGAGCCCAAGCGCGTGGTCTCGCTGGTTCCCGATACCGGCAACAAGTACCTGTCGAAGATGTACAACGACTACTGGATGCTGGACAACGGCTTCCTCGAACGCGAACAGCATGGCGACCTGCGCGACCTGATCCTGCGCCCCTACAGCCAGCGCGACACCGTCGTCGTGGCGCCTGGCGATCTGCTGACCGTGGCCTACCAGCGCATGAAGCTGTACGACGTCAGCCAGCTGCCGGTGATGGATGGCGACCGCATCGTCGGCATCCTCGATGAATCGGACGTGCTGCTGCACGTCTACGGCGACGAAACCCGCTTCCGCGATCCGGTCTCCACCGCGATGGTGGAAAAGCTGGAGAAGATCAGCGTGAATTCACCCGTCGAAGCGCTGCTGCCGGTGTTCAACCGCGGCCACGTCGCCATCGTCGTGGATGGCGAACGCTTCCTCGGCCTGATCACCCGCATCGACCTGCTGAACTGGCTGCGCCGGCGGGTGCAGTAAACACGCGGCACATCCGCAATATCCCGCTTCCGCCGTGGCTGCGCGCGCAGCGGCGGCGGGTTACAGTGACCGCATGTCCACACCCGCGCCCCGCCTTGCCACCTACGACGACCTGCTCGCGCTGCCACCCCACCGGGTAGGCGAGATCGTCGATGGCACGTTGTACAGCCATCCGCGCCCGGCACCCAGACATGCCCAAGCCGGCTCTGCACTGGGTTTCGAGCTTGGCGCGCCCTTCCATCAGGGACGCGGTGGCCCGGGCGGCTGGTGGATCCTGTTCGAGCCGGAATGTCATCTGGACGGCCATGTGCTGGTACCCGACTTCTCCGGTTGGCAGCGTGAGCGCATACCGACTCTGCCCGAAACAGCGTGGTTCGAGCTAGCACCGGACTGGGTCTGCGAAATCCTTTCACCCGCCACCGCACGGCTGGACCGGGTCCGGAAAATGCCGATCTACGCCCAGGCCGGCGTTCACCATCTATGGCTGATCGACCCGGAGCTGCGTACGCTGGAAGCCTACGAACGTCGCGACGCACACTGGCTGCTGACCGCCAGCCACTCCGAAGAGGACGTGGTGCGGATTCCACCCTTCGACGCCATCGAACTGGAACTGGGCCTGCTCTGGGCCTGAACCCGGAAGCAAAGCGCCCAACCACCCCACCACATCCCGTCTACCTGTCTGGATGGCAGGCGCGCCGTTGTATCCGGGCATGAGCTGATGCCCGCTGCGCAACCTGGCCACGGCCAGCACACGGCCATCAACAGCTATGATGGAAACCTTTTCCCAGCATGTGAATGCACGCATGAACCACCCCAAGTCCCACGGTCTTGGCACCCTTGCCATCCACGCCGGCCAATCTCCTGATCCGTCCACCGGCGCGGTGATGACGCCGATCTACGCTACTTCGACGTACGTGCAGCAAAGCCCCGGCGTGCATCAGGGCTTCGAATACAGCCGCAGCCACAACCCCACCCGCTTCGCTTACGAGCGCTGCGTGGCGGCGCTGGAAAGCGGCCAGCACGGCTACGCCTTCGCCTCCGGCCTGGCCGCAACCTCCACGGTGCTGGAAGCGCTGGATGCCGGCAGCCATGTGATCTGCATGGACGATGTCTACGGCGGCACCTTCCGCCTGCTGGAAGGCGTGCGGCGCCGCTCGGCCGGCATCCAGACCAGCTTTGTCGACCTGAACGACATGGACGCGCTGGCCGCCGCCGTGCGCCCGGAAACCCGGCTGATCTGGTGCGAAACCCCGACCAACCCGCTGCTGAAGATCGTCGATCTGGAGCGTCTGGCCGAGTTCGCCCGCAAGCGCAACATCCTGCTGGCCGTGGACAACACCTTCGCCTCGCCGATCCTGCAGCGCCCGCTGGAACTGGGCGCGCATCTGGTGATGCATTCGGCCACCAAATACCTCAACGGCCACTCCGACATCGTCGGCGGCATCGCCGTGGTCGGTGACGATGCCGAACTGGCCGAAAAGATGACCTATCTGCAGAACGCGGTTGGCGGGGTGCAGGGGCCGTTCGACAGCTTCCTCGCGCTGCGCGGACTGAAGACGCTGCACCTGCGCATGCGCGCGCACTGCGACAACGCGCTGGAACTGGCGCAGTGGCTGCAAACCCATCCGAAGGTGGAAAAGGTCATCCATCCGGGCCTGAACTCGCACCCGCAGCACGCGCTGGCCAAGCGCCAGATGCACGGCTTCGGCGGCATGATCAGCGTCTACGTCAAGGGCGGCCTGGACGGCGCGCGGCGCACGATGGAACGCACCGAACTGTTCGCCTGCGCCGAGTCGCTGGGCGGCGTGGAAAGTCTGGTCAACCATCCGGCGATCATGACCCACGCCTCGGTGCCAGCCGCCAGCCGGGAAAAACTCGGCATCCACGACAATCTGATCCGGCTTTCGGTCGGCGTCGAGGATGTCGCGGACCTGCGCCGTGATCTGGATGACGCGCTGAACGGCTGATCCCAAGTCCTGCCCGCCACCGCCAGTGCAGGCGGTGGCGGATACCCCGGCTGACCTGCATCACCTCCGGTTGCAACGCGCGGCCCTACAATGGCGCGCATGTTTCCCCTCTATCGCAAGGAATTCCGCCATGTCGCTTGATCCTGCCGTGCGCCAGCGCATCCAGTCGCTGCTGGACGAAAATGCCGTCGTGCTGTTCATGAAGGGCGTACCGGGTGCGCCGCAATGCGGCTTCTCGGCCAAGGCTTCCGGCATCCTGGAAAGCCTCGGCGTCGACTACGCCGGCGTCAACGTGCTGGCCGATGCGGAGATCCGCGAAGGCATCAAGGCCTACGGCAACTGGCCGACGATCCCGCAGCTGTACATCAAGGGCGAACTGGTCGGCGGCAGCGACATCATCGCCGGGCTGATGGACAGCGGCGAGCTGTTCGGCCTGCTCGGTGTGCCGGCGCCGGACCGTACTCCGCCGCAGATCAGCATCACCGCCGCCGCCGCCGACGCGATCCGCGGCGCGATGGCCGACGCAAACGGCATGGCGCTGCACCTTTCCATCGGCGCCCGCTACGAAGCCCAGTTCCAGCTGGCCCCGGCCGGTGCCGGTGATGTGGTTTCCGAATCGCAGGGCATCAAGGTGCATTTCGATCTGGCCAGTGCGCAGCGCGCACGCGGGCTGGAAATCGACTGGGTCGAAGACGTGCGCGGCGCCGGCCTGGTGATCCGCAACCCGAATGCACCGCCGCCGGTCAAATCCATCAGCGTGCGCGAACTGCACGACCGCATCGCCGCCGGCAGCATAGACGTGATCGACATCCGCCCGGCTCAGGCCCGCGCCGTCGCGCCGTTCCCACCGCCGCACGAAGTCCTCGACGAAGGTTCGCGCGCGCGCCTGGAAGCCCTGCCCAAGGAAATGCCCATCGCGTTCCTGTGCCACCACGGCCAGTCCTGCCGCCAGGCCGCCGAGCATTTCCGCAGCCTCGGCTTCCACGATCTCTACAACGTCGAAGGCGGCATCGACGCCTGGTCGGTCGAAATCGATCCAGCGGTGCCACGCTACTGATACCGGTCGCAGCGGCGACAATGTCAAGAATCGTCAACTCCCGCCGAAATCCGCAAAATCGCGGAAAAGCCGCGCCAATTGCGTTATTTTCCTGACTGGGTCCACATCGGAAACACCCGCGCGTACTTCCGATGTGGCCCCGATGATCGTGTGTCACGACAGGGAGATCGGCCATGGGCACCCACCGGCGACTGGCAAGCGCCACGATGATCAGCCTAAGCGCGCTGCTGGCGGGCTGCGGGCAGTCCGCTGAATCACAAGCCGCCAGCGCCTGCGAGGCCGAGGCCGAACAGCGCTCGCAGGGCAAGATGCTGCAGGTGGACAGCAAGGCACTGCTGCACAGCGTGAAGCTGGAAGACAACGGCATCTACACGATGCAGGCGCCGGTCACCTTCGATACCGGCCTGCAATCCGAATACGCCCAGACCCTGACCTGCCGGGTGCAGATCAGTGACGGGCAAGCGCGCGTGGTCGGCATCACCTTCGTCTTCTGATCCACTCTGCGGCGCGGGCGATGATCCGCGCCGGCCGGCGGTGTACCATGTCGCGCTCGCACGCGGCGCATCCCGCGCCCGCCGGAGCCATCCCGCTTGAGCATCGCCCTCTTTCCTACCGGGCCGTCGCCACGATGATCGCGCATCGTGGCTGCCTTTTCATCGTCTCGGCCCCGTCCGGTGCCGGCAAGTCCTCGCTGGTCAATGCCGTGCTGAAACGCGAGCCTGGCATCTCGCTGTCGATTTCCTTCACCTCGCGCGCACCACGCCCGAGCGAGCGCCACGACGAGCACTACCACTTCGTCAGCGCCGACACCTTCCGCAGCATGATCGCGGCCGGGGATTTCTTCGAATATGCCCAGGTCCACGGCGACTACAAGGGCACCGCGCGCCAGTCGGTGGAACCGTTGCTCGCCGACGGTCGCGATGTGCTGCTGGAGATCGACTGGCAGGGCGCGCGCCAGGTGCGCGAGAAAGTGCCGGACTGCGTCACCATCTTCATCCTGCCGCCCTCGCGCCAGGAACTGGAACGCCGCCTGCGCACCCGCGCCCAGGACAACGAGGAAACCATCCTGCGCCGGCTCGCCGATTCGCGTGGTGAAATCGAACACGCGCACGAGTTCGACTACATCGTCATCAACCAGGATTTCGAACAGGCGGTCGAGGACATCTGCGCCATCGTGCGCAGCCAGCGCCTGCGCTGCCCGGCCCAGGCGCAGCGCCACGAGGAACTGATCCAGGCCCTGCTGCGCTGAACCGCCCGCCACCTCCTTCAGCGACAGGATTTGCCTGTACAGCAAGGGCCTGCGTAGAATAAGCGGTTCCGCTGAATTTCCGACTTCCGCCGAGGATCCCCCATGGCACGTGTCACCGTAGAAGATTGTCTTGAAGTGGTCGACAACCGCTTCGAACTGGTCGTCATGGCCTCGCGTCGTGCGCGCCAGCTCGCCAAGGGTGCGCCGAGCACGCTGGAAGGCGAAGAGCAGGACGACAAGCCCACCGTGCTGGCACTGCGCGAAATCGCCGCACGCAGCATCGACGAAACCATGATCGACGAAGTCGACCGGGTCGAGCGCGAACGCCGCGAACGCGAAGCCCTGGAATGGGCCGCCGCCGAGGTCGATGATGACCTCGCCAAAGGCGCCGACGACCTTTGATCCGCTGACGGCGACAGGCATGCCTGCACGACCGTCCCGCACCAGCATTGCCCTGCCCGTCTGCGCTGCGTAGGCTGGCAGCATGGGCACTTCCCTTTCTCCACCTCCCGCTGCCACCGAACTCGGCCCCGACCCCTGTCCCGAACTGGTCGAGGAGCTGCTGCGCAGCGTGCGCGCCTACCTGCCGGTAGACCAGGTCGACCTGGTCTACCAGGCCTATCGGCTCGGCGCGCTGGCCCACGATGGCCAGTACCGCAAGAGCGGCGAGGCCTACATCACCCACCCGGTGTCGGTCGCGATGCTGCTGACCGAACTGGGCATGGATGTGGAAACCATCTGCGCCGCGATCCTGCACGATGTGCTGGAAGACACCCCGATCGAGCGCGAGCGCATCGCCGCGCAATTCGGTGAAACCGTGGCCGAACTGGTCGATGGCGTCACCAAGCTGGACAAGGTCCGCTTCAGCAGCCGCCAGGAAGCCGCCGCTGAGAGTTTCCGCAAGATGCTGCTGGCGATGGCGCGTGATCTGCGCGTGATCCTGATCAAGCTCGCCGACCGCCTGCACAATATGCGCACCATTGGCGCGATGGCACCGGATTCACGCCGCCGCATCGCGCGCGAAACCCTCGACATCTACGCCCCGATCGCGCAGCGCCTGGGCATGAACCGGGTCAAGGGCGAGTTGCAGGATCTGGGCTTCAAGGGCCTGTACCCCAAGCGCCACGCGGTGATCACCCGCCACGTCAAGACCCTGCCGGCCTCGCGTCGCGAGGCGATGGACAAGATCGAAACCGCGCTGGCCCACAAGCTCACCCAGGACAGCATTCCGCACCGTCTGGTGTGGCGGGTGAAGTCGCCGTACAGCATCTACCGCAAGATGAAGCTGGAACAGAAGACGCTGGACCAGGTGATGGACGTGTTCGGCTTCCGCGTGATCGTCGATGAAACGATGCAGTGCTACATGGCGCTGGGCTCGGTGCATGGCCTCTACAAGCCGGTCGATGCGCGCTTCCGCGATTTCATCGCGATCCCCAAGGCCAACGGCTACCAGTCGCTGCACACATTGTTGTTCAGCCCGTACGGCTCGCCGATCGAAGTGCAGATCCGCACCGAGGAAATGGACCAGGTGGCTGAACGCGGCATCGCCGCGCACTGGCTCTACAAGTCCCCGGACAGCGCGCAGAACAGCGCCCAGACCCGTGCCCAGCAGTGGCTTGCCAGCCTGCTGGAATCGCAGGAGGCAGCCGGTTCCTCGCTCGAATTCCTCGACAACGTCAAGGTCGACCTGTTCCCCGACGAGGTCTACCTGTTCTCGCCCAAGGGCGACATCCTCTCGCTGCCGCGCAATGCCACCGCGCTGGATTTCGCCTACGCGGTGCACACCGATGTCGGCGACCACGCCGTGGCCGCGCGCATCGACAAGAAACTGGCACCGCTGCGCACCCGCCTGGCCAGCGGCCAGACCGTGGAAATCATCACCGCGCCATCGGCCGCGCCCAATCCGAGCTGGCTGGAATGGGTCGTCTCCAGCCGCGCGCGCACCGCGATCCGGCACTTCCTCAAGCACCTGCAGCATGAAGACGCGGTGGAACTGGGCCACCGCATGCTGGACCGCGCGCTGGAATCGGTCGACAGCTCGCTCGACCGGATCCCGGCCAAGGTGCTGGAGCAATACCTGACCGACGCGCGCCTGCGGCGGCTGGAAGACCTGCTGGCCGAGATCGCGCTGGGCAACCGCATCGCGCTGCAGGTCGCGCAGTCGCTGACCCGCGGCGTCGACGGCCAGACCCACGAGCCGCACGTGCTGAGCAGCGAAAAGATCAAGATCACCGGCGCCGAACGCGGCGTGCTGAGTTTCCCGACCTGCTGCCTGCCGGTGCCGGGCGACGACATCATCGGCTTCATGTCCACCGGCAAGGGCATCGTCGTGCACCGCGCCGACTGCCCGAATGTGCCGGAACTGCGCAAATCCCCGGAGCGCTGGGTGCCGATCGGCTGGAGCCGCGAAGTCAGCGGTGATTTCCGCTCCGCGATCCGGGTGGAAGTGGAAAACAAGCCCGGCGTGCTGGCCGGCGTCGCCGCCGCCATCGCCGAAACCGAAGCCAACATCGACAACGTCGAATACCAGGAACGCGATCTGCGCTCGGCCGTGATTGTGTTCTCCATCGACGTGCGCGACCGCAAGCACCTGGCCGACGTCATCCGCCGCGTGCGCCGCCTGCCGGTGGTGATCGGAGTGCAGCGGCGCTGAGGGCGCACGGCAGCCTCCCGTACTGCGTGCCGGAAGAAACATCCGGGCTAAACTTGCGGTTTCCTTCCTTCACCCAGGGTTTCCGCCATGTCCCGCCAGATCATCCATACCGATGCCGCACCGGCTGCCATCGGGCCGTATTCGCAGGCCGTGAAGGCCGGCAACACCGTCTACCTGTCCGGCCAGTTGCCGCTGGATCCGGCCACGATGGAGCTGGTCTCCGATGATGTCGCGGCGCAGGCGCGGCAGGTGTTCACCAATCTGGCGGCGGTGTGCAAGGCGGCCGGTGCCGGCCTGCCGCAGATTGCACGGGTCGGCATCTACCTGACCGATCTGTCGCGCTTTTCCGAAGTGAACGCGGTGATGGCCGAATTCTTCAGCGCGCCGTATCCGGCCCGTTCCACGATCGAGGTATCGGCGCTGCCGCGCGGCGCGCAGGTCGAAGTGGATGCGGTGATGGTGCTGGACTGAGTCCGTCGCCAGCGTTACACGAACGGACAACAGCGTGAAGCCGGACCCTGCCCGCCAGGCCGTCGACATCCTGCGCGGCGTTGGCCCGCAACTGGCCGCCAAACTTGCCGCGCGCGGGCTGGGCACGTTGCAGGATCTGTGGCTGCACCTGCCGTTGCGGCACGAAGACCGCACCCGGCTGACCCCGATCGCACAACTGCGCCAAGGCCAGCCGGCACAGGTGCACGGCCGGGTGGAAGCGGTGGAGCGCGGTTTCCGTGGCCGGCCGATGCTGCGCGTGGCGGTCGGCGATGATTCCGGCGCCACATTGGTGCTGCGCTTTTTCCATTTCCGTGCGGCGCAGGTGCAGGCCTTCCGTGTCGGCAGCCGCATCCTCTGCCACGGCGAGGCGCGCGGCGGCCAGTTCAGCATGGAAATGGTGCACCCCAGCTACCGCCTGCTGGACCAGGACGCCGAACTGGTGCTGGGTGAGCGGCTGGATCCGGTCTATCCGGCGGTCGAAGGCATCGGCCCGGTGCAACTGGCGCGCATCATCAACCATGCACTGGACCACCTGCCCAACGACGACACACTGGAGTTGCTGCCCGCCACGCTGTTCGGCGACACCCGCCTGCCGAGCTGGCGCGATGCGGTGCGACTGCTGCACCGCCCGCCTGCGGATGTGGATCACGCGGCGCTGGCCCAGCACCGTCATCCGGCGCAACAGCGCCTGGCGCTGGAAGAACTGCTCGCCCATCAGCTCAGCCTGCGCCGCCAGCGCTTGGCGATGAAGCGCAGGGGAGCGCCGGCCTTGAACCCGCCCGGCGAGCTCGCACGCAAACTACTGGCGGCGCTGCCGTTCGCGCTGACCGGCGCGCAGCAACGCGTGCTGGACACCATCACCCAGGATCTGGCGCAAAACCAGCCGATGCTGCGCCTGGTGCAGGGCGATGTCGGCTCCGGCAAGACCATCGTCGCGGCATTGGCGGCGCTGACAGCGATCGAGTCCGGCGCCCAGGTGGCGCTGATGGCCCCGACCGAACTGCTCGCCGAACAGCACGCCCAGGCCTTCCAGAACTGGTTCACGCCGCTGGGCATTGAGCTGGTGTGGCTGGCCGGCAAGGTCAAGGGCAAGGCCCGCACTGCGGCGCTGGAACGCATCACGGCTGGCGCGCCGATCGTGGTCGGTACCCATGCCCTGGTGCAGGAACACGTGGCCTTCGCCAACCTTGGGCTGGTGATCGTCGATGAACAGCACCGCTTCGGCGTGCACCAGCGTCTGGCGCTGAGCGACAAGGGCCGCAACGCGCCCGGCACGGCACGCGACAACGCCGGCGAGCGCATCCCGCACCAGCTGGTGATGACCGCCACCCCGATCCCGCGCACGCTGGCGATGACCGCCTATGCCGATCTGGATATTTCCGTGATCGATGAACTGCCGCCGGGCCGCACCCCGGTGCAGACCGTGGCGATCAACGCGCAGCGCCGCGGTGAATTGATCGAGCGCATCCGCGCCGCCTGCATCGAGGGCCGGCAGGCCTACTGGGTTTGCACCCTGATCGAGGAAAGCGAAGACCCGCCCGCGCCCGGTGTGCCGAAGATCGACGCCCAGGCCGCCCAGAGCGCCTACGAGCTGTTGCGCGAGCAACTACCCGAAGTGAACGTCGGCCTGATCCACGGCCGCATGAAGCCGGCTGAAAAGCAGTCCACGATGGCCGCCTTCAAGGCCGGCGACATCCAGCTGCTGGTCGCCACCACGGTGATCGAAGTCGGCGTCGACGTGCCCAACGCCAGCCTGATGCTGATCGAGAACGCCGAACGCCTCGGCCTGGCGCAGCTGCACCAGTTGCGCGGCCGGGTCGGTCGCGGTGCGGCGGCTTCGACCTGCGTGCTGATGTACCAGACACCACTGTCGCAACTGGCACGCGAGCGTCTGTCAGTGATGCGTGAAACCACCGACGGCTTCCGCATCGCCGAGAAGGATCTGGAACTGCGCGGACCGGGCGAACTGCTCGGCACCCGCCAGACTGGCCTGGCCGGTTTCCGCATCGCCGATCCGGTGCGCGATGCTGCACTGTTGCCGCAGGTCCAGGCCGCCGCCGATGCGCTGCTGGCGCGCGCACCGCAACAGGCCGATCTGCTGATCGAACGCTGGATCGGGCACGCGGTGCGCTATGCCAGCGCCTGAGTGCAGCCAGCTGCCATCATGGAGTGTCCACATGACTCAACCCTTATTCGAATTCGAGGAAACCCGATGACCCGACACCTGCTGATCGACACCGACCCCGGCGTGGACGATGCACTGGCGATCCTGATCGCGCATGCGCATCCGGACACCCGCATCGCCGCGCTGACCGTGACTGCCGGCAATGTCGGGCTGGACCACACCCTGCGCAATGCACTCAAGCTGTGCGAAGTGGCCGGCATCGACGCACCGGTATTCCCCGGCGCCGCGTTGCCGCTGGTGGCCACGCCGGAAGATGCCGCCTTCGTGCACGGCAAGGACGGTTTCGGCGACACCGGCTACACCCCCGCCGCGCGCAACGCGGAAACCGAACACGCCGCGCTGGCGATGCTGCGCCTTTCACACCAGCACCCCGGTGAACTGACCTTCGTCATGCTTGGGCCGCTGACCAATCTGGCGCTGGCGCTGTCGCTCGACCCGACTCTGCCGCAGCGCGTGCCGCGCCTGGTCATCATGGGCGGCGCCGTCACCGGGCGCGGCAACACCCATATCCCGGTCGAGTTCAACACCGGTTTTGATCCGGAAGCGGCGCGTATCGTGTTCGAGCGCTGGCCGCAGTTCGAACTGGTCGACTGGGAGGCCACGATGCGCCACGGCCTGCCGCATGCGCAGTGCAACCAGTGGTTCGCCACCGATCACCCGATCGCGCGCTTCTACGATGCGATCTCCTGCAACACCCGCAACTGGTCGATCGACCGCCGCGGCGACGAATGGCACAGCGCCGATGCGTTGGCGATGGCATATGTCGTTGCACCCGAAGCGGCGCTGGAAACCGCCGAACGCCACGTCAGCGTGGAGCTGGGAGGCCAGTACACCCGCGGCATGACCGTGGTCGACTGGGACCAGCGCACCGGCGCCGCAGCCAATGCCCGCATCCTGCTGCGCTACGACCGCAGCCATTTCGAATCATGGGTGCGGCGTGCGGTGGGCATGGCGGCCTGAGCGGCACCAATCACCCTCACAACAGGGCAAGCAACGCGGCCTCCAACATCGCGTGGTGAGGACACTGCGGCGTCGGGGTTCGCGTTGCTCATCCCGACCTATAGCCTATGCACCTATGCAGCCGACGCAGCCGACGTCCAAAAACAAAGGCCGGCCCATACAGGGCCGGCCTTTCCGGTTGTCTTCCGAACCGGCCCGGACATCGAGCCGGGCCGTGGCTTGCGTCGCGTAGACGCTCAATTCAGGCGGCTGCTCTCAAGCCGGCGCAGCAGACTCTTCTTGGCCGCAAGCTTTTCGCGTTTCATCTGCGACAAGGTGCCCGGCGCCAGCGGCAATGCGCCGCACGAGGCATCGGCCACCTGCTTGTCGAGTTTCTGATGGCGCTGGTAAAGGCGGCGGAATTCCTGGTCACTCTGCATCAGGGCGTGGATCTCGCTTTGCGGATGCGCTTCGAACATGTCGATCAACCTCCTTGCAGTGGGTAGCGTGGTGACGGCGCAGGCAACGCCTGCGCCTTCCTGTGAAGACAGGACCGGATGCAGTTGGTTCCATGGGTGTGATGTCGGCCGGGGCCGCACTGCGTGCGCGGGCACACGAACGCCGCCCCCTCGTCTGCGTCCCTGCCCGATTCAGCAATGGAACGCGAGACGATACGAGGCGGCGGGGAAACGTCATTCGGCCAGTCCTTCACAGGGCCAGGGCAGCAGTGCCCCGGCAGCTTCGACCCTACTCCGGCCGTGGGAGCCCCGCAAGTGACCTGCGGAAAGCCGGCCCGGCAACGCGCGCAGACGGAGGACCCGGCCTGAAACTACGCCTCAGTGCGCATCCAGCACGACGATTTCCACGCGTCGGTTGCGGGCCCGGCCTTCAGCGCTGGCGTTGTCGGCTACCGGGCGATCCTTGCCAAGACCGACGGCACTCAGGCGCGCGCCATCGACACCGTCCTGCAGCAGCGCCTCGCGTACCGCTTCGGCGCGCTTCTGCGACAGCACCTGGTTCAGGTTGGCACTGCCCTGGCTGTCGGTATGGCCTTCGATCAGCACTGTCTTGTCCGGGAAACGATTGACGAACTCGACCACGCGCTGGAGGTTGGCACGCGCTTCCGGACGCAGCTGCGACTGGCCACTGGCGAAAGCGTCGCCGGACAGTGTCATGACCTGGCCGCGCGCTTCGCTGGTGGCGGTCATGGTCTGCAATTGCAGGCGCAGGCTTTCGGCGGCGGCAAAGGCCAGGTCGGCCTCGCGCCGCGCCAGCGCGGCTTCCTGCGATTGCGCTTCGGCCAGACGCCGGGCCTGGTCGGCTTCGGCGCTGGAAAGCTCGCTCAGCGCCATGGCGCTGGCGGCGGCTTGCTGGGCCCGCTGCGCTTCTTCAAGCCGGGCCAAGCTCTGCAGGCGCAGCTTTTCGGCTTCCAGACGCGAAGCTTCGGCATCGCGCCGGCTGGCTTCCAGCAGGATCCGGTCGCGCTCGCGCTCCAGCAGCTGGATCTGCTGCTGGTACGACTCCGCTTCGGCCGCGACGCGTGCAATATCGACACGACGTTCAGCCACGAACAGCGCGTCAGGCCGGTCGCGGCGGCTGGCACCGGCCAAGGCGTCGATCGCCTGTTGCGCACGCAAGCGCTCGACCCGCGCCAGTTCACCGAGCAGCGAATCCCGTTCCAGCGTGCGCAGCTGGCTGCGCAGACGTTCGACTTCGGCATCGACCTTCTGTGCCGTCACGCCGCTGGCCAGCAACAGGCCGACGCCCAACAGGCATGCCGGGGCAAGACGCTTCATCGCCAGGCGCTTCATGGTTGACCTCCTTCGCCCAGCAGCTCGCGCCGCAGACGGGCATTTTCTTCGGTCCGGCGGCGCACTTCCTCGCGCCCGGCGGCGGCCTGCGAGCGCTGGTGCGCCAGCTGCGCTTCCAGTTCGGCCTGCTGGGCATAGCGCTCGGCACCCGCGTAGTCGCGTTCGGCCACGGCCACTTCCGCAGCTGCCAGGCGTTGTACCGCGCGCCCCAACTCCACCGGCGCATAGTCCTCGGCACCCGCCTTGCGCGCCTGCGAAATACGGCTGTCGGCTGCATCCAGCGCGTCGCGCGGCGGCGGCGTGCTGGCACAGGCGGCAAGCAAACAAGTGAGGAACAGTGCAACAAGTGGAAGTTTCAAATCGTTTCGTGTCATATCATGCAGCCCCAAGGGGGCGGTCCTTCGCTGGCCCGATGCCGGACATTCTGGCGTCGCTGCCACATTGCCCGCAATTCCCGCGCGCCAGCGGCACTCGGACCTCACAAGAAAATCCAGCAGGGATCATCGCATGGACATCGGTTACTTCCTCAAGCTCATGACCGAGAAAAACGCCTCGGACATGTTCCTGACGACCGGCGCACCGGTGAACATCAAGGTCGAGGGCAAGCTCTATCCGCTCGGCAGCACGGGATTGCCGGCCGGCATGGTCAAGAAGATCGCCTATTCGCTGATGGACGAGGGCCAGGTGCCGCAGTTCGAGCGCGATCTGGAGCTGAACATGGCGATCGCGGTGAAGGACGCCGGCCGCTTCCGCGTCAACGTGTTCAAGCAGCGCGGCGAAGTGGGCATGGTGATCCGCGCGATCAAGAGCGAAATCCCGACGATCGAGCAGCTCAAGCTGCCGCCGATCCTGAAGGACATCATCATGGAGCCGCGCGGGCTGGTGCTGGTGGTCGGCTCCACCGGCTCGGGCAAATCGACCTCGCTGGCGGCGATGATCGATCACCGCAACACCAACACCACCGGCCATATCCTCACGGTCGAGGATCCGATCGAATTCCTGCACCGGCACAAGAAATCCATCGTCAACCAGCGCGAGGTCGGGCTCGATACGCACGGTTTCCACAACGCGCTGAAGAACGCGATGCGCGAGGCGCCGGACGTGATCCTGATCGGCGAAATCCTCGATCAGGTGACGATGGAGGCGGCCATCTCCTTCGCCGAAACCGGCCATCTGTGCCTGGCCACGCTGCACTCCAACAACGCCGACCAGACGCTTGAGCGCATCCTCAACTTCTTCCCCGAGGCCGCGCACAAGAACATCCTGATGAACCTGTCGCTGAACCTGAAGGCGGTCATCAGCCAGCGTCTGGTGGTCGGCAATGACGGCAAGCGCCTGCCGGCGGCCGAAATCCTGATCAACACGCCGCTGATCCGCGACATCATCCGCCGGGGTCAGGTGCACGAGGTCAAGGAAGCGATGGAGCGCTCGCTGCAGGAGGGCATGCAGACCTTCGACCAGGACCTGTTCCGGATGTACAAGGATGGCCGCATCGAGTTGGAAGAGGCGCTGCGCAAGGCCGATTCGCGCGATGGCCTGGCATTGAAGATCCGCCTGTCAGAAGGCGGTGCCGGCGAACACGATCCCTACGCCGACACCTTCAACGCACCCGACGCTTTCAGCTGAGCCACACTGTGCGTCACGACGATGGCCACGGCGCGCCACCTATCACGCCGGCGGCGCATCCGACTGGGCTTCGGGCAACGCGGCACGGAAAGCATCCAGCGCCTGGCAATTGGCCTCGATCCGCAGCAGGCTCGGATACCGCGACAGATCCAGCGCAAACCGGCGCGCGTTGTACAGCTGCGGTACCAGACAGCAATCAGCCAGCGACGGCATCTCGCCTTCGCAGAAGTCGCCGGTGGACGGATGCCCGGCCAGCATCGCTTCGATCGCTTCAAACCCTTGCGCCATCCAGTGCCGCATCCAGTCGCTGCGTGCGTCTGCCGCCACACCCAGCTCGCGTTCCAGATACTGCATCACGCGCAGATTGTTGAGCGGGTGGATATCGCAGGCCACCGCCTGCGCGATGGCGCGCACCCGGGCACGATCGCGCGCGGTGCTGGGCAGCAGTGGCGGGTCCGGATGCAGCTCGTCCAGGTATTCGATGATCGCCAGTGACTGGCGGATGCTGCGCTCGCCATCCTGCAATACCGGCACCGTGCCCTGTGGATTGAGGGCGCGAAACTCGGGCCGGTGCTGTTCGCCGCCATCGCGTACCAGATGCACCGGCACCTGTTCGTAAGGCAGCTGCTTCAGGTTCAGCGCGATGCGCACGCGGTAGGCGGCACTGGAGCGCCAGTAGCCGTACAGACGAAGTTTGCCGCTCATGTCGTATCCCTCCGTTGCGGTGGGATGCAGCGTACCGCGAAGCGCGCCCGGCTGCGCAAGCCCGGGCGCGGGATGCGATCAGACTTGGATGCGCTGTTGGATCGCACCGAAGATCGTGGCACCGTCGGCATCCAGCATCTCGATCCGCACGACATCGCCGTCGCGCATGAACGGGGTGATCGGCGCGCCGGTTTCCAGCGCCTCCACAGTGCGCTTTTCGGCAAAGCACGAAGCACCCAGCGAGGTATCCTGATTGGCCACCGTGCCCGAACCGACCAGGGTGCCGGCGGTCAGCGGCCGGGTGCGCGCGGCATGCGCGACGAGCTGACCGAAATCGAACTGCATGTCGACACCGGCTTCCGGTGCGCCGAACCATTCGCCATTGACGTGCGTCAGCATCGGCCGGTGCAGCTTGCAGCCGCGCCAGGCATCGCCCAGCTCGTCGGGCGTGACGAACACCGGGCTCAGCGCCGAACGCGGCTTGGATTGAAGGAAACCGAAACCCTTGGCCAGTTCGCCCGGAATCAGATTGCGCAGCGAGACATCGTTGACCAGCCCGACCAGCACGATGTGCCTGGCCGCCGCTTCCGGCGTCACGCCCATCGGCACGTCGTCGGTCACCACGATCACCTCGGCTTCCAGGTCGATGCCCATGTCCTCGCTCGGCACCTGCACCGGGTCGCGCGGGCCGAGGAAGCCGGCGCTGGTGGCCTGGTACATCAGCGGATCGGTGTAGAAACTTTCCGGCACCTGTGCGCCACGCGCGCGGCGTACCCGTTCCACATGCGGCAGATAGGCCGAGCCGTCGACGAACTCGAAGGCGCGCGGCAAAGGCGCGGCCAGCTGCGCCATGTCCAGCTCGAACACCGGCATACCGTTGATCGTGGACACCTTCGGCGCCTCGATCGCCTCGGCCACGGTGGCAAGACGCGGCGACAACACGGCCCAGTCGTCCAGTGCAGCCTGCAGGGTGGCGGCGATCTCGGGCACCTGCACGGCGCGCGCCAGATCGCGCGAAACCACGATCAGGGTGCCGTCGCGGCCACCGGATTTGAGCGAAGCAAGTTTCATCGTAAGTATTCCTCGAAAAGTGTGGTTCTTCGGCTCCCTCTCCCCTGCCAACGGCGGGGAAGAGGGACGGGCTGAGGGGGATTTTCGCTGCGGCCAAAAGCCAAAGCACTCGCGCCTATGGCGCTCACACCCTCGCCCTGGCCCTCTCCCCCGCACACGGGGGAGAGGGGATCAAACGATTCACGGCAACTGGAAGTGGCGCTCCAGCCCGCGCCAGCATTCGCTGTAGTCCTGCTGCCGGAACGGCGCATCCAACGCCTGCCGCGCCGGGCACAGCACCGCACGGGTTTCGAACATGAAGGCCATCGTATCGGCGATGACATCGGGGCGGGATAGATCGGCGGCACTGGCCTTGTCGAACGTCGCCCGATCCGGCCCGTGGCCGGTGAAGCTGTTGTGCAGCGAACTGCCGCCGGGCACGAAACCTTCCGCCTTGGCATCGTAGACGCCGTGTACCAGCCCCATGAACTCGCTGGCCACATTGCGGTGGAACCACGGCGGGCGGAAGGTGTCCTGCGCCACCAGCCAGCGCGGCGGGAAGATCGCGAAATCCATATTGCTCACGCCCGGCGTATCGCTGGACGAATGCAGCACAAGGAAGATCGACGGATCCGGATGGTCGTAGCTGATCGAGCCGATGGTGTTGAAGCGCCGCAGATCGTAGCGGTACGGCGCGTAATTGCCGTGCCAGGCGACCACGTCCAGCGGCGAATGCTCCATCGTGCTGCGCCACAGCGCGCCCTGGAACTTGGCGACCAGCTCGACCTCGTCATCGACATCTTCGTACGCCGCCACCGGGGTTTCGAAATCGCGCGGATTGGCCAGCCCGTTGGAACCGATCGGGCCCAGATCCGGCAGCTTCAGCAGCGCACCGAAGTTCTCGCAGACATAGCCGCGCACGGGGCCATCCGGCAATTCCACCCGGAAACGGATGCCGCGCGGGATCACCGCGATCTGCTGCGGCTCCACTTCAATCACCCCCAATTCGGTGACCAGCCGCAACGCACCGTGCTGCGGCACTATCAGCATTTCCGCATCGGCGTTGTAGAACACCCGCGCCTGCATCGAGGCATTGGCCGCGTACAGATGGATGCCGACGCCGCTCTGCGCCGCCGGCCCGCCGTTGCCGGCCATCGTGAACAGGCCATCGACGAAATCGGTCGGCGTTTCGGGCCACGGCAGCGGCGACCAGCGCAGCGGGTCCGGCGTGGCCGCCGCTTCGGCGAAGCGGTTGTGGAAATACGGATGCGCCTGCGGCGAGAACCCGCCGGCGAACGCCGCCGGCCGGATGCGGTACAACCAGCTGCGCCTATTGCTGGCACGCGGCGCGGTGAAGGCGGTACCGGACAGCTGCTCGGCGTACAGCCCCAGCGGCGCGCGCTGCGGCGAATTGCGCCCCACCGGCAACGCCCCGGGCACCGCCTCGGTCGCGAACTCGTTGCCGAAACCGGTCATATAGTTCGTCATTTCAGCCTCGCTTTCTATCAAGCCCCTCTCCCGCCGGGAGAGGGGTTTTCTCCCGCTTACAGCACGCCGCGGCGCATCTGGTCGCGTTCGATGCTTTCGAACAGCGCCTGGAAGTTGCCTTCGCCGAAGCCTTCGTTGCCCTTGCGCTGGATGATCTCGAAGAAGATCGGTCCCAGCGCGTTCTGGGTGAAGATCTGCAGCAGCTTGCGCTGCTTGGTTTCAGGATCGGCGTCGATCAGGATCGCGTTGCGGCGCAGGCGTTCGACATCCTCGCCGTGGTTCGGGATGCGCTCGTCGATGTAATTGAAGTAGGCATCCGGGGTATCGAGGAAGGCGATGCCGGCGGCGCGCATTTTTTCCACCGTCTCGTAGATGTCGTCGGTGAAGCAGGCGATGTGCTGGATGCCCTCACCCTTGTACTGGTCCAGATATTCGTTGATCTGCGACTTGGGATCGGAGGATTCGTTGAGCGGAATGCGCACCATTCCGTCCGGCGCGGTCATCGCCTTGGACAGCAGGCCGGTCTTGGCGCCCTTGATGTCGAAGTAGCGGATCTCGCGGAAGTTGAACAGGCGCTCGTAGTAGTCCGACCACTTCGCCATGTTGCCTTCGTAGAGATTGTGGGTCAGGTGGTCGATGAAGGTCAGACCGAAACCCTTCGGCATCAGGTCCACGCCGGGCAGGACTTCGTAATCCGGATCATGGATCGTGCCCTTGGTGTCGTAGCGGTCCACCAGATACAGCATGCAGCCGCCGATGCCCTTGATCACCGGCGCGGCCACGGCCTTGCTCAGCTCGTCGTTCGCGTCGAAGGCCTCGGCGCCGTTCTTCAGCGCCTGCACCCGCACCCACTCGGCCAGCTTGTTGAAGCGGATCGCGAAACCACAGGCGGAAGGCCCGTGTTCGGCGGCAAAACGCGCCGCGAACGAATCCGGATCCTCGTTGATCAGGAAGGTGCAGTCGCCCTGCCGGTAGGTGCTGATCGGGCGGGTCTTGTGGCGCGCGACCTGGCTGAAGCCGAGCTTCTTGAAGTAGTCGTGCAACTGGCCGGCCTGGCCTTCGGGTGCGGCGTATTCGACGAACTCGAAGCCGTCGATACCCATCGGGTTTTCGAACGTGACCGGCGTCATGCCGGGAGAAATCTGGGCGCTCATCGCGGGTCTCCTGAAAACGGGACGGCGGTTGTGCCGCCGAGTGGGCGGATTTATAGTTTCATTTGAAACCATATGCAATCTGCGCCGCACCATGACCGAACCCGATGCCCTGGATCTGGCCCGCTTCCTGCCCTACCGGCTGTCGGTGCTGTCCAACACCATCAGCCAGGCGATCGCGGCCGACTACGAACAGCGCTTCGGGCTGTCGGTGACGCAATGGCGGGCGATGGCGATCCTGGGCCGGCATGACGGTCTGGCGGCGCGCGATGTCGCCAGCCGCGCCGCGATGGACAAGGTCGCGGTCAGCCGCGCGGTCGCGGCGCTGGTGGAAAAAGACCTGCTGCGGCGCGACACCGCGCCGCAGGACAAGCGCGAATCACGCCTGCACCTGACCGCCGCCGGGCGCCGCATCCACGACCAGATCGTGCCACTGGCACTGGAGCACGAACGCCGGGTGCTGGAACGGCTCACGCCGGAAGAGCGCCACTGGCTGGCGCGCATCCTGGATGCGCTGCAGGATGCGCCCGCCGCCGGTATGGAATGACATCACGCGGACGGCTCCGGGCGCGGCCTGAGCCATCCACCACGGCTCAGGGCTTGCGCCAGAACCCGGCGTTGCGGATGCCCAGCGCATCCGGATCGAACACCGGGTCCAACCCCGCCTTCTTCTGCCGCTCGTAATCGCGCAACGCGATCAGTGCCGGCTTCTGCAGGATCAGGATCGCGATGATATTGAGCCAGGCCATGACGCCTACGCCGATATCCCCCAGCGTCCAGGCCGCGCCCGCCGAGCGTACTGCGCCCAGGATCACCGCCAGCAGGATCACCACCCGCAGCACCATCGTCATCCACGGACGGTGCACCTTGCGGTTGATGTAGGCGATGTTGGTTTCCGCCATGTAGTAGTAGGCGACGATGGTGGTGAAGGCGAAGAACAGCAGCGCCAGCGCCACGAAGCCCGCGCCATAGCCCGGCAACACCGATTCCACCGCCGCCTGCGCGAAGCCCGGTCCGGCCTCCACCCCCGGCAGGGCCTCGACCAGCATCGACCCCTCGGGCATGGCCACGTTGTACATGCCGGTGGAAAGAATCATGAAGGCCGTGGCCGAGCACACCAGCAGGGTGTCGACGTAGATCGAGAACGCCTGCACATAGCCCTGCTTGGCCGGATGCGAGACCTCGGCCGCGGCGGCCGCGTGCGGGCTGGTGCCCTGCCCGGCCTCGTTGGAATAGATGCCGCGCTTGACGCCCCACTCCACCGCCAGCCCCAGCATGGCGCCGAAGCCGGCCTCCAGGCCGAAGGCGCTGCGGAAGATCAGCGAGATCATGCTCGGCACCTGCTCGGCATTGAGCACCATGATCACGAACGCCACCAGCATGTAGGCCAGGGCCATGAACGGCACCACCAGTTCGGCGAAGCGCGCGATGCGCTTGACGCCGCCGAAGATGATGAAGCCCAGCGCCAGCACCACGCCGGTGGCGGTGACCGCAGGCGGAATGTCCCAGGCGTTCTCCATGCCCGATGCGATGCCGTTGGCCTGCACCCCCGGCAGGAAGAAGCCGGTGGCGATGATGGTGGCCAGCGCGAACAGCCACGCATACCACCTCTGCCCCATCGCCTTCTCGATGTAGTACGCCGGCCCACCGCGGTATCGTCCTTCGTCGTCCTTTTCCTTGTAGATCTGCGCCAGTGTCGATTCGACGAACGAAGTCGAGGCGCCGAGGAAGGCCATCACCCACATCCAGAACACCGCGCCCGGTCCGCCGAAGGCGATGGCAGTGGCGACGCCGGCGATGTTGCCGATGCCCACGCGGCCCGACAGCGAGATCGCCAGCGCCTGGAAGGAGGACACGCCGGCCTGCGAGGACTTGCCCGAAAGCAGGAGCTGGATCATTTCCGGCACGTGCCGCAGCTGCATGAAGCGGGTGCGGATGGAAAAGTACAGGCCGGCGCCCAGACACAGCCAGATCAGCGGCTGGCTCCAGATCAGACCATTGACGAAATTGACGAACTGTTCCACCTGGACTCCGTTGGCAGCCGCCCCGGCCGCCGTTTTGGCCCGGAACGTGCTGGACGATCGCGGGCTGGCTTTCAACCGGCGCAAGTCGCCGGTTCCCCTTGCTCAGCGCGGCAGCTCCGCCGCGCCTGACGCAGCAGCGTAAACGACGAATCCGAAGCCGTCGATCCTCGCCCGGAATCAGCCGGCATCTTTCCGGTCCCCGCCAAGCTCCGCGTCAGACCCCGACCGCTCCGGCGCCGTCATGCGTGGCGCCCGGCATCGCCGGAGGGGCGGATCTTGCGCCTATACTCAGCGGCTTCACATCCAAGGGGTCCGCTCTATGTCCACCGCCGCTCCCGCCCTTTCCGGGCAGGATGAATTCCTCGGCCATCCCAAAGGCCTGTACGTCTGCTTTCTGACCGAGATGTGGGAGCGCTTCGCGTTCTACGGCATGAAGGCGCTGCTGTTCCTGTACCTGACCAAGCACCACCTGTTCAGCGATACCGACGGCTACCTGTTGCTGGGCACCTACGCCGGTCTGGCCTATGCGCTGCCGCTGCTGGGCGGCATCCTGGCCGACAAGTATCTGGGCATGCGCAAGGCGGTGGTGTACGGCGGCATCCTGCTGGTGCTGGGCCAGCTCGGCATGGCCTATACCGGACACGCCGCCAGCGGCATCCAGGGCGACGGCCAGCAGGACGGGTTCGCGGTGCAGGTGATGTATGCGGCACTGGCACTGATCGCGGTCGGCGTGGGTTTCCTCAAGCCGAACATTTCCACGATTGTCGGGCGGCTGTACGCCGACAAGGATCCGCGCCGTGATTCGGGCTTCACCATCTTCTACATGGGCATCAACATCGGCGCCTTCATTTCTTCGCTGATCGTGGCCTATATCGGCGAGAAGATCGGCTGGGGCTACGGCTTCGGCCTGGCCGGCGTGATGATGGCGCTGGGACTGGTGCAGTTCGTGCTGGGCCGCAAGCACCTGCTGGGCAAGGCTGATCCCGCCGATGCCGCCGCACTGCGCGTGCCCGTGTTCGCCGGCCTCAACCGCGAGTGGCTGATCTATCTGAGCGGCCTGGTACTGGCGGCGGTGGTCTGGCTGGTGCTTCAGACGCGCATCGATTTCGGCCCGCTGTCCTCGCTGGTCGGCGGCCACGAGGTGACCCTGACCGAACTGGTAGCCGTGGTCTTGGGTGCGGCGGTGTACATCTGGTTCATCCGCCTGATGTTCTCGGGCATCAGTCCGGCCGAGAAGGGCCGGATGATCATGCTGATGGTGCTGATCACCGTCAGCGCGCTGTTCTGGGGGCTGTACGAACAGACCTACGGGCCGTGGGTGGCGATGGCCGACCGCGCAATGGACCGCACCACCTTCGGCATCGAATGGACCGCCGGCCAGACCACGGCGTTCGGTGCGCTGTTCGTGATCGCCTTCAGCCCGCTGTTCGCCTGGCTCTGGCCGCGACTGGACAAGGTCCGCCTCAACCCCAGCTATCCGGGCAAGTTTGCCTGGGCACTGGTGCTGTGCGGCCTGGCGTTCGCGGTGCTGGCCTATGCCGCAGCCAATCCCGGCAGCAGCGGCATGGTCAGCCTGTGGTGGATGGTCCTGGCCTACGCGGTACTGGTGCTGGGCGAGATGGCACTGTCGCCGGTCGGCCTTTCCGCAGTGACGTCGCTGTCGATCCCGCGCGCGGTCGGCATGATGATGGGCGCGTGGTTCCTGTTCTCGGCCTTTGGCGAAATCATCGCCGGCCGCATGGGCACCTGGGCCCAGGTGCCACCTGAGGCCAGCATGGCAGAAGCGCTGGCGGTCTATGGCTCGGTTTTCACCAAGATGATGTGGATCGGTCTGGCTGCCGGCGTACTGCTGTTCCTGCTCACGCCCCTCCTGAAACGACTGACGCGCGAAGGCTGACGGCAGGAACCACATTTCGTTTCCACTGCCAGATACAACAACGGCGCCGGAAGGCGCCGTTGTTGTTTGCCGCATCGGATGCCACGGGCACCCCATTCCGTCTTACTTCACGCCGTGCATCAGGCGGTTGATCAGCGGCGAAACCAGGAAGAACGCCACCGCAAATCCGATGCCCAGAAGGAACAGCATGTTGAAGGTGGAGCCGTACTGCGCCAGCGAGGAACCGGTGGCGGCCACTTCGCCGCCGCCCGAAGCCACCGCAGCGATGCGGCCGGCCACGAAGTTGGCCATCGCAATCGACAGGAACCAGCCGCCCATCGCCAGCCCGGTTTCCTGCGGCCGCGCCAGCTTGGTCACCATCGCCAGGCCGATCGGCGACAGGCACAGCTCGCCCATCGTATGGACCAGATAGGTCAGCGTCAGCCAGATCCAGGAAATCTTGCCGTCGGCACCGGTGGCGTTGTTGATCGCGAACACCAGAATGTAGAAACCGATCGCGGCACCGACCAGACCGTAGGAGAACTTGCGCGGGATCGATGGATTCCAGTCAGCCTTGTCCAGTTTGATCCACAGCGACGCAAACATCGGCGCCAGCAGGATGATGAAGACCGGATTGACCGACTGGAACACCTCGAAGGTCGGGGTCCAGCCGAAGATCGACACATCCGGCATCCGCACGAAATCCTGCGCCAGGAAGTTCAGCGAGGAACCGGCCTGCTCGAACAGCGACCAGAACAGGATGTTGGCCACGAACAGGATCAGCATCGCGATGTAGCGATGCAGCTGACGCCTGTCACCACTGCGCACACCACTGTAAAGGAAATACGCCACCAACCCGATCATCATCACGATCAGCAGGCTGCCCAGCAGGTTGGACTTGCTGAGCAGGAAGAACACCGGCACCACCAGCAGCGCGCAACCGATCACCACCTTGATCATCGACTGCACGCTGTTGCGGCCTTCAGGCGCGGTGCCCACGTGCCCCAGCCAGCGCTTGAGCGCCTGGAAGATCACCAGCCCCAGCAGCATGCCCATGCCGGCCGCGAAGAAACCCCAGCGATAGCCGAACTTCTGCCCGATCAGTGAGGCGCAAATGATCGGCGCGATCAGCGCACCGGCATTGATGCCCATGTAGAAGATGGTGAAGCCCGAATCGCGACGCACATCGCCGGGCGCATAGAGCTTGCCGACCATCGTGGAAATATTCGGCTTGAATAGGCCGTTGCCGACCACGATCACCGCCAGACCCACGAGGAAGGTGGTCAGATCCGGCGCCATCAGCATGAACATGCCGATCGCCATCAATACGCCGCCCAGCATGATCGAACGCTGGTAACCCAGGATGCGGTCGGCCACGTAGCCGCCGAGGATGCCGGTCATGTAGACCATCGCGGTGTAACCGCCGTAGGTCAGTGACGCCTGCTCACGCGCGGCCTCGCCGGACAGATGCGCGAAGAACGACGCCGCCACATGCACCGCCAGCATGGCGCGCATGCCGTAGTACATGAAGCGCTCCCAGAACTCGGTACCGAACAGGTTCCAGAGGGCGTACGGATGGCCGAGGAATTGCCCCGGCGGCGGCGGAACGAAATCGTCGGACGGACGCGGCGCGGCGGACGCCGGGCCGGAGGGCTGGGACGGAGTGCTCATGATTCTCCCTGGAAACCTGTTCTTGGCCAGCGGCGCTGGCGCTTTCTGCTCACAACCCTGCCGGACGGCAGGGCACAAGCGCGCAAGATTCGCGCACAGGGCCGATCCAGTCAAACACTGTTCAGTCTCGCGCCGCTGCTGCCGGCAACCCGGCCGGCAGCAGCGACCGCCACTGTCAGCCCGGCAGGTATTCGTAGCTGGCGCCGATGCCCAGCGGGATGCCCAGGCCCCAGAACAGCAGCAGGAACAGCGTCCACAGCAGCGACAGCGCGATCGAATACGGCATCATCATCGAGGCCAGCGTGCCGATGCCGGCGGATTTCACGTAGCGCTGGCAGAACACCACGATCAGCGGGAAGTACGGCATCAGCGGGGTGATGATCGTGGTCATCGAATCACCGACGCGGTAGGCAGCCTGGGTGAAGTCCGGCGACACCCCGAGCTGCATCATCAGCGGCACCATGATCGGCGCCAGCAGCGCCCATTTGGCCGAGGCCGAGCCGATGAACAGGTTGACGATGCCGGTCATCGCGATCAGCCCGATGATCGTCAGCCACACCGGCAACCCCTTCAACAGCTCCGCGCCCTCCACCGCCATCAGCGTGCCGATGCCGGAATTGTTGAACGCCGCCAGGAACTGCGCGATGAAGAATGCGATGACGATGTAGTAGGCCATGCCGCCCATCGCCTTGGTCATCGCCGCGATGACGTCCCGATGCGTCTTCACGGTGCCGGCGACATAGCCGTAAACCACGCCGGGGATCAGGAACATGATGAAGATCAGCGCCACGATCGACTGCATCACCGGCGCCTCGGCCACCAGCAGCGGATGTCCGCCGGCCAGCACCGAACCCATATCGTCCGCCGCACGCCAGGGCGAGGTTTCCGGCAACAGGCTCAGCACGAACAACAGCAGCGCGGCCAGCATCGCAACGGTGGCCCACAGCAGGCCACGGCGTTCGGCGGCGGTCAGCGGCTCCATCTTCGGCAGCTCGCTGGTATCACCATCCACCGCGGTCCGTGCCAGCCGCGGCTCGACCACCTTGTCGGTGATGAACCAGCCGATGGCGATGACCAGAAAGCTCGATGCCGTGGTGAAGATCCAGTTGTTGAGCGGATTGACGGTCAATTCCGGATTGAGGATCTGCCCGGCTTCCTGGGTGAAGCTGGCCAGCAGCGGATCCAGCGAGGACGGCACGAACAAGGTCGCGGAAAAGCCGCCGGACACCCCGCAGAACGCCGCCGCGATGCCGGCCAGCGGATGCCGCCCCGCGGCATAGAAGATCACCCCGCCCAGCGGAATCACCAGCACGTAACCGGCATCCACCGCCACATGGCTGAGCACCGCCACCGCCACCAGTGCCGGGGTCAGCAACTGCTTGGGCGTGATCGACAGCATCCGCCGCAGCGCGGCGTTGATGTAGCCGGTGTGCTCGGCCACGCCAAGGCCCAGCATCGCGGTCAGCACCACACCCAGCGGCGCGAAGGCCATGAACACCCGGTACAGGTTGGCCATGAATGCGGTCAGCGATTCGCCGGCCAACTGGTTGATGATCCGGATCGGCTCGCCAGTACGCGGGTTCAAGGCTTCGAACTGCACTCCCGACAGCGCCCAGGACAGCGCCCAGACCAGCAACATCAGCAGCAGGAACAGCATCGCCGGGTCCGGCAGGCGGTTGCCGATGCGCTCGATCGCATCCAGCGCACGGCTCATGAAATTGCCGCGTGCATCGGCTCCGGTGGTCGGGGTTGGGGTCATGTCGATCTGCCGCCGTGGATGAACAGGGGCCGGATGCTAACACCGCCCACGTCGCGGGTTTGCCACTTTCAACAATCGCCGGCGCGATTGCCGACACGATGGCCGGAACGCTACATCGGCTGCTGCGGCCACAGCCAGACCCGGTCGTCGAAGCTGACGCACCACGCCGGCCGGTAGACCACGATCACCACGATCAGGGTGCCGGCGAAGAACGCCTCGGCGAACATCAGCAACGGCGTGGCCGCGACATAGGCCGCCGCCTGCCCGCCCAGCAGTGCGGTCATTGCGGCCTTGCCCAGCATCGACGCCGCCATCGCCAGCGCCGCACCGAAGAACGCATTGCCCATCACGAACACGAAGATGTTGTGCGGCAGGAAATACGCCACCAGGCGACAGACCAGCAGCGTCACCGCCACCGGCACTGCGCCCGCCAGCAGGAAGTCGGCGGCCCAGCCGTGCCAGGCCGCGCCCATCAAGCCCCCCGCCAGACTCGCTGCCGCCATCACCCACAGCGCCGGGCCGGCACCGAACATCAGCGTGGCGATGGTGGCACCCAGGAAATGCAGCAGCACGCCCTGCAAAGCGGCGGTGTTGAAACCCCGCATCGCCGCCAGCACCACGACGGTCACCAGCAGCACCTGCCAGCGCTGCGTATCGGCCTGCCGCAGATGCCGGTAAAGCCCGGGCGTGGCGGCAGCCAGCACCAGCAGCGCGATTGCCCAGGCCAGCGCCTGCAGCGGGCCGGGCAGCACCGTATTCAACAGGGTGTCAAGGGCCGATTCCATGCCTGTCTGCGCCATCGCGCGGGCTTCGCAATCAGTTGCGCGCCAGCGGCGTACCGATCCGGGTGCGCACGTCGAACAGTTCCGGGAAGAAGGTCAGGTCCAGCGCCCGCTTCAGGAATTCCACGCCACTGGAACCGCCGGTGCCGCGGCGGAAACCGATGATCCGCATCACCGTGCGCATATGGCGGAAGCGCCAGAGCTGGAACGCCGATTCCACATCCACCAGCGCCTCGCTGAGCTGGTATTCCTCCCAGAAGGTGTCGGTGTTCTCGTAGATGCGCTGCAACACCGGCATCAGTTCCGCGCATTGCCGGTGCGGCTGGGAAACATCGCGTTCCAGCAATTCTTCCGGCACCGCATGGCCGCGCTGCGCCAGCCAGGTCAGGAACTGGTCGTACAGGCTCGGCGCTTCCAGCACCTGGCGCAGCTGCTCTGCGGCCTGCGCATCGTGCGAGAACACCCGCATCATCCCTTCGTTCTTGTTGCCCAGCACGAACTCCACGATGCGGTACTGCAACGACTGGAAACCTGAAGCCGGGCCCAGCACATCGCGGAATTCCAGGTATTCGCTCGGAGTCAGGGTTTCCAATACCGACCACTGCTCGATCAGCTGGCGCTGGATCTGCTTGACCCGCGCCAGCATCTTCAACACATTGTCGACATTGCCCTGGCGCAGATGCGCAACCGCGCCGAGCAGCTCGTGGATCATCAGCTTCAGCCACAGCTCCGAGGTCTGGTGCTGGATGATGAACAGCATCTCGTCATGGTGCGGCGGATCCGACAATGGCCGCTGCGCCGCCAGCAGCGTATCCAGGCACAGGTAACCCGAATAGGTCATGCGGTCCCGAAGGTCGGTGGTGATGCCCTGCTCCAGATCGCGCTGGTTGCCCGGGTTGCTCATCTTGTTCTCCACGCCGTCATTGGACCGGCAATTGTACGGCCTGCCGCCGCGCCGACCCGGACCTGGATCAGGATCATGCCGATCCGCATGCGTGGGCGAAGCCGGAGTGACAATTTCTCCGCGTCACCGCACACCTATGCGCGAACAATGTCTGCAACGCGCGCAGGCCAGCGCCGGAATGCGGCAAAACGCCCTGCCGACAATGTTCCTGTTCACCGCATGCACGCATCAGCTGGCTGCACGCGACAGTGCTGCCGACGCTATTCCGGGGCACGCTGCCGAATTGGCTCCGGCTGTGGTGAAGTGCCTGATCCAGATCTGATCGGCCGCTTTGCCCGCCTTCAATCCGCTGCCGGCGATGCGCCCGGCACCAGTTCCAGCCACTGCGACAGCCGCGTGCGGGCCTCGTCCACACCCAGATGCGAACTGGCCGAGAACAGCTGCACGCTGGCGCGCTCGCCCAGGGTGCGACGGGTTTCCAGCAGCGCCCTGGACTGCTGCCCGCGCGGCAGCTTGTCGGCCTTGGTCAGCAGGCAGTGGCAGGCCAGCCCGCGCGCGCTGCCGTAGGCCAGCATCTGCTGGTCGAACTCGCGCAGCGGATGGCGCACATCCATCACCACCAGCAGCCCGCGCAGCGCCTGGCGGGTTTGGAAGAACCGATCGATCAGCACCTGCCAGTGGTCGCGCAGCGACGGCGGCACCTTGGCATAGCCGTAACCGGGCAGATCCACGAGGAAGCGCTGCGGCGCCACTTCGAAATAGACCAGCTGCTGGGTGCGGCCCGGCGTCTTGCTGGTACGTGCCAGTGCGCCCTGATCGACGATGGCGTTGATCGCGCTGGACTTGCCGGCATTGGAACGCCCGGCAATCGCCACCTCGATACCGTCATCGGGCGGCAGCTGGTGCAACTCGTGCACGCTCTTGAGGTAGTGCGCAACGCGCAGCGGATTGGGTTGGGACATCTTCAGCTGCCTTTTGTGTTTGACCCGGTCGCTCACCGGCTGGGATAATCGGAGTGTTTCTGCATCGCCGGGTTCGACCCGCTGCCGCCCAGCCACGCCGTACCGGTCGTCGCCTTGACGGAACGACCTCGCCAGAGGCCTGTGCATGATCAGGGTGCCGCAGGTTCCGCATGCCAACGCATGGTGGAATCCCGGCTCACCATGGAGGCAGCGATGGTCAGTCCCGCCGTGCAGCCGGTACGAATTTCTCGCGGAGCACGTCTTATGAGTTTGCGGCGCTATTGTGGCATGGCCGGTGCGGTTTCCCTCGGTCTTGGCCTGGCCTTCTCCGTCATGGCCCAGGAAACCCCGGCTCCGGCCGAAGTCACCCCGGCCCCCGAGGCCGAGGCGGCACCTGCGGTGCAGTTGACCGAAGCCCACGGTCCGGCCTTGCCCGGCGATGCGGCGGCCGGTGCAGGCAAGGCGGCGGTCTGTGCCGCCTGTCATGGCGCCGACGGCAATTCCCCGGTACCGATGTATCCCAAGCACGCCGGCCAGAACGAGGCCTACATCGCGCGCCAGCTCGCGCTGTACAAGGACGGCAGCCGCCAGGATCCGGTGATGATGGGCTTTGCCAGCACCCTCAGCCCGCAGGACATGCGTGATCTGGGCGCCTACTTCGCCACGCTCAGCGTGACCCCGGGCATCGCCGACGACAGCGAGATCACCGACGGCCCCAATGCCGGCCGCAAGTTCTACGAAGTCGGCCAGGCGCTGTACCGCGGCGGCGACATGGAGCGCGGCATTCCGGCCTGTCTGGCCTGTCACGGCCCCAGCGGTCGCGGCAACCCAGGCACCGCGTATCCGGCGCTGGCCGGTCAGCACGCCGAATACACCGCCAAACATCTGGAAGGTTTCCGCTCCGGCATCGCCTGGGGCAGCGGCGACAACCAGAACACCATCATGGTCGATGTCGCAAAGCACCTGACCGATGAGGAAATCCGCTCGCTGGCCAGCTACATCGAAGGCCTGCATTCCTCGCGTGAGGTCGCCTCCCAGCCATGATCAGCCTGCATCGTTTCCCCTCCACCCTGGGCCTGGCACTGGGCAGCTGCCTGCTGCTGGCCGCCTGTGGTGGCAGCGAGAGCCCGCCTCCCGAAGCGCCGGCACCGGCCGTCGCGCCGAGCGCCCCCGCCGCCAACACCAAAAGCCCTGCGCCTGCGGAAACCGCAACCGCTCCGGCTGAAACCACCACGCCGGTGGCTGATGACAAGCAGGCTGCGGATGACAGCACCACATCCGACGCCCCGGCCACCGACAACGCTGCCACTGGAGACGCTCCTGCCGAAGCCACCGTGGCGACGGGACCGAAAGTTGTACCGGAAGGCCCGGAACCGCGACTGGGCGTGGACTACCAGATCATCGACCCGCCGCACCCGCTGGCCGCCTCGCCGGGCCAGGTCGAAGTGGCCGAAGTGTTTTCCTACACCTGTATCCACTGCGCCCGGCTTGAAGCACTGACCCCGGCATGGAAGGAAACCCTGCCTCCCCAGGTCAACTTCGTCTATGCCCCGATGTCGCATGGTGCGTTCGAACCGATCGCGCGCGGTTTCTACGCCGCCCAGGCCATGGGCGTGCTCGACCAGACCCACGCCGGCATGTTCAAGGCGCTGGCCGAACAGCAGAAGCTGGGCGCCGGCCGCATCGACGACATCGCACGCCTCTACGCTGATCTGGGCGTGGATGCCGATGCACTGAAGGCCACCGCGAACTCGTTTGCAGTCAACACCCAGATCGCGCGCGGGCAGCGGGCGCTGGCACGCTGGGCCATTGAAGGCACGCCCACGATCGTGGTGGCCGGCAAGTATCGCGTCATCACCACCTCCGATCGTGGCCATGCCGGCATGCTGCAAGCCGCCCGCTGGCTGGCGCAGAAGGAAATCGCGGAGATGCAGGCCGCTGCAGCACCCTGATCCTCCCGCGCTGTCTGTCCAGGTTTCATCGACAATCCCCGCCACGGCGGGGATTGTCGTTTGAGGCATCCTCCACCACGCTGCGACCCGGCCGCGCGCAGCCGGGATCACGGTTCCCTGCCACATATCCCGGAACCCTGACGCCCGTCCGTGGTCTACTTTGTTTCCGGCCGCATATTGGCGGCCCCACCCAACCCGGGAGATTCTCGATGTTGCAACGCACCGCGCCCCGTTTCGGCCTGTCCGCCGCCCTGCTGTGCCTGTCGGCCCTGCTGTTTTCCGCCGCCGCACCGGCTCAGGCCGACACCCTGGTGGAAGGCCAGGACTACCAGTTGATCGATCCGCCGGTCCCGACCCGCGCCGATGGCAAGATCGAGGTGGTCGAGGTCTTCGGCTATTCCTGCTCGCACTGCGCCAACTTCGCCCCGATCATCACCGAGTGGAAGAAATCCCAGCCCGATGACGTGGTGGTGGAATACGTGCCGGCAGTGTTCGGCGGCATCTGGGAAATCTACGCCCGGGTCTACTACACCGCCGAGGCGATGGGCGTGACCGAACGCACCCACGACGCACTGTTCCACGCGCTGCACACCGAACGCCGCCAGATCGGCAAGCTTGAGGACATCGCCGATTTCTACGCCGAGCACGGCGTCGACAAGGAACAGTTCCTGTCCACGATCGACAGCTTCGTGGTCAACAGCAAGATCGCCGACGCCCGCACCCGGGTCGCCGGTTACGGCGTGGAAGGCACCCCGACCATCATCGTGGCCGGCAAATACCGCGTGATGGCACCGCGCGAAGGCGGTTATCCGCGCATGCTGGAAATCACCGACGCACTGGTCGCGCGTGAACGCGCCGCCAAGGCCGGCGGCAACTGAACCACGGCAGCCGGGTGCGGCTTGATCGCGCCGCATCCCGGCCCCACGTGCAGCTCATGGCCAAGTCCCACGCATCCGCAGCCGCCGCGCCCATGCCGGTCAGCGACGAACAGCGCCTGACCCTGCTGAGCGCCAACATCCAGGCGGGCAATGCCACCGCCAAGTACCGCGACTACGTCACCGGCTCGTGGAACCACGTACTGCCGGGCTGGCGCAAGCGCAGCAATCTGGATGTGCTGGCCGACAAGGCCTCGCAGTTCGACATCGTCGGCCTGCAGGAAGCCGATGCCGGCTCGCTGCGCTCCGGCTTCATGAACCAGACCCACTACCTGGCCGAACGCGCCGGTTTTCCGTACTGGAGCCACCAGCCCAACCGCCGCGTGGCCGGCATTGCGGCCAGTGCCAACGGTCTGCTGTGCCGGCTGGAACCGGACGAGGTGGTGGATTATGTGCTGCCCAGCCGCATCCCCGGACGCGGCGCCCTGCTAGTGCGCTACGGCGACGGCAAGGATTCGCTGACGGTGGCAATCGCACACCTGTCCCTGTCGCCGCGTGCCCGCAGCGCGCAACTGGCCTTCCTGGGTGAACTGCTGTCCGGGCCGGGCCACAAGGTGCTGATGGGCGATTTCAACTGCGAATCGGACTCCTGCGAAATGGATGTCCTGTACCGCCACACCCCGCTGCAACCGCCGGAACAACGCCTGCTGTCGTTCCCCAGCTGGCAGCCCAAGCGCGCCATCGACCACATCCTGGTGTCCTCCGATGTCAACGTTGAGCGGCGCTGGACGCTGGCCGACCTGTCCTCGGACCATCTCGCCGTGGCGGCCGAAATCGCATTGCCGGGCTGGCCGCAACGCGCCGACTGAGCCGGTGTACCGCCACTGCGGGAACGCCGACGCCGGCGCCGCAGGTCCTACACTGTGCCGACCATGTCCCACTCCCGCCTGATCCCTCGCCATTTCCGCCTGCTGCAAGCTCTTGGCCTGCTCGGCATCGCCCTGTTGCTGCCTGCACCTGCTGCGTCCGCCGACCTCGCCAGCCAGCGCGGCAGCTTCAAGCGTGCGCTGGAAACCGCCGAAAACCGCCCACCGGCCGAATTTTCCGCCGTCGCCAAACGCCATGCCGGCCATCCGCTGGCACCGTATCTGGAATACGCCGCACTGCGCCGCCAGCTCGAACACATCGACGCGGCCCGCATCACCGACTTCGCCGAGCGCCACGCCGATCTTCCGATCACCCCGCTGCTGCGCAGCCAGGCCCTGCATGCGCTGGCCAAGCGCAAGGACTGGGCCGGGTTCCGCCAGCTGTATGGCGGCAGCAGCGACGCCAGCCTGCGCTGCGCCGACCTGCTCTCGCGCGGCACCGCCACACCCGATTCCCAATGGCTGGATGCCGGCCTGGAGCTGTGGCTGCATGGCCGCTCGCAACCGGCGCTCTGCGACGAAGTGTTCGCGCGCCTGACATCCGCCGGCCGGCTCACGCCCGAACGCCATCTGGAACGCATCGAACTGGCTGCGGCCGAACACAATCTCGGCCTGATCCGCTTCCTCGCCCGCGCCCTGCCCGCACCCCAGGCCGCGCTGGCGCAAAGCTACGCCGCCTATCTGGAAGCCCCGACCCAGGCGCCGACCGCGAACTGGCCGCAGGATGCCCGCAGCCGCAACATCGCCGTGCTCGGGCTGGAACGCCTGGCGCGGCGCGACCCGGGCGCGGCCGAAGCACTGCTGGCCTCGCTGCAGGACCGGCTGGCACTGGATGACAGCCAGCGCGGCCAGGTGCTGAACCAGATTGCGCTGTGGAGCGCGGCTTCCTATCTGCCGGAAAGCGCCGAACGGTTCACCAAGGTGCCGGCCGCCGCCTGGGACGAACGCCTGCACGAATGGCGCGCGCGCGAAGCACTGGCACGCGGCCAGCTCAGCGAAACCCTGAGCGCGATCGCCGCGATGCCGTCCGAACAGCGCGAACAAGCCCGCTGGCGCTATCTGGCCGCCCGCCTCGGGGAAAAGACCCGCGATCCGGACGCACGGGCCAGACTGGCCGAACTGGCACGAGAACCGACCTATTTCGGCTTCCTCGCCGCCGACCGCATCGGCGTACCCCACGCACTGTGCCCGCTCGATATCGAACCCGACGCCGCGCTGCAACAGCGCTTGCAGGCCCGGCCCGGATTCGTGCGCGCGATGGAACTTCACGCCATCGGCCGCGAAACCTGGGCGCGGCGCGAATGGGACGCGCTGAAGGGAACCCTGCCCGACGACGAGCGCCGTGCCGCCGTCGCGCTGGCCGAACGCGCCGGCTGGCACGACCGTGGCGCCTTCACCCTCAACAGCGGCGAAGACCTGCGCTACTACCGGCTGCGCTTCCCGCTGCCGCACCAGCGCCAGATCGAACGCGAAACCAGGAAACACGGCCTGGATCCGGCCTGGGTCGCGGCTCTGATCCGCGCCGAAAGCGCCTGGATCGCCGATGCGCGCTCGCACGCCAATGCACGCGGGCTGATGCAGCTACTGCCATCCACCGCACGCGAGGAAGCCCGCCGCCGCGGCCTGCGCTATCCCGGCGATGCCGGCCTGTTCGATCCGCGCGAGAACCTGACCCTGGGCATCGCGCATCTGGCGACGATGCTGGAACGGCACGATCAGCAGCCCTTCCTCGCCACCGCCGCCTACAATGCCGGGCCCACGCCGGTCGCGCGCTGGCTCGCACAGCGGCCACCGTCCAGCGCCGATATCGATCTGTGGATCGAAACCATCCCGTACCGCGAAACCCGCGAGTACGTCGCCCGCATCCTCGCCTTCAGCGTCATCTACGATTGGCAGTTCCATGGCCGTACGATACCGCTGCAGCAACGCGCCACCGGCACGCCGGAACCGACCGCCAAATCGCGCAACGAAGTCGGCTGCCCGGCCCCGTCCATCGCCCTGCAAGGAGTCGCCCCATGAACCCAGACGGCCCCATTGTCATCTTCGGCGGCACCGGTTTCGTCGGCCGCCATCTGGTCGCGCGCCTGGTCGCCGCCGGCCATGACGTGCTGGTGCCCAGCCGCAACCGCAGCATGCAACGCGAGCTGCACATCGTGCCGCAGGCGCGCGTGATCAATGTCGATGTGTATTCCGACGCTGCGCTGCGCGAACTGCTGCAGGGCGCGCATGCGGTGATCAACCTGATCGGCATCCTCAACGAACGCGGCCGCAACGGGCGCGGTTTCGAGGCGGCGCATACCGGTTTCACGAAAAAACTCATCGCCGCCTGCCAGGCCAGCGGCACCCGCCGCCTGCTGCAGATGAGCGCGCTCAATGCCGGGCGCGGCCGCAGCCACTATCTGCGCACGCGGGGCGAAGCCGAAGCCGCGGTGAAGGCGTCCGGACTGGACTGGACGATCTTCCAGCCCTCGGTGATCTTCGGGCCGGGCGATGGATTGTTCGCGCGTTTCGCCGGTCTGCTGAAGATCGCGCCGGTGCTGCCGCTGGCACGCGCCGGCGCCAAATTCGCACCGGTCCATGTCGGCGATGTGGCCGAAGCCTTCGTGCGCGCGCTGACACGGCCGGCCAGCATCGGCCAGACCTATGAGCTGTACGGTCCGGACGTGCTCACGCTGAAGCAGATCGTGCAGTACACGGCGCAGTGCATGGGACTGCGCCGCGCGGTGCTGGCACTGCCCGATGCGCTGGGCCGGATCCAGGCGGCGCTGATGGATTTCATGCCGGGCAAGCCGTTTTCCACAGACAATTTCCTTTCGTTGCAGGTCGACTCGGTCGGCGGCATCGATGGCCTGCACCGCCTCGGCATCGAACCCACGCCAATCAGCGCGGTGATTCCGGCGCTGCTGGGGCCGGATCCGCAGCAGCGCCGTCTCGACCGCTTCCGGCGCTCGCGCGGCGCATGACATGAAGGTCTACCTGGTCGGCGGTGCGGTGCGCGATGCGCTGCTCGGGCGGCCTGCCGGCGACCGCGATTTCGTCGTGGTCGGCGCCACACCGGCACAGATGGAAGCGCAGGGATTCCGCCCGGTGGGGCGGGATTTCCCGGTCTTCCTGCACCCACAAACACACGAGGAATACGCGCTGGCGCGCTGCGAGCGCAAGGCCGGCCACGGCTATCGCGGCTTCACCGTGCTGTCCACGCCGGACATCACGCTGGAAGAAGACCTGCTGCGACGCGATTTCACCATCAACGCCATCGCCCGCGACGATGACGGCCAGCATGTCGATCCCTACGGCGGCATCGCCGATCTTGAGGCGCGCGTGCTGCGCCACGTCTCGCCGGCCTTCTGCGAAGACCCGGTCCGCATCCTGCGCGCGGCGCGTTTCATGGCGCGCTGGCAGCCGCTCGGGTTTTCCATCGCCGATGAGACCATGACGCTGATGCGCAGCATGGTGGCCGAGGGCGAAGTCGATCATCTGGTACCCGAACGCGTATTCCAGGAACTGTCGCGCGCGCTGCAGGAACCGGCCCCTTCGGCCTTCCTGCGCACCCTGCGCCAGTGCGGCGCGCTGGCCCGCATCCTGCCGGAAGTCGATGCGCTGTACGGCGTGCCGCAACGGGCCGAATATCACCCGGAAATCGATACCGGCCTGCATGTCGAACTTTGCCTGGACATCGCCGCTCAGCTGGCGCCGGGGGATGCGCTGATCGCCTTCTGCGTACTGACCCATGACCTGGGCAAAGCCCTCACCCCGGCGCGCGAACTGCCCGCGCACCTGCGTCATGAAGCCACCGGACTGGAACCGCTGAACACACTGTGCGAAAGGCTGAAAGTCCCGGCCGAACACGCCGCACTGGCAAAAATCTGCTGCCGCGAACACCTCAACGTGCACCGCCTCGCCGAGCTGAAAGCCAGCACCGTGCACGACCTGATCGCACGCTGCGACGGCTTCCGCAAACCCGAACGCGTTGCCCGTCTGGGGCTGGTCTGCGAAGCCGACAAACGTGGCCGGCGCGGCATGGCCGCAGCGGATTATCCGCAACGCGAAACGCTCAACGCCCTGCACGCAGCCGCGCTCGCGGTACGCCCGCGCGATCTGGATCTGGCCGGGCTGGATGGCCCGCAGGTCGGAGAAAAACTGCGCCGCGCACGGATTGCGGCGATTGCCGCCGTGCGCAGCTGAGCAGCGCCTGTGCCGCGCCGACTGCGAGCGACCACGCCAAGCGTCGCCCGCAGCGCAGTCCTAGTTGGCCTCCCGCCCTTCGTCTTGCTGCAAGGGTCCAACATCGACCTGCGGCGTGGGCGGATCTTTCCAGACAACATCCAGCAGGTTCCGGTATTCGACAGGATCCCAGTACTTCTTCGCGTAGTAGCGCTGTTCTGACACCGTGAAGGCGGTGACGTGTCGCATGCCGGCCGGCGCCGCACCACGACGCCTTGACACCATCCCACCCAACTCCACGCTGGACGGGGCCAGCGGGCCGGTCAGCGGAACGATCTTGATGCCGTGATGCGCGCGACCCGGCCGCGAGTACGTCGAACGGGCTTCACGCTTCATCGCCCGTTCCAGCCGCGGCCAGGCCACTTCGTCGCCGTATTCGGCGTAGACCTGCTGCCCGCGCCGGATGGCGTCGTCGCGGGCCACCGCATCCAGCTGGCTCCAGTAGTTTTCGCGCAGGATCAGAAAATTCGGATACTCACGCTCGGCCGCCAGATCCATCCACGCATAGCCCAGCGCACGGTCCTGTTCCACCCCGGTGCCGTTCCAGTACATCTCCGCGATGATGGCCTGCGCCGGCTTGTCGGCGTGGCGAGCGGCTCGCTGGAAGTAGCTCATCGCCTCCTTGTGATTGCCGTTGCCATAGGCCCGCAGACCCTCGCGCCGCCAGCGGATGTCCGGGTGGCCGGCCAGGAAACCTTCGGTCATCAGTTCGGCGGGAATGCCCGGCTCGCTGATGAACTTCCCGATCCGGTCGGCCTTCACCGGCTGCTGCCAGCGCACTTCGCGAGGCTCGCTGCCATTCGCCATGAGCGGAGCAGCCCACAGAGCCGCAACCAGTGCCATGCCGATTCCCGCTGGCCCCCACCACTTGGTCGTTCGTTTCATCACTCTTCTCCGTGTTTGGATCCGGATGCCGCTCCGATCGCCGTAACCCAAGGCAGCCGAGCGCGGTGATCGTCGCAGGCTGCCGGATGGCCGTGCGGGAACAATTACACCTCGCACCGCCCTCTCATTCAGTCGTCTTCCTCGACCCCATCCTGACGCAGCGTGCCGACCTCGACTTCGGGCCGTGGCGGGTTTTTCCAGATGCTGTCCTGCAGCGCCCAGTACTTGGCCGGTTCCCAATACTTGGCGGCGTAGAACTGGTCGCCGCTGATCGTCAGGCCTCCGCCGGCCAGCGGCCCGGTATTGGGAATGATGGTGATGTTGCCGACAAAGCCGGTGCGGCTGCCGGTCACATTGCGGCGCTCGCGGCGCAGCACCCGTTCCAGCCGCGGCTTTGCCACGTCATCGCCGAACTCGGCATAGACCGCCTGGCCCTGTTCGATCGCGGCCTGCCGTTGCGAGGCATCCAATGCCTCCCAATAGATTTCACGCAGGATCATGAAGTTCGGATAGACGCGTTCGGCGGCAAGATCCATCCAGATGTAGCCCTGCACCGGATCGGGCGGCACGCCCAGACCCATCCAGTGCATTTCCGCGATCATCGCCTGCGAGGCCTTGTCGGCGTAGCGCGCGGCACTGCGGAAGTGTGTCAGCGCCTGCTCGTAGCGCTGGTTGCTGTAATCGTGCAGGCCCTCGCGTCGCCAGCGGATATCCGGGTGCGCGGCCAGGAAGCCGGACGTCATCACCTCCAGCGCGATACCCGGCTCACCGACGTAATTGCCGTGACGGGGCACTTCGGGAAGCGTCTGCCACTGCAATACGCGGGTCTGCTCCTGCGCCATCGCCGGCGACAACATCAACAGGCCCAGGCCCAGTACCAGCGCCATGCCGATCCATGCGATCCATTTCTGATGGGTTGTGCGTTTCATTGCCGTCTCCCTGCCAATCCAAACCAGTACCCGTTGACTACGCACAGGTGCGGCTCCGCGTCGCAGCGCGGCGGCTCCGCGTCCAGCACTGGCTTTGCCGCAGGTCCGGCACAAGGCGCAGGAAAATGCCCGGATCATGGTCAGACGGATGACAAAAAGTCGCCCGCCATCCGCTGGGATGACAGGGCGACAGATGAGGCGGAAATCGCTTTCGTCGTCAGGCCGCTTCGCGCAGCGCGCGGATGCGTTCGGTCAGCGGTGGGTGCGTCATCAGCAGCTTACGCATGCCCTGCCCGATGCCGCCGGCGATGCCGAAGGCGCGGATCTGGTCGGGCAGCGTGCTCTGGCCCTGGTTGAGCGCGAGCTTTTCCAGCGCCGCGATCATCTTCTCGCGACCGGCCAGACGCGCTCCGCCGGCATCGGCGCGGAACTCACGCCAGCGGCTGAAGGCCATCGCGATCATCGAGGCGAACAAGCCGAACACCATGTCCAGCACCAGCACGATGATGTAGTAGAAAAAGCTCGGGCCATCATCGCGGTTGCCGCTGATCATGCCGTCGATGATGCGCCCGACCACGCGCGCCAGGAAGATCACGAAGGTATTCAGCACGCCCTGGATCAGCGCCATCGTCACCATATCGCCATTGGCCACATGCGCCATTTCGTGCCCAAGCACGGCTTCGGCCTCGTCCCGGCTCATCGAGCGCAGCAGGCCGGTGGATACCGCCACCAGCGAGTTGTTGCGGCTGGCACCGGTGGCGAAGGCATTGATTTCCGGCGCGTCGTAGACCGCCACTTCCGGCATCTTGATGCCCAGCTGCTGAGCCTGGCGTTGCACGGTGTCGAACAGCCAGCGTTCCACCTCGTTGCGCGGCTGGGTGATGACCTGCGCGCCGGTGCTGCGCTTGGCCATGGTCTTGGACAGCAGCAGCGAAATGATCGCGCCGCCGAAGCCGAAGATCGCGGCGAACACCAGCAGCGTGCCGTTGTTGCCCAGTTGAATCCCGAACACGTGCTGCAGCACGCTCAGCACGATGCCGAGCAGGATCATCACGGCCAGATTCGTGGCCAGGAACAGGGCGATGCGTCGAAAAATCATGGGAAGCTGTCTCCAGTGCGTTGCCGGGTGCGGCGCGTTCCCGGACTCCGGATCCTAAATGATGACATCCGAACGTCAATTCAAGCAGCATCGCAGACCACATTACCGTGGCCGCTTCGCGCCCTCGCCGACCGGACCGCTGCATTTCGGCTCGCTGGTGGCCGCGTTCGGCAGTTTTCTGCATGCGCGCGCGACCGGCGGGGAGTGGTTGGTGCGGATCGAGGACATCGACACCCCGCGCACCGTGCCCGGTGCCGCCGAACAGCAACTGGAGGCGCTGCGCTGCTTCGGGCTGGAATGGGATGGCGAAGTGGTCTGGCAAAGCCAGCGTCAGGCGCTGTACCGCGATGCGCTGGCGACACTGCAACGCGGCGGCACGCTGTTCGCCTGCCATTGCAGCCGGGCCGAACTGGACGGCCGGCTGCATCACGGTTGTGTTTCGCAACGCCGCGACGGGCGGTTCGCACTGCGGGTGCGGGCGCCGGACGAATGGATCGGATTCACCGATGCGGTGCGCGGCCCCCAGCGCCAGAACTTGGCGCGCGAGGTCGGGGATTTCGTCGTGCGGCGTGCGGATGGACTGGTGGCCTACCAGCTGGCCGTGGTCGTGGACGATGCCGATCAGGGCATCACCGATGTGGTGCGTGGCGCCGATCTGATCGATTCCACCGCACGCCAGATCCACCTGCAACGTCTGCTCGGCCTGCCCACGCCCAGCTACACACATCTACCGCTGGCGCTGGATGCACAGGGGCACAAACTCGGCAAATCGCAGCAGGCGCTGGCGCTGGATGCCGGGCAACCGCTGCCGGCCCTGTGCGCGGCCTGGGCCTTTCTCGGGCAACCGCCCGAGGCACTGGCCGGATGCCGGACGCTGGGCACCACCATCGAGCACGCGATCCGGCATTTCCGGCTGGAACAGGTGCCACGGCAGGACCGTCGGCTGGACGCGCCGGAAGCTGGCGAAAACCCGGTCACGCCATCGCCGCCGGCCTGAAGTCCGTTCCAGTAAAGCCTTCGTATTCGTTGCCGGCAAGGCTGAGCGTGACGGGTTTCCGTGGGCGCGTCAGTCCGTACCACCCGGCGATACGCGGCACTCGAAGCGCAATGCATCGCAGCCATCGGCGTAATAAGCGGGCAGCAGGCTGATTTGCTGACAGCCGGCCTTGAGGTAAAGCGCGATGGCGGCAGCATTATCGTTGCGCACTTCCAGCCTCAGCCGCTGGCAAGCGGCCTCATCGGCCTGCGCGAAGGCGTCCTGCAACAGTGCCCGGCCGGCGCCGGTTCCCCGCGCCTGCGGATCAACCGCGATCGAATACAGCCGTGCGATACGGCTGTTGCTGCGCATCAGCAGCAATGCATAACCCTGGATCGTTCCTTCGTTTTCCAGCACCCGCAATCGCGCGCGCGGCGAGCGCAGATGGTGGCGGAACTGCCGGGCCGAGAGTCGGTCTCCGGGGAACATCGCCTCCAGTTCAAGCAAGCGCGGAAGGTCCGCCGACCGCGCATCGCGCAACTGGAATCCGGTAACGGGCAAGGACATCGGCAGGGCCATGAATGGCGTGCAACCACGCCAGGGATGGGACGTGTGGCGATGCAGGATTCTGGCAGAATCCGCCCCATTCCGCGCCGCTCCGTGCGCCCTTCGAGTACGCCATGAGCCGCCTGCTCATCGTCGTTGAAAAGCCTTCCGACTGGGGCTCGTACTACCCCTCCGAAAACGTCGTTTCCGCCACCGATTACCTGAAGGACAGCACCGCCGCCGAACCGGGCGAACGGGTGCAGGTGATCAACCTGTGCCGCAGCTACAAATACCTGGGCGTGGGCTATTACGTGTCGCTGCTGGCCGAGGCGCGCGGGCAGCGCGTGATCCCGACGGTGCGCACCATCAACGACCTGCGCCGGCGCTCGCTGTGGGGCCTGGACATCGACGATCTGAACCAGCGCCTGGGCCGGATGCCGCCGGGCAGCGCCGAAGGCGGCACCGAACTCGGCGTGCTGGTGCATTTCGGCCGCTGCGACCACGCGCCGCTGGCCGAGGTGGCGCGACAGGTGTTCGAAGCCTTCCCCTGCCCGATCCTGCGGCTGGAGTTTGAACACCAGCGCAGCTGGCGCATCCGCTCGATCAAACCTGCCGGTCTGCACACGCTGGATGATGCGCAGGAAGACGCTTTCGCCGCCGCGCTGGATGCGTTTTCGCGCAAGATCTGGCGCAAACCGCGTGCACGCCGCAAATTCCGCTACGAAATCGCGATGCTGCACGACCCGGCCGAGGCCATGCCGCCGTCGAACAAGCGTGCGCTGCGGCATTTCATCGAGGCCGGCAAGGCGCTGGGCATCGAAGTCGATCCGATCACGCGCAACGATTTTTCCCGTCTGGCCGAGTACGACGGCCTGTTCATCCGCGAAACCACCTCGCTGGACAACCACACCTACCGCTTCGCCCACCGCGCCGAACGCGAAGGCATGGTGGTGATCGACGATCCAGTGTCGATCCTGCGCTGCACCAACAAGATCTACCTCAACGACCTGCTGCGCGCGCGCAAGCTGCCGATGCCGCGTAGCGAAGTGGTGTTCCGCGACAACGAAGCGCAGCTGGCGCAACTGGGCGGCACGCTGGGCTATCCGCTGGTGCTCAAGATTCCGGACGGTTCGTTCTCGCGCGGCGTGGTCAAGGTCGCCGACGAAGCCGCGCTGCGCAGCGCCGCCGCCGGCCTGTTCCAGCACAGCGCGCTGCTGATCGCGCAGGAATTCATGTACACCGAATTCGACTGGCGCATCGGCGTGCTCAACGGCCAGGCGCTGTATGCCTGCCAGTACTTCATGTCGCGCGGCCACTGGCAGATCTACGACCACGCCCACGGCGGCAATGGCGTACCGCGCTCGGGCGGTTTCAAGACCCTGCCGGTACGCGACGCGCCGCCGGAGATCGTGCGCCTGGCGCTGAAGGCCTGCGCCGCCATCGGCGACGGCCTCTACGGCGTGGACCTGAAATCCGACGGCAAGCGCAGCGCGATCATCGAAGTCAACGACAACCCCTCGATCGACGCCGGCGTCGAGGATGCCTACCTGGGCGAAGACCTGTACCGCCGCATCATGGGCGAATTCCTGCGCCGGCTGGAATGCAGACGGTTGGGGGTGGCGGAGTAATGCGCCGCAACCCATGACGGCGTATTTGCCTGATCGCCGCAATCGGCTGTTGCAGCGGCCTCCCGGCCGTTGACGCAATTACCCAACCCGCAGCTGACCCTTCGCTTCAACCGTACGCGCCATGCGCCGCGCGATCACCGCGCAGGCCATCAGCTGGATCTGGTGGAAGATCATCAGCGGCAGCAGGATCGGCCCGACGATGGCCGCCGGGAACAATACTCCAGCCATCGGCACGCCGGTCGCCAGACTTTTCTTGGAACCGCAGAAGAGCAACACGATCGCATCCTCGCGCGGCAGCCCGAGGCGGCGCCCGCCGAACCAGGTCAGGCCCAGCATCACGACCAGCAACGCGCCACTCAACGCCAGAATCCACGCCAGATCCTGCCAGGTGAGCGCATCCCACAGCCCGCCGACCACCGCCGCGCCGAACGCGGCATAGACCACCATCAGGATCGAACCACGATCGACCTTGCCCAGCCAGGCGCTGTTGCGGCTGACGAAGACACCGATCCACGGCCGTAGCAGATGGCCCACGACAAACGGCAGCAGCAGCAACAGCACCAGGGTCTTGACCGATTCCATCGACACCCCCGCTGTGCCGCCGGTGCGCATCAGCAGCGCCACCAGCAGCGGCGTGGCGAACACGCCGACCAGATTCGACAGCGAAGCACTGCACACCGCCGCCGCGACATTGCCGCCGGCGATGGAAGTGAATGCAATCGAAGACTGCACCGTGGACGGCAGCAGCGCGGTGAACAGCAGCCCGGTGGCGATCTGCGCCGGCACCATCGGCAGCTTCGCCAGCGCCAGCCCGACCAGCGGGAACGCCACGAAGGTCGTCAGCAATACCGCCAGATGCAGCCGGCCATTGCCCAGCGCACCGAGGATCGCCTTGCGCGAAAGCCGCGCGCCATGCAGGAAGAAGAGCAGCACGATGCCGGCATTGGCCAGCCACGCCACGACATCGCTCCACACGCCACGCGCCGGCAGCACAGTCGCCAGCAGCATGACCCCGACCAGCATCAGCAGGAACGGGTCGAGGATGGAAGCCAGCCGGGTCAGCGAAGTAATTCGGGGCATGGTCCTGTTCAAACGTGTCCGGGGAAGACGACCGGCACCGTGGGAAGCATCGGACTTTCACCGGGCCAGCCGGGCATTTTACGACGGCGCGCCACCCGGAACGTCCGCCCTGCCGAACCACGCTTGAGGCACCCTCAAAACCCCGCCGCCTGCCCATCCTTGCGACTTTCCGAGGCGCCGGCATACACGCCGGTGTCCGGGTCGCGGGCGATGGCCTGGTAACCACCGTAGGGGCCGTTGGCGAAGCGCACGGTGTGGCCCTTTTGCATCAGGCCGCGCACGGCCTCGTAGCTGAAGCCGCTTTCCAGTTCGATCACGCCGCCGTCGGTCATCGCGCTGTTCTGGCCGGTGGGTTCGGCCGAGCCGTCGTGGTGCAGGCGCGGGGCGTCGCCGGCTTCCTGGAGGTTCATGCCGAAATCGATCAGGTTCACCAGAATCTGCACATGCCCCTGCGGCTGCATCGCGCCGCCCATCACGCCGAAGCTCAGCCACGGCTTGCCGTCCTTGGTGACGAAACCGGGAATGATGGTGTGGAAGGGACGCTTGCCCGGCGCGTAGGCGTTCGGGTGGCCGGGTTTGAGCACGAACATCTCGCCCCGGTTCTGCAATATGAAACCCAGTCCGTGCGGCGTCATGCCGCTGCCCATGCCACGGTAATTGCTCTGGATCAGCGAGACCATCATGCCGTTCGCATCGGCGGTGGTCAGATAGATGGTGTCGCCTTCGTCCAGTTGCTGCGGCGTACCCGGTGCGACTTCGCGCAAGGCACGATCCATCGAAATCAGCGTGCCGCGTTGCGCCGCGTATTGGGTGGAAATCAGCTTCTCGACCGGAGCCGGATGAAAGGCTGGATCGGCGTACCAGCGCGCACGGTCGGCGAAGGCGAGCTTCTTGGTTTCAGCCAGCAGATGCAGATGTTCGACGCTGCCGAACCCGAAGGACGTCAGGTCGTAAGGTTCCAGCAGGTTCAGCATCTGCAGCGCCGCGATGCCCTGACCGCTGGGCGGGAGTTCCCAGACGTCGTAACCGCGATAGTTGACCGATACCGGCTGCACCCAGTCGCCGTGGTGCGCGGCCAGATCCGCGTAGGAAAGGAAGCCGCCGTTATCCTTCATATAGACGTCGATCCGGCGCGCGATGTCGCCGCGATAGAACGCATCACGCCCACCGTTGGCGATGGCTTCCAGCGTCGCTGCCAGGTTCGGGTTCTTCCAAAGTTCGCCCTCGCGCGGTGCGCGACCATCGAGGGTGAACTGTTCGACAAAGCCCGGCCAGCGCGAATGCAGCGCCACGCTGCGGTCCCAGTAATACGCGATCGTCTGCGCCACCGGATGACCCTCGCGCGCATAGCCGATCGCCGGCGCCAGGTTCTGAGCCATGCTGCGCTTGCCGAAGCGCTCATGCAGCGCGAACCACGCATCCACCGCACCCGGCACGCTGACCGGCAGCGGCCCGGCGCGGGGGATATCGCGGTGGCCCTGTTGCTGGAACCATTCCAGCGTCAGCGATTGCGGTGAACGGCCCGAGCCGTCATAGCCATGCAGACGCGAGGTTTTCGGATCCCAGACGATCGCGAACAGGTCGCCACCGATGCCGTTGCCGGTCGGCTCCATCAACCCGAGCGCGGCATTGGCGGCGATCGCCGCATCCATCGCGCTGCCGCCCTCGCGTATCACATCCAGCGCGATCTGCGTGGCCAGCGGATGCGAAGTGGCTGCCATCGCTTTGGGCGCATACACCACCGAACGGGTGGCGAAAGGCTGGCCGGCAATACGGTCGGCGGCCGCAACGCCGGAGCCGGCAAACAACATTGAAAGACCGAACAACAAGGGCATCAGGCGCATCACAGGGTCCATTGAAATCCGGAAGCCTGGCAGCATACCCCGCAGCGGTCCGGCAGCTGCCGCCCGCACCATTCAACCTGCCAGCCGTGCCCGAAGCACCTGGATGCGATCTGCCAGCATCTGCGCCGAACCGGCATCCTGCACCCGATGCATGCTGTCGCTGGCCCGCGCCAGATGTTCGGCCGCTGCTGCATCATCACCGAGCAGCAGCCGGTGTTCGGCCTGGAGCAGTTCGCGCTGGGCGGAAACATCCAGCAGGCCACCTTCACAATGCGGCAACCATGCCGCCAGCAATTTCGCATCGGGCCGGAAACACGCGATATGGAACGCGATATTCACCGCCAGCGCGGCGCGCATGGCCTCCGGCACGTCGTAGAGCATCGGTGCCAGGCGCTGTGCCAGCAGATCAGCCGCTTCGCGCTCATCCTGATCAATTGCGCAGACCAGATGCAGCGCCAGTAATCCGGACACCAGCGCCGGGTCGCCGTCCTCGGTATCGGTATCGGGCAGAAGCTGCGGCGGCCAATCACGCGGACGCACGCCGGCCAGACTCAGGCCCAGCAATTGGGTCGCCTGTATCCGGGCGCGCGCCGATGCATTGTTGCGCAACAGGTGCAGCAGATTGAGGCCGTCCGAATACCAGCCCTTGCTGCGGAACGGCAGCAGATTGACCACCCCCAGCAGCAACGCCGACAGTACCGCGCCGACCAGCGCCGCCGCCAACAGCGCAGGCGGCTGCCAGCAGTGCAACAGCGCCAGACCCGCCGCGCCGGTCAGCAGGTTCGCGAAGGGGCCGCCCAGCAGGAACGCCACCATATCCCGGCGTGACCCGGCCCGGCCTGCACGCGGCGCCAATGCCGCAAACCCACCGACACCGCTGATCGCACCACCCTTGCGCACATGCCAACCGGCCTGCCCGCGCTCCAGCCGCCAAGACCCGATGCCGAAAGCATAGGCACGCTGCCCGAACGCGATCCCGGCCAGTGCGTGCCCGGCTTCATGCAGGATCAGGTTCAACCATCCGGCGAAAATGAAGGCCAGCGTTCCGACCAGCCACTGCATGCCGCTGATCTCCCATGACAGCGCCGTCGCCGCGTAACCGAACGCAGCCCCCAGCGCCAACCACCCGCAGAACACCAACGCACTGCGCAGGCGCGGCTTCCATCCACCCTTGGACAGCGGCAGCGGTGCGGGTTCCGGCGGTGGCCACAATGCGCCGCGCTCCGCTTCGGCCGCAGTGCTGGCATCGGAATCCTGGACCTGTCCGTTCATCGTGGGTGGCAGGGTTGTGCAGCGGCCAGTGGCACTTCACACCTGATCGAAAACCGGGAGCATCCATTGTGGTGCAGCCGGCGTCTTCACGAAACCGGTCCGCCGACCCACAACGCATGACGCCCTGTTTTTCCCCGCGTGCTTTCCCGCGCTGAATTCATCCCCGGCTGGCCTCGCAGCCGGGGATGCCGGGCCGGAACTCAGGGCTCGAAGCCGTTGGCGAAGATCACATCACTGCCCGTGCCCGGCAAACGTGCCAACGCCCGCCACGGCTGGGCACCGGCGAGCTCCAATATCCCGCCGACATAAACCCCATTGCTGCCATCGGGTAGAGCCGCCAGACAAAAACCTTCATCTTGCACGGGATTCCATGCGGGATCGACCTGCCCGCTGCCGGTGAGACTGACCTTCGCCAGCCCCATCCGGGTTTGGCCGCCGATCTGGGTGAAGAAGCCACAGACATACGCTGCGTCCGCTCCGATCACGATGTCTAACGGCGTTTCATTAGGGCTGGGGTTCCAGGCCGCGTCAGCCAAGCCATTACCCGTGGGTGAAACCCGGGCCAGCCTGTGGTGTGGGTAACCACCAACCTGGGTGAAGGATCCTCCGACATAGAGCCAACCGTCGGCGCCATAGTGCAGTACTTCCACAATCCCGTCGGTGGGAAGCGCCCAGTCATGATCTATCGACCCGCCAGAACTCAGCTTGGCAATGTTGCCCCGGAGTAGACCGCCGACGGAATCGAAGTGGCCGCCGATATACAGGGCACCTCCGTCCGGCGACAGTTGCAGCGAGCGAACGCTGGCAGCCCCCGTGTTCCGGGTTACCGGAACATTCCAGGTGCTGTCCACGGCTCCCTCGTCGCTGGTAAACAAGCGGGCAAGATTACCGCGCGGCACCGACGCGTCCGATCCGTGTCGGATTCCGCTGAAGTGCCCCCCCACGTAGATCTTGCCATCCGGGGTCAGCGCCAGCGCCTGGATAGAAGCGTTGCTGTCTACTGGCCTTGGCACCCAGGAGGCATCCGGCGATCCATCTGGCCAAAGCTTGGCCAGACGGTAGCGATTCTGCCCGTTGACGGAACTGAACGATCCACCAACATAGATGCGCCCGTCGCCACCGATGGCGATCGTTTCAACCGTGTCATTGAAGCGCGGGCGCCAATCCGGATCGAGGGTGCCATCCGGCCGCACACGCAGGATGTATTGGCGTACCTGGTTGCCATCAACCATATGGAAATAACCACCCACGATCAGCCCGCCGTCGGGCTGCCTGGCCATACTCCAGACCAAGCCATTATGCCCGGCCAGATTCGCGGTTCGGCTCAGCGCCGCACCGTTGGAGGCCAATGCGACCCAACCGACACGATCCAGTGCCAGCGCATGGCGGAAAGCACCGCCGGCGTACACGATCTCGGTACCGGGTGCCACTTGCAAGGTGCGGGTTTGTCGATCGAGTTGGGGATTCCAGTCCGGGTCACCAGCGCCGGTGCTGCTGCCTGCCGGAATCCGCACCAGACCGTTGCGCTCCAGACGGTCGGGATAAAACCCTGCATGACTGAACTGTCCCCCGACATACACCGTGCCGGTACTGCTCACCGCGATCGCGTCAATCTGGACGTCGACATCCGCACCACCGTAGTTCAGGTTGGGTGCCCAGTTGGCATCAACGGACATAACGGTACTGTTCGCATAGATGCGGGCCAGACCGAACCGGTTCAGACCGGCCACCTTCCTGAATGAACCACCCACCACCAGATATCCGCCCTGCAGCGCCAGGGCATACACCCCTGGAGCGCTTTCCGGGTACATGCCGCTGGTATCGATCTGCGCATCCCAATTGGCCACCACCTCGCCAGTCGCAGTGAACAGACGGGCCAGTCGATTGCGGGCAATACCACCGATAGTGGTAAAGCGACCACCGACATGCAGAAAGCCCTGCTGTACACCGAAGGCGAGCGCATGAACGTCACCATTGACTGGCACATTCCAGCTGGCCAATGCCTGCCCGTTCTGAGGACTCAACATCGCCAACCGTTGGCGACTGGCGCCACCGATATTAAGGAACCGGCCACCGGCGATGATCATTGGCGTATCGCTGTCGCTTACCAAGAGCGCATGCACCGCCGCGTCCGGCTCAGGCAACCAGGTGGCATCGACAACGCCTGGACCGACACCGAACAGGCGCACCAGATTTTTTCTGCTCTCGCCCCTCACGCTGCTGAACCTTCCTCCGACATAGACGCGTCCGCTGGAGTCCACCGCCAGCGCATAAACCGCGCCACCTATATCCGGATCCCATGTCATGTCCATCTGCCCGTTCGGCAACATGCGGACAATATTGTTTCGTGGAATACCGTTGACTTGGCTGAACACGCCACCGATCACGATGCTGCCATCGGCCATCAAGACACTCGCGTAGGCCTCGCCTGCGAGGCGGATATCCAGATCCGGTTTGGGATAGGGCGCCGGCGACTGCGCATGAAGCGGGCCGGCGGCCACCAGCATGACGCCGGCCATCAGGGCCGCAGCAAAACTTGCGAATAAACGTGAAAACATGATGTCCTCCTTGGAACCGGTTTTCGTCTGGCACCGGTTGCTCGATCGGGTTCTATCCGGAAGGGCCGTGCGCATCTCAGCGTCGCCGTGCCGCCAGCAACACCGCCAGCCCCAGCACCACCAGCACCGGAGCCGATGCGCTCGGCACGGTGTGCACCACCGGCACCGCACCCCCGGCGACGCTGGAAAGGTTGAACAGCGCAGTGGCGCCGGACAGGCCCTTGCCCTGTGCCTGGGCCTGCACCTGGAATTGCCCCGGAATCGCGTTGGCGGTCAGCACCAGCGAGGCAATGCCATCCTGATCGGTGACGACCGTCGCCTGCGCCGGGGTAGCGCCGGCACCATTGGCGGCCGGGATCACTTCGAAATCGATCTCGACAAAGGGCAGCACCGCGCCTCCCTTGGCTCCCGCCGCAGGCCCTGACGGCCACGCCTCCAGACGCACCGTCAACGCCTGCGCGAACGGCGTGCCGGCGCTCGTCACCTGGCCATCACCGTCACATATCTGCAGAACGACCTCGCCACCCTTCGGCGTCACGGTCTCCGGCAGACTGGTGCATTGGCCCGCGATACCCGCTGCACTCGTCCCACCCGAGGCCGGTGCCATGGCCGGAAGCACCAACAGACCCGCCACCACCATCCCCGACATGCGATGGGCCCACCTGCACCAGCCGGCACGCAGGCCGGTTCCCATATCTCCACGACTGTTCATCTTCACGTTCTCCCGCCTCCAGGGTGACTTTCCGGATCCGTCGCCACATCCACCCGCCGGCCTGCACCAAGCGCCCCTGATGCGGATGTGACGAACCGTTACAGACTGTTCCCGGCGGGCACGGCAGTCCTCACCAAAGCCTTTCCGGAACGTGAGGGTTTGCTGATGGTTTCCTTTTGCAGTGGGTTTTCAGGCCCGGCGCCCGGTCGCTGGCGTGGAAAACCCGGCACCGCCGGCGCACACCCGGGCTGCCCTGCTGGCCTGCCGGCACCCATGCCGATACCATCGGATCAGTGCGACGCGACGGCCGGACGGGAGCTGCCTGCGCTGCACGCACCGGGGCCAGGGCCCTTGCCCTGCGTCCGCACTGCTCTGAATGGACGCATCGCCGGCGGGACCGGTGATGCCAACCCCTCCATGCCGAGGATGCCGCCGCCGAGCCGATGCCATGACGATCCCCCCCCCAGCCTCCGAGGCCGACCGCAGCAGCGACAGCGTGTTGGCCTTCCACGACTGCGAACTGGACCGCCAGCGGCGGGAACTGCGCCGTGCCGGACAGATCGTTCCCATCGAACCCAAGATCTTCGACCTGCTGGTCTTCATGGCGACGCAGCCGGACCGGGCACTGTCCAAGGACGAACTCCAGGCCGCCGCCTGGCCGGGGCTGGTGGTCAGCGATTCGGTGTTTTCCCAGGCCATCATGAAGGCGCGCCGCGCGGTCGGCGACGATGGCCAGCAACAGGCCGTGATCGCCACCGTGCACGGTTACGGCTATCGCTTCGTGGCGCAGGTCAACACTGTTGAAAACGCGGCTGGCGAACCTGCGTCAAGCGTGATGGATGCAACGCAAGGCAGCGATGACGGCCAGCGCGAAACATCCGCCACACAGCCGGCACCGGCCGCAACCGTCCGCGCACGCGACAACCGCTGGCCACGCCGGGTTCTGGCCACCGTGGCGCTGCCGGCACTGGCGCTGTTGATCCTGTGGTTGTACGCGCGCAGCGTCGGCGGTGATGACACGGGGCCGGTCATCGCAGTGCTGCCCAGTGCACAGGCGGTCGAGGACGAATACATCGGCGCCCGCAACCTGATGGCGCGCGCCCTGAACAGCCCCGGCACGCTGGACGTGATTCCGGCCGAACGGGTCAAGCGCCTGCTGGCCGCACACGGCGTGGCCGACGATGACGACGCACGCATCATGCAGCTGCTGCAAGACGCGATGGGCGTGCAGTACCTGCTGCGTACCAGCATCCAGCAGCAAGGCGACCAGTGGACAACCCATGCGGTGCTGATCGACCGCGAAGGGCGCCGCACCGAGCTGGCACCCGAACCGGGCAGCATGGTCGCGATGGTCACCGGCATGGGTCGGCAACTGAGCCGCACCCTCGGCACCCGCTGGCGCGACCAGCTCTCGCCCAGCGTGATGTCGCACGACGACTTCGCCAACGAGGCCATGGCACGCGGCCTGCACGCCTTGCTTGCGGGCGATGCCGGCGCCGCCGGAGCACTGTTCGAATCGGCCCTGAGCCAGGACCCGAACCTGCTGTGGGCACGCTACGAACTGGCCCAGGCGCAGCTGGGCATGAACCAGCCCGAACAGGCCCGGCAACTGCTCCAGGACATCCGCACGCAGGCCGCTGCCACCGATCCCCGGCTGGCCGCCCACGCCATCACCAGCCTGGGCATCATGGACTGGCGTGCCGGCGACATGGAGCAGGCCGAATCCCGCTTTCACGAAGCGGTGGCCATCTACGAGGAGATCGGCCACAACCACGGCATGGCGTCGGCACTGGGCAATCTCGGCATCCTGGCCGAAAACCGCGGCGAGCTGGACCTGGCCGACGAACTGTACGGCCAGGCCCTGATCCGCTTCCGCCGCGCCCACGACCTGGTCGGCGAGGCGGCGGTCTATACCAACACCTCGATCCTGGCCAAACGCCGTGGCCGCACCACCGACGCCTGGCGCCACCAGGTGCGTGCGGTGGCGTTGCAGCGGCGTCTGGGCGTGGGTTCGATGCTGGTGCTGAGCCTGACCAACCAGGCCGAGCTGGAACACGATCTGGGACATTTCCAACAGGCCCGGGAAACCCTGACCGAAGCCGGGCAACTGGCCGATGCCAACGCCGACCCGGGCGGCCAGGCCGGCGTCGACCTGGCACTGGCGCGGCTGCGTCTGGACGAACTGGATCTGGCCGCCGCAATGGAACTGGCGGCGGCCGCGCGCGAACGCTACCGCGAACTGGGCCGCAACCCGTACGAAGTCCGCGCCGGCCTGCTGGAAGTGCAGGCGAAACTGGAGGCCGGCCACCCCGGGCAAGCCGACGCAACCCTGCAAGGCCTGCCGGTCGCCAGCGCCACGCAGCCGGCCCAGATCCAGCACGGCCTGCTGGCGCGCCAGGTCGCCGCCGTGCAGGGTGAACCGGTGGACCTGCTGATTGCGCAGATTCCGGAATTACTGGCCGACAACGACAATCCCGTGCTCGCCGCACTCGCCGACGCCACGCTGGCTGAACTGCACTGGCAGGCCGGCAATGCGGAAACCGCCATCGGACATTGGCGTGACGCCCTGCGCACACTGGATGGCATTGACGAACCGCGCCAGCGGGCCCGGGTCCAGACCCGGCTGGCACAAGCCCTGACCGATACCGGCGACCACGACGGCGCCGAGCTGCTGCTGGCCCGGATCGAGAACTGGAACCCCGGTTTCGTGCCCGCCCAACTGCAACGTCTGCGCCTGGCCCGTGCCCGTGGCGACACCGCCGCAGCACAGCACCTGGCCAACACCCTGCGCCAACTCTCCGGCGCCACCAGCAACCCGTTGGCGGCGGAACTGGCCGCCAGTCAGCTTCCAGGGTCCGAAAAAACTGCGATCAGATAAAGGCAGTCAAAAAACACCGCTACGAACGTTTGAGGTCGCGGTAGAAGTTTTCATGCGGGCCAATTGCTTCCAGATACACCAGATGGACGGCTTCATCGACGGTATATCCAAGCAGGTACAACTGCCCGTGGCTATGGAATGTGTAGACGCGAAGCGTCGCAAGATCGCCGTTGTTGCGCTCACCCAGCATCGGCTCGGCCGCCACCGCCTCGGCAGCGTCGTCCACATCTGCCGCGACGTTGTCGTGCAGCTTTTTGTAGACGCGGGCGAAGCGTCGTGTTTGCCGCAGGCCGTAGCTCATGCGCGGGGCGAACGCGGCACGAATACGGTGGCCTCGTCGCGCGGCTCCGCCAGCGACGCCAGCGACTGGACGATGAAGCTCACCGGCAAATCCGGGTTGTCCAGCGCCGCACGCCCTACCTTGGCCCAGTACTCAACCTGACCGGCGATGGTGCGATGCTCGATGGCCGCCTCATTGCGTGCCTGATCGTAGAGTGTCTGGTCGATCCGGATGGAAGTTGAAGTGGACATGCTGGTCGGCGTGCATTCGATGGGGAACTTCAATTTACTACAAATGTGGTAGAGCGTCTCTGAAGACAGTCCCTGCGCGGTAGAGAGGCGGGATTGGTTCGGATGGGTGATCGAGAAAGCTGATCAGCCGCGCGCCTCAGCCAGCTTCCCTGCATTCGGTCACGGCCTCCAGAGCGCTGCTTGCTGTGCTGTCGGACGAGCTGCGCTCTGCATGGGGGCGTGCGTGGTGCGAGCCCTTGATGCGGGCATCAAGGACTCGCTGGAACGTTTCAGACGATCCCCACCACTGGCGAGGGAAAGCCGTCACATCTTGGCAAACACCAGATGCCCGCCTTCGGCCTCCACCCGGATGCTGTCGCCGCTGCTGAACTTGCCTTCCAGGATCTGCCGCGCCAGCGGGTTTTCCAGTTGCTGCTGGATCGCGCGCTTGAGCGGACGGGCACCATAGACCGGATCGAAACCGATATTGCCGAGCAGATCAAGCGCGGCCTCGGAGATGTCCAGCTTCAACTGGCGCTCGGCCAGACGCTTCTCCAGATGGGTGATCTGGATACGCGCGATCTGCCGGATCTGGGCCTTGTCGAGCGGGCGGAACACGACGATTTCATCGAGCCGGTTGATGAACTCGGGGCGGAACGCGCCCTGCACCACGCCCATCACCGCGGCCTTCATCTGGATGTATTCCTCTTCGGTGTCGCCGGGCATGTCCTGGATCAGGTTCGAACCCAGATTGCTGGTCAGCACGATCACGGTGTTGCGGAAGTCCACGGTGCGACCTTGGCCATCGGTCAGGCGGCCATCGTCGAGCACCTGCAACAGCACGTTGAACACGTCCGGATGCGCCTTTTCCACCTCATCCAGCAAGATCACGCTGTAGGGGCGGCGGCGCACGGCCTCGGTCAGATAGCCGCCTTCGTCGTAGCCGACATAGCCCGGCGGCGCGCCGATCAGGCGGCTGACCGAATGCTTCTCCATGAACTCGCTCATGTCGATGCGGATCATGGCCTCGTCCGAATCGAACAGGAATCCGGCCAGCGCCTTGCACAGCTCGGTCTTGCCGACACCGGTCGGACCGAGAAACAGGAAGGAACCGGACGGGCGGTTCGGATCGGAAAGCCCGGCGCGCGCGCGCCGCACCGAATCGGATACCGCGGCCACCGCTTCGTCCTGACCGACGACGCGGGTGTGCAATTCCTGCTCCATACGCAGCAGCTTGTCGCGCTCGCCTTCGAGCATCTTGTTGACCGGGACGCCGGTCCAGCGGCTGACCACCTGCGCGATTTCCTCGGCGGTGACCTTGTCCTGCAGCAGTTTGAAACCGCGCCCTTCGCCTTCCTGCTCGACCGCAGCGGCGGCCTGCAACTGCTTTTCCAGCTGCGGAATCTGGCCGTACTGGATTTCCGACACCCGCGCGTAGTCGCCCTGGCGCATCGCGGCATCCAGCGCGATGCGGGCCTGGTCGATCTCTTCCTTGATGCTCTTGGTGCCGGCCACGGCGGCCTTCTCGGACTTCCAGACTTCCTCCAGATCCGAGTACTCGCGCTCCAGCGCTTCGATCTCGGCTTCAAGATCAGCCAGGCGTTGTCTGGACTCGCTGTCTTTTTCCTTCTTCAGCGCCTCGCGCTCGATCTTGAACTGGATCAGGCGGCGCTCGCGCCGGTCCAGCTCCTCCGGCTTGGAGTCGATCTCCATGCGGATGCGGCTGGCGGCTTCGTCCATCAGGTCGATGGCCTTGTCCGGCAGCTGGCGGTCGGCGATGTAGCGGTGCGACAGCGTGGCTGCCGCCACCACCGCCGGATCGGTGATTTCCACACCGTGGTGCACGGCGTATTTTTCCTTCAGCCCGCGCAGGATCGCGATGGTGTCCTCGACGCTGGGCTCGCCCACGAACACCTTCTGGAAGCGCCGCTCCAGCGCGGCGTCCTTCTCGATGTACTTGCGGTATTCGTCCAGCGTGGTGGCGCCGACGCAGTGCAGCTCGCCGCGCGCCAGTGCCGGCTTGAGCATATTGCCCGCGTCCATCGCGCCCTCGGCCTTGCCGGCGCCGACCATGGTGTGCAGTTCGTCGATGAACAGGATGATCTGGCCTTCGTTCTTGGCCAGGTCGTTGAGCACGGCCTTGAGGCGTTCCTCGAACTCGCCACGGAACTTGGCGCCGGCGATCAGCGCACCCATGTCCAGGCTCAGCACACGCTTGTCGCGCAGACCTTCGGGCACCTCGCCGTGCACGATGCGTTGTGCCAGGCCTTCGACGATCGCGGTCTTGCCGACACCCGGCTCGCCGATCAGCACCGGATTGTTCTTGGTACGCCGTTGCAGCACCTGCACCACGCGGCGGATTTCCTCGTCACGGCCGATGACCGGATCGAGCTTGCCGGACTCGGCGCGCGCGGTCAGGTCGATGGTGTATTTCTCCAGCGCCTGGCGAGTTTCCTCGGCGCTTTCCGACTGCACCGATTCGCCACCCCGGATCTTCTCGATCGCGGCCTCGATGCGGGTTTTATCCGCGCCGGCGGCCTTCAGCGCATCGCCGGCGGCGCCCTTGTCCTCCAGTGCCGCCAGCACGAACAGCTCGCTGGCGATGAAGGCATCGCCGCGCTGCTGCGCCAGCTTGTCGGTGAGGTTGAGTACGCGGTTGAGGTCGGCGGAGATGTTGATGTTGCCTTCCTGCCCGCGCACCTGCGGCAACGCCTCCAGCGCATGTCCCAGGCGCGTGCGCAAGGCACCGACATTGACACCTGCCTGCGCCAGCAGCGGCTGGGTGGAACCGCCGGACTGGTCCAGCAGGGCGGTCAGCACGTGCACCGGTTCGAGCATATTGTTGTCGCGCCCGACGGCCAGCGACTGCGCATCGCTGAGCGCCTGCTGGAAGCGCGAGGTGAGCTTGTCCATTCTCATCGTGATGTTCCGTATCAAACTTTGCGGGGCGGCAAAGAGCCGCGATGTCCACAAGGTGCGGGGCGGCCGAGGAGGATTCAAGCGCGTCCGGGCGCATGCAAGCGACACGGGAAATCCCTACCATTGACGGCAGCTGAACAAATCCGGCGACCAAGGACCGAAAACATCGCCGCTTCCCGTATCCACACATCGACTCCGGCCTTTCTGGTGGCCTTGTGCCGCCGATAGCATGTCCCGCGTATCCAGTCCGCATCCGCTCCAACGCATATAGGTACAGCATGAACCTCAAGCACATCCTCGCCACCACCGCCTTGGCCGCCCTGATGCCACTGGGCGCCCACGCCGCCGAATATGTCGCCTACGCCCAGGCCAACGGCCAGTCGATTCCACTGCCTTCACCCAGTGATCTGTCCGAGGTCAACACGCTGTATCTGGTCGATGTGAACTGGTCCGATTACCAGGGCCCGAAGACCCGCGTGGCGGTCAGCAAGGTCGACAACCGCTCCAGCATGCGCAGCTACAGCATGAGCAACAGCAGCGGCTATTCCTCCGACATTTCGTTCGCCTACCAGTCGGTGCCGGTGAACGGCATCGAGGCCATGATCACCGACGTGATGCACCAGACCGGCCGCTTCCGCATGGTAGAGCGCCAGGCCATCGGCAATGTGCTGCAGGAACAGGATTTCGGCGCCTCCGGCCGCGTCGCGCAGCCCTCGGCGGCGCAGATCGGTAGCGTGCTCGGCGCCGAATACCTGATCGAAGTGGTCATCACCAGCTACGAGCCGGGCGTGGCCGGCAACAACGTCAACGTCGGCGCACTGGCCTCCGGCACCCGCCTCGGCGGCCTGCTGGGCAATGTGCATGTCGGCAGCAAGACCTCGATGATCGGCATGAACTTCCGCCTGATCGACGCCACCACCAGCGAGGTGATCTTCACCAACCAGGTGGATCGGGAAATCAAGGACTCGGGCATCGGCTTCGGCGCGGCGCGCTTTGGCAGCAGCAACGCCATGGGCGGCTTCATGAACCAGTACTCCAAGACCCCGATCGGTCAGGCTGTCACCGCCGCGATCAACGAAGGCGTCTACGACCTGATCGCGCAGATCGGCGCACGCCCGGCCAGCGGCTCGGTGGTCAAGGCCGATGGCAACGGCATCTACCTCAACCTGGGCGCCGGCGCGGTGCAGGTCGGTGATCGTCTGTCGCTGATGGCCAAGGGCGAGGCCCTGATCGATCCGGAAACCGGCATCAGCCTGGGCAGCCAGGAAACCGAAATCGGCTCGGTGGAAGTCACCTCGGTGCAGGACCGCTTCTCGATCGCCCGCCTGACCGGCGGCAAGCTGCCCAAGACCGGCGACATCGTGCGCTCGCACCGGGCACCTTCCCAACTGGTCTACGCCGGCCTCGACCCGGCGCTGACCAAAAAGCCCGGCAAGCGCCGCAACAGCCGCCGCTGATCCAGCCCCACACTCGAAACAAAAAAGCCGCCGGGAAACCGGCGGCTTTTTCATAGCGCTGACAGAAACACCCGTCTGCGCGATCAGACGGCAAGTGTGCGATCAGGCGGCAAGCTCGTACCTGCAAGCACCACTGGCTTGATTGCCATGACACTCAGCTGGATAGCAGGATCTGCAGTATCAGCAGCATTCCGTTGTAGAGCCCGTGTGCCAGGACAACCGCCAGCAAGGAACGGGTACGCAGCCAGAGCAGGCCCAGCACCAACCCCACCAGGAAGAAGTTCAACCACTCGAATATCGACGAAGGCAGGTGGATGGCAGCGAAAGACGCTGTACTCAGCAGCAGCGCCGTGGATTCACGCATCACCCGTGTGAGCCTTTCCAGCAACCACGCCCGGTAAATGAATTCCTCGAAGACGGGCGCAATGAGACTGGCAACTATCAGCCAGGGCCAATGTTCCAGCGTGGGAAGCATGTCCGACCGCTCTGGCAGCCACTCGGCAAGATCAGCCAGCGCACCCAGCGCAATCACGACCAGCAGGGCCACCACTCCATAACCCGCGCCCAGCCGTAACGCTACTACCCGACCCACGCTGGGCTGCCAATCGGCCCAGTTAAGCCAAAGAGGGCGCCAGCCGCGCCGTGAAAGCCCATTGAACAACAGGATCAGGGCAGCCAACGGAACCAGGAAAAGCGGCATCAGCCAACCCTGATCTGTTGCGCCTCCCGCGGATTTCATGGTGAATCGCAAGCCGCTGCATGGAGACCCCAACCCCAACGCGTAAGCTTGCTGGAGCAGCGCTGCATGGGGCTCCTGAATACTCACATCCCAAACTTGGGCGTGGAAGATCACCTCCAGCCTGGAAACGCGGCCCTCACACCTTTCCTCCACCTGATCATGCGCATGCAGTGATATTTTCTGTATGCGCGGATCGCCCACATCCAGCACTGCGACCTGGGTCTTGAGACGCTCGAAGTCCTCCTGCCCACCTTCAACATGATGCAAGGTCTGATAAGTGAATTCCCGGGGCCCGGTCGCATCGGCCAACACCCCCAGAATCACGATGAAATAGCCCAGCACCGCAGGCAAAGCAAAAGTCAGCAGCAGGAACCTGGTGCGGCTCGTACCCATCGGCAAGCTGTTTGGTTGCATGAATCCTCCCCGGGCCAGCCTCGCGGGACCTCTCCCCGGACTGGAGTGCGTTTTGCCAGAGTCCCCCCGGCGTCGGGATGGCTGGACCAAGCGTCAACAGAGCACCTTACCCTGAACGCGTCCGGCCGAAGCCACCAACTCCTCACGAACCGCCCGGTCCTTTCAATGAACCCCGACAACGAAAGGTGGACGCATGACCGAAGACGGAGTTGATCCGGACCCCTGCGGAACGTGTTCTGCCTGAGCATGGCGCGCCCGGGGGCTGCCTTGATTTTCTGCCTCAGGACGCCCAACCCAATCGGTGGCGAGAGAATTGGAATTCAGACACAAAATTCAACGCGCGAGCCACACCAGCGACGCCATACGCCCGGTGCGCCCATCGCGGCGCCAGGAATAGAAGCGCTGCGGGTCGGATATCGTGCACAGGTCGCCGCCGGATACGGCGGTTACGCCTGCGGCGGCCAGGCGGCGGCGTGCCAGGGCGTAAAGATCGACCAGCCAGTGTCCGGGCCGGATGGCAACAAAGCAGGTTGCCGCAGCGGGATCGGGGTCGACGAAGACGGCACGCACTTCCTCGCCGATTTCATAATGGGCTGGTCCGGCAGCCGGGCCGAGCCAGGCCAGGATGTTTTCCGGTGCGCTGCGCATGGCTGCGACAGTGGCTTCGAGCACGCCCGCGGCCAATCCGCGCCAGCCGGCGTGTGCGGCGGCGATTTCACTGCCATTTTTCGTGGCGAACAATACCGGCAGGCAATCGGCTGTGAGGATCGCCAGCACCGCGCCGGGAACATCGGTGACGGCGGCATCGGCCTGTCGCGGCATGGAGACAGGTTCGCGTGAGAGCACACGATGCACGCCAGTGCCATGCACCTGTGAAAGCCAGTGCGGCGGATGGGGAAGCGCCGCCAGTTCGATCAGTCGCTGGCGGTTGGCGGCCACCGCGTCGGCAGCATCGCCGCAGTGCGCACCCAGGTTGAAGGCATCGAATGGCGGCTGCGACGCACCGGGCAGCAACCGGGTCGTGACTGCCGCGCGCAGATTCTGCGGGGCCGGCCAGTCCGGCTGGATCAGGTGTTCAGTGGTCATCCTGGTGTTCGGCCATGTCGGCACGCAATGCAGCCGCCAGGGCCAGCAGATCGGGCGGTGCCGGTGCGGTGATGTCCAGCGGCTCGCCCGTGACCGGATGCTCCAGTGCCAGCTTTTCCGCATGCAGCGCCTGGCGCCGGAAACCGCGCAGCGTGGTGATCAGTTCCTCGCTGGCCGCCTTCGGCAGCCGCAACGATCCACCGTAGAGCGGATCGCCGAGCAGTGGATGACGGATGTGCGCCATGTGCACGCGGATCTGGTGGGTGCGGCCGGTTTCCAGTACACACTCGATACGGGTGTGGATGCGGTAACGCTCGCGCACGCGGTAATGCGTGACGGCCGGCTTGCCATCCTCGACCACGGCACGGCGTAGACGGTCGACCGGGTGCCGGTCCAGCGGTGCGTCGATGCTGTTGCCGGCGATGATCGCGCCGTTGACGATGGCCTCGTACTGGCGATGGATGCGGCGCTCCGCGAGTTGTTCCGTCAACGCGGCCTGCGCTTGCGGCGTGCGCGCCACGATCAGCGCACCGGAGGTGTCCTTGTCCAGCCGGTGCACGATGCCGGCGCGCGGCAGCGATGCCAGTGCCGCATCGTGGTGCAGCAAGGCGTTGACCAGCGTGCCTTGGTGGTTGCCGGCGCCCGGATGCACCACCAGCCCGGCCGGCTTGTTCAGCACCAGCAGGTGCTCGTCCTCGTACAGCAGCGACAGTGCGATCGGTTCCGCCACCATCGCCGCTGGCGTTTCCAGTGTGGCGTGGATGTCCACTGTTTCGCCGCCGCGCACTGCATCACGCGGGCGCGGGGTGCGGCCATCCACCCGGACCTCACCGGCCTTGATCCAGGCTGTCAGGCGCGAGCGCGAGAACTCGGGAAACAGTTCGGCCAGGACCTGGTCGATGCGGCGCCCGGCGGCTTCCAGCGGGATCTGGGCGCGGCGTGCCGCGATGTCGGGCTCATCAGGTGTGTTCATGAAGTGGTTCACAGCAATCCGGGGCGGGCGGGAATCTGAACCCACGGCACGCGGCCGGCGGCTTCACGGCTTCTTAATGGCCGATTCCCTGCTTTCAGCTATTATGCGCCGCTCCGCGTTGATCGCGGCATCACAGAGCCTTCGATGACCCGAATTACCGGCATTGCCCGCCTCGCCATCTTCCTCACGCTCGCCCTGCTGCTGGCATCCTGCGGCCGTTTCAACCGGCAGGACCCACTCGAAACGTTGCCCGTGGAAGGCCTGTACGCCGAGGCCAAGGGTTCACTGGAGGTCGGCAACGCGGCCCGTGCGCAGCGCTACTACCAGCGTCTGATCGCGCGTTTCCCCTACGGCCCCTACACCGAACAGGCGCAGATTGAACTGGCCTACGCCTACTACAAGGGCAACAAGCCCGAGGACGCCACCTCCGCGATCAATCGTTTCATCCGCACCTATCCGGCGCATCCGCACATCGACTACATGTACTACCTGCGTGGTCTGGTGAACTTCAACCGCAACGACGGCGCGCTGATCCGCTTTGCCGGGCTGGACCCAGCGCAGCGCGAGCAGGTTTCGCTGCAGCAGTCGTTCAATGACTTCGGTGATCTGATCCAGCGCTACCCCAACAGCCGCTACGCCGCTGATGCGCGCGCCAAGATGGTGCATCTGCGCAACCAGATGGCGCGCCATGACATGAACGTGGCGGTGTTCTATCTGGAACGTCGCGCCTGGGTGGCCGCCGCCAACCGCAGCAAGCACGTGATCGAACACTATCCGCAGAGCATCTACACCAGCGATGCGCTGGCGGTGATGAGCGAGGCCTATCAGCGTCTGGGCCAGGACACATTGGCGGTGGACGCACGCCGGGTACTGGAACTGAACTACCCCGACCATCCCTACCTGCGCGGCGACTGGCCGGCCGAACGCGCCTGGTGGCGCAAGCTCTCGCCCTTCGGCTCGGACAAGCGCAGTTACCACGCCGACGACCTGCGCGCCGATGCCGCACTGCCGGCACTGGAACGCCACGGCTGACACGATGGCGGGCCTGATCGGACGTATCGCCGCGCTGTTGCTATTGCCCGGTTTGGTGCTGGCCGGTGACTGATCCACCCGGTCGGCCGGGATGGGCGCTCTCAGCTCCAGCCCGAGGTGATCGGATAGCGCCGCTCACGCCCGAACGCCAGGCGGCTGACCTTGGGACCCGGCGCCCCCTGGCGGCGCTTCCATTCGCCCAGCCGCACCAGCCGCAGCACGCGCTGCACGATGGCGGCATCGAAACCGGCATCGATCAGTTCCTGCGCGTCGGCGCCGCCTTCGATATGGCGTTCCAGCAGCGCATCCAGCACCTCGTAGGGTGGCAGTGAATCCTGGTCGGTCTGGCCTTCACGCAGTTCCGCGCTGGGCGCGCGCGCGATCACCGCTTCGGGAATCCGCTCGCCGTCGCCCTGCGTGTTGCGCCAACGGCACAGCGCGAACACATCCGACTTGTAGACATCCTTGATCGGTGCGTAGCCGCCGCACATGTCGCCGTAGATCGTCGCGTAGCCGACCGCGTATTCGCTCTTGTTGCCGGTGGTCAGCAGCAGCCCGCCGAACTTGTTGGCCAGCGCCATCATCAGCGCCCCGCGGCAGCGGCTTTGCAGGTTCTCCTCGGTGACATCCGGCGCGTGCCCGGCAAACAGCGGCGCCAGGGTGTCCAGATAGGCGGCGAAGGGCGCCTCGATCGCCAGAGTGTGCAGGCTGACGCCAAGCGCACTGGCCTGTTCGGCCGCCAGGTCGTTGGACAGGCCACTGGTGTAGCGCGACGGCAGCCGTACCGCCGTGACATTTTCCGCTCCCAGCGCATCGACCGCGATCGCCAGCACCATGGCCGAATCCACCCCGCCGGACAAACCCAGCAATACGCGGGAAAAACCGTTCTTGCGCACATAGTCGGCAGTGCCGCGCACCAGCGCGCGCCAACTCAGGGCCGCGCGGCTGCGGTCGGATTCGGACGGCCATGCCACCGGTGTGAAGCGACGTGTGGCGGCATCGAAATCGGCCAGCAGCCAGTGTTCCTCGAAGGCGCGGGCGGGCGGATGCACCCGGCCATCGGCATCGGCCAGCAGCGAGCCCCCATCGAATACCAGTTCGTCCTGCCCGCCGACCAGATTCAGATAGGCCAGCGCCACGCCGCTCTCCGCGGTCCGCTGCGCCAGCAGTGCATCGCGTCGCGCCGGTTTGTCGTGCTCGAACGGCGAAGCGTTGGCCACCAGCACCAGCGCCGCACCCTGCTGCGCGGCGGCGGCCAGCGGCGCGGGATACCACAGGTCTTCGCATACCAGCACGCCCAGCGGCACGCCGCTGACCTCGAATACACCGGCAGCCGGATCGGGATCGGTGCTGAAGTGGCGGCGTTCGTCGAACACCGCGTAATTGGGCAGTTCGCGCTTGCGCACGCTGGCCTCGATCTTTCCATCACGCAGCACCGCGACCGCGTTGAACAGCGCATCGCCATCCTGCTCTGGCCAGCCCACCAGCGCCACGATGCCGTGCACTTCCCGCGCCAGCGCCTGCATCGCCTGTGCACATTGCGCGACAAAGGCCGGACGCAGCAGCAGGTCTTCAGGCGGATAACCGCACAGCGCCAGCTCGGGGAACAGCACCACATCGGCGGAATATTCGTCACGCGCCTGCGCGATCATCCGGCCGATACGCGCAGCATTGGCCGCGATCGCACCAACCGGGAAATCGAACTGGGCAAGCGCGATGCGCAGGGAGCGGGACATGGGGGCAACTCGATCTGCCGGCACAGTGCCGGGCGCTACAGCATAGCGATTGGACACCGATCACGATAAGCGCGTGCAAACACGCTGACCTGAAAACCCGTGCTCGCGGTCTTCGCGCGATGCGCTGGTCCGATGCGGCATGAATCCGGCACTCGTGCATACTCGCGACATGGAAACCCGGGCCGCAGACAGTTCCCGCATGAACAGGAGCAGCGCACAACAGCGTGCCGATGCGATCGTCGGCTTCGATCAGGAACTGCGCCGCCTGGCCGACGAAGGCGTGCCCGCGCCCGATCCAGCATGGCGCGAAGCGGTCGCGGTGCACCATCGCCAGCTGCTGGCGACGCTGGCACGGCAATTCAACATCGACTACGACGCCGGCGCGCGTCACCTCTCGCTCGGCATGCGGATCGTGTCCTTCCTCGGCGCGGTGGCGTTGGCAGCGGCGGTGTATTTCCTGTTCCACCGATTCTGGGGCTTGCTGGCCACGCCTTGGCAGGTTGGCGTGCTGCTGGCGGCCTCGCTGGGTTCGCTGCTGGCCTGTGTGCTCATCCGCGAGCACGATGCCAGCGGCTACTTCACCAAGCTGGCGGCGCTGGTCGCTTTTGCCTGCTTCGTGATCAACATCAGCCTGCTCGGCACGCTGTTCAACCTCGCGCCCTCGGACACGGCCCTGCTGCCGTGGGCGGCACTGGCCCTGCTGCTGGCCTACAGCTGCGATCTGCGGCTGTTGCTGGTGGCCGGCATCGCGTGCATTGCCGCGTATATCGCGGCGCGTACCGGCACCTTCGGCGGCATGTACTGGCTGGGATTCGGTGAACGGCCGGAGAACTTCTTTCCGGCCGCGGTCGTGTTGTTCTGCCTACCGCAGTTCATCGATCAGAGCCGCCACGCCGGTTTCGCCCAGACCTGGCGCGTGTCCGGCCTGCTGTGCCTGATGCTGCCGATGCTGTTGCTGGCCAACTGGGCCTGGGGCAGTTATCTGTCCGGCTCGACCCGGGTGATCCAGCATGTTTACCAGGTCGCCGGCTTCCTGTTCAGTGCTGCGGCGATTTGGCTCGGTATCCGTCGCGGCTGGGGCGAGGTGGTCAACACCGGGGTCACCTTCTTCGCGATCTTCCTTTACACGCGTTTCTTCGACTGGTGGTGGGATGCGGTGCCCAAGTACCTGTTCTTCGCGCTGCTGGCGCTGACGGCGGTGCTGTTGCTGTTCGTGTTCGGGCGTTTGCGTCGGGCCGCAGGCCAGAGCCGGGAGGAGCGCACATGAAACTGTCGACGGCAGCCCGCCGACTGCTGTGGCTCGGCGCCGCGCTGATCCTGGCGGTGAATGCTCTCATCCTGGCCGGCGTTGGCTGGAACCGCAGCGCCGAAGACAGCCGGCTGCGGCTGACCGAACGCGAACTGCACGTGCCCTACCAGTGGGGGCTGGAGCGGGAAAAGAGCGCGCTGGCCCTGCAGTTGAACTGGCGCGTCGCCGCGCATCAGAGCAGCGGCGGCAGCCACGCCCTGCCCTACCAGCGCCAAGCCCGCTGGCTGGATGCGGCCCGTCTGCGCGAACTGGGTTTCGACCTCGGCGATGTTCCGCCCACGGATTGGCAGCTGTGGCGCCACCAGACGGCACAACGGCAGGCATGGCTGGTGCTTGAATTCGATGGAGCGGCACATGCGGCCGCACTCGAGCGTGCACAGCACAGCTATCAGGCGCTTGAAAGCGGGCCGGGCGCAGCCGGTGGTCCCTATCGCGAAGAGCTGGCCCAGCGCCTCCGGGCCGCGCAGCACAACTGGCTGGACGAACGCGACACGCGCAGCCGCCTGTTCGTCATCGATGCCGGCACCGATCCCAAGTCGCTGCGCATCCGCTACCCGGACCCTCGCCGATATCTGATCGCAAGCGGCGTGGTCGCGGTGACCGTGATGCGCGAGCCGGAATCGGCACCACCGTTCTACAGCGGCATCATCCGCAGCATCGATATCGACCGCATCCATGTGCCGGCGCGCTTCCATCCGGTGATCGGCACGCACGCCACGCATCCGGCCGTCGAGCCGGATCGTCGCTACCAGGTGGAACTGGTGCACGGGCGACGCCACCAGCCTTGGGTGGAAGCCGTCGATCCGCGTTGACCGCGTTTCGGGCGCGCTCTGCCGCGAGCCCCGTCAGAGTGGTGCGAACAGTTCAGCCAGATCGGCTTCGTCGAAGCGCAGCGCGGCGGTACTGCCGCCTTCGAGCACGGCGCGCGCCAGTTCCGCCTTGCGTTCCTGCATCGCCTGGATCTTTTCCTCGACAGTGCCGGCGCAGATCAGCTTGTAGACGAACACCGGCTTGTCCTGGCCCATGCGGTGGGCGCGGTCGGTGGCCTGTGATTCCACTGCCGGGTTCCACCACGGGTCGTAATGGATCACCGCGTCGGCGGCGGTCAGGTTGAGGCCGACGCCGCCGGCCTTCAGGCTGATCAGGAACACCGGCACGTCGCCGTCCTGGAACTCGCGCACCAGATCGGCACGGGCAGTGGAAGGCGTGTCGCCGGTCAGGCTCAGATATTTGATCTTGCGCTTGTCCAGCGCCTGCACGATCAGCGCCAGCATCTGGGTGAACTGGGAAAACACCAGCATCCGCCGGCCTTCTTCGCGCAGGCCGTCAATCAGCTCCAGCAGGGCATCGAGCTTGGCCGAGTCCTTGACCTTGCGCGCACTCTCCAGCTTGACCAGACGCGGATCGCAACAGGCCTGGCGCAGCTTCAGCAGTGCATCGATGACGACGATGCCCGATTGCCCGAGGCCACGTTGCTGGATCGATTCGCGCACCCGTTCGTGTTGCGCCAGACGCAGGGTTTCGTACAACTGGCGCTGCGCGCCGAGCAGTTCCAGCGAATGCACGATCTCGGTCTTGGGCGGCAGTTCGGTCAGCACATCCTCCTTGCGGCGGCGCAGCAGCAGCGCGCCCACGCGCCGGCTGAGGCGCTCCTGCCGCTCGGTGTCGCCGTGCTTTTCAATTGGGGTGCGGTAGTTGCGGGTGAAGCTGGATTCGCTGCCGAGCAGGCCCGGTTCGACCGCATCGAATTGCGCCCACAGCTCGCCCAGATGGTTTTCCAGCGGCGTGCCGGTCATCGCCAGACGCCGCTGTGCGGGAATTTCGCGCACCACCTGCGCGGCCTGGCTGCGGGCGTTCTTGATCGCCTGCGCCTCGTCCATGATCAGCAGCGAGAAACGCTGCCGGCACAGATCGTCACGGTCGCGCGGCAGCAACGGGTAGGTGGTGATGACCAGGTCGGCATCACTGATCGAATCGTAGTGCGCGGCGCGGTCGGCGCCATGCAGCACCAGCACCTCCAGGTCCGGCGCGAAGCGTTTGGCCTCGTCGCGCCAATTGCCGACCAGACTGGTGGGCGCCACCACCAGGGCCGGCTCATCCAGCTTTCCGCGTGCCTTTTCCGACACCAGATGGGCCAGCACCTGCACCGTCTTGCCCAGGCCCATGTCATCGGCCAGCACGCCGCCCAGCCCAGCATCGGACAGAAAGTTCAGCCACGCCAGTCCGTCGCGCTGGTAGGGACGCAGTTCGGCGCGAAAACCTTCCGGCGCCTGCACCGGTGCCCGGTTGGCGCGCAGCTCCTCCAGCCGTGCACGCAGGCGTTCGCCGCCGCGCCACGGCAGGCCGGCATCCTCGCCCACGCGACGCAGGGCCTCGGCCTGGGTGCGGTGCAGGCGCAGGCCGTCATCGCTTTCCTGCAACCATTCCAGCAGCGGTTCAAGCATCGCGCGCAGGCGTTTCATCGGCAGGCGCACACTGCGGTTTTCATCCAGCCGCACTTTCCAGCCAGCGTCCTCGGCCTCGTCCGGCAGCGGCGCCATCGGGAAGGCCGGATCGGCCAGTACCCGGCGCAGGATCGGCAGCAGATCGATGCGTTCGCCTTCCACGTCGATGCCGAGCGAAACATCGAACCAGGCATTGCCGAACTCGTCCAGTTCGGCATGCCAGTCATCGATTTCCACCACGTCATCACGAGGGAATTCGCGGCTGTATTCGATCCGGAAACCGGCTCCGGCCAGTTCATCCAGCGTCTCGGCCCAGGCGTCGGGTGCCAGCGGCTGGCGGCGGCGGTCCGGTTGCAGCAGGTACTGGTTCAAAGAGAATTGTTCGTGCCGCAGCGCCATGTCGTAGCCCCACAGCGTGGCATCGACCAGGCCGGCTTGCGTCAGCGCCGCCTCGGCACGCTGCTCGGCCGCGACATCGCGAACAATCTCGACCACCTCCTCGCCCTGCCCGACGCGCACCCGCGCATCGCCCGAATACGGCGCGACGCGATGCGACTGGTAATCGAAATGCAACTGCGCGCAGCCCAGCCGCAGCGGCATGCGCTGCGGATTGCGCGCGTGCAGATCGATGTGGGCCACGCCCATCACCAGCACCGGCACCGGCGTGGTCCTGAGCTCACGCAGCCGGCGCGGACGCGGCATCGCCAGTGGCAGACCCTTCACCCCGGCCAGGCGCTGCTGGAGTTCGGCGACGTCTTCCGGTTGCAGGTTCGGGGCGCTGTCGACCAGTTCCAGCAACTGCGCATCCCCGCTCACGCGGCCGACGCGACGCGCTTCCGGCTGCACGTACCACATGCCGTGCGCGCGCAGCAGCAGGGTGTCGGCGGCATCTTCCATGCCCACCGCCAGCTGCTGGCTGCCATCCGGGCGATCGTGCCATTCCAGTTGCAGCGGCACATCCGGGCCGATCTCCAGCGGCACGCTGCCCCGCTCCCAGTACAGCGGGTGGCGCGTCATCAGATCCGCCAGCGCGGCCTCGGCATGGGCCGACTCCAGCAACACCGGATCATTGCGCCGGCTGCCCGGCCCGGCGGCTTCCAGCAAGGTCGCCAGCGCCACCAGATCCTCCCCGTTCCAGCCGCCTTCCGGTTCCGGCACCGGGCCGCCGTCTTCCAGCCGCAATGGCTGCGGATCCACCAGTCCGGCATTGCGGCCGCGCCCGGGCCGAAGAAAGGCCGGCTGTACCGCCAGGTGATCATCCAACTGCCGCAGGATCAGGCCGAAGCTGCGCTCGGCGTCGGCGCGGGTGTCGCTGGCCTCGCCTGCGGCCACGCGCGAAAGCTGCGACAACCACCGGTCCCAGTCCTGCGAGGAGCGTTGCGGCACCTGGCCGGCCTGCCCTTCCATCGCGGTGCGCAGCCAGGCCGGCAGCGCATCCAGATGCTCCACCGGCGAGGTCGGCGGCATCGGCGCCGGTGCTGGTGGCGGCACATCCTTCGGCCAGGTGGAGGGCGGGAACATCTGCACGTACAGCAGCACCAGCGCCTGGTGCTTGCAGGGGCCGTTGACCGGGCAATCGCAGGAACCGGACACCACCACGTCTTTCTTGCCGTCGGGGCGGAACTGGATCCACGGCTCGTAGATCGCCTCGCCGCTGCCGCGCACCAGCGCCCGCAAACGCCCGCCGCCACGCCGCTCGGGCTCGTAGCGCAGGCTTTCCAGGTGGTTGTCCTTCAGGTAGCCATTGGCTCGCCGCAGCGTGGCCGGGTCGAACTGGCGGGTCCAGTCGATGCCCGCCAGGTATTCGCGCACCTGCTCCAGATCCACCAGACAACTCCCGCCAATGCCAAGACCAACGGGGAATTGTGCGGGAAGCGTTCGCCCACGGCCAGCCCTGCCCGGCGCGGGATTGTCGCCACGGCTTTCACCGGTTTGGCGCTGCGCCCCGAAACCTAGGACAATACGCGACTGTTCACCCCACCGAGCGACCGGCAGCCGGTCGCGGCACTTCTGGAGGAATCCATGGCCGACCCCGTCCTGACCCCGCCCGCCGGCGGCGAAAAGATCACCATCAGCAACGGCACCCTGAACGTGCCGGACAACCCGATCATCCCCTTCATCGAAGGCGACGGCACCGGCCCGGACATCTGGCGCGCCAGCGTGCGCGTGCTCGACGCCGCGGTCGAGAAGGCCTACGGCGGCAAGCGCAAGATCCACTGGATGGAAATCTTCGCCGGCGAAAAGGCCAACAACCAGTTCGGCACCTGGCTGCCGGATGCCACCGTACAGGCCTGCCGCGACTATCTGGTCAGCATCAAGGGCCCGCTGACCACGCCGATCGGCGGCGGCATCCGCTCGCTCAACGTCGCGCTGCGGCAGATGCTCGACCTTTACGTCTGCCTGCGCCCGGTGCGCTGGTTCAAGGGCGTGCCCAGCCCGGTCAAGCGCCCGGAACTGGTGGACATGGTGATCTTCCGCGAGAACTGTGAAGACATCTACGCCGGCATCGAATGGTCCGCCGGCAGCGCCGACGCACAGAAGGTGCTGGACTTCCTCGAACGCGAATTCCCGCAGGCCTACGGCAAGATCCGCTTCGGTTCGGCCGAAAAGAACGCCGGCTGGCAGGCCGCGCTGGAAACCGTCGGCGCCCCGGCACGCGAGCTTCCGGTGCAGGTCGGCATCGGCATCAAGCCGGTCTCCTTCCTGGGCACCGAGCGCTTGGTGCGCAGCGCCATCGAGTACGCCATCGCCAACAAGCGCAAGTCGGTGACCCTGGTGCACAAGGGCAACATCATGAAGTTCACCGAAGGCGCCTTCGCCGACTGGGGCTACAAGGTGGCGCGCGAGCACTTCGGCGCGGTGGAACTGGATGGCGGTCCCTGGCACATCATCCCGGACGGCAAGCCCGGCGCCGGCCTGATCATCAAGGACGCCATCGCCGATGCCTTCCTCCAGCAGATCCTGCTGCGTCCGGCCGAGTACGACGTTTCCGCCACACTCAACCTCAACGGCGACTACCTCTCCGATGCGCTGGCCGCGCAGGTCGGCGGCATCGGCATCGCGCCGGGTGCCAACATCAACTACGTCACCGGCCACGCTGTGTTCGAAGCCACCCACGGCACCGCGCCCAAGTACGCCGGCCAGGACAAGGTCAACCCCGGCTCGGTGATCCTGTCCGGTGAAATGATGCTGCGCTACATGGGCTGGAACGAAGCCGCCGACGCCATCATCGAAGCGATGGACGTGGCCATCGGCAACAAGACCGTCACCTACGACTTCGCCCGCCTGATGGAAGGCGCCAAGGAAGTGAAGTGCTCGGAATTCGCCGATGAGCTGATCAAGGCCATGTGATCCGCCACCGCCTGCGCCGTCAGCGGCATGGGCAAACGCAAGAAGGCACCGTCGTGAGGCGGTGCCTTTTTCGTGGAGACCTGGACAGCCACCGCCACGGTACCCTTGCCTCCCCACTTCTGCGCACCTGCTCCGATGAAATTCCAAAGCACCGAACGCTACATCGCCACCGACGACCTGATGCTGGCCGTCAACGCCGCCATCACCTTGCAGCGCCCGCTGCTGATCAAGGGCGAGCCGGGCACCGGCAAGACCCTGTTGGCCGAGGAGATGGCGCGTTCGCTGGGTGCGCCGCTGTTCGCCTGGCATGTCAAATCCACCACCAAGGCGCAGCAGGGGCTGTACGAATACGATGCGGTCAGCCGCCTGCGCGATTCGCAGCTGGGCGATCCACGGGTGCAGGACGTGCGCCACTACCTCCGGCGCGGCAAGGTCTGGGAAGCGTTCGAGAGCGAGCAGCGCGCGGTGCTTTTGATCGATGAAATCGACAAGGCCGACATCGAGTTCCCGAACGATCTGCTGCAGGAACTGGACCGGATGGAGTTCCACGTCCACGAGACCGGCGACACCATCCGCGCCACGCACCGCCCGATCATCGTCATCACCTCCAACAACGAGAAGGAGCTGCCGGACGCCTTCCTGCGCCGCTGCTTCTTCCACTACATCGCCTTCCCGGACCGCGCCACGCTGGAACGCATCATCGCGGTGCATTACCCCGGCATCGAAAACACCCTGGTGCAGCGCGCGCTGGACGTGTTCTTCCAGCTGCGCGAGCTGCCCGGCCTGAAGAAGAAACCCTCCACCTCCGAGCTGATCGACTGGCTCAAGCTGCTGCTGTCCGACCGCATTCCCGCCGAAGCACTGCACAACGCCGACCCGGCCAAGGCGATCCCGCCGCTGTACGGCGCGCTGATCAAGAACGAACAGGATGTGCAGCTGCTTGAGCGCTTGGCGTTCATGCACCGGCGGCAGGCACGCTGAGTCCGCTGCGATGCTGCTGAACCTGTTCGATGCGCTGCGCGAGGAAAAGCTGCCGGTCACCTTGCGCGAATGGCTGGATCTGCTGGCCGCGCTGGAGGCTGATCTGGCCTTCGCCGATATCGAGCAGTTCCACGCGCTGGCACGCGCGGTGCTGGTCAAGGACGAACGTCATTTCGACCGTTTCGACCGGGCCTTCGGTCGCTTCTGGGACGGCGTTTCGACGCTGCCGGACGAGGATTTCGCGCGGATTCCGGAAGACTGGCTGCGGCGCGAATTCGAGCGCCGGTTCAGCGACGAGGACAAGGCGAAGATCGAGCAACTCGGCGGGTTGGAGGAACTGATGCGCCGCTTCCGCGAGCGCCTGGCCGAACAGAAGGAGCGCCATGCCGGCGGCAACCGCTGGATCGGTACCGGCGGCACCAGCCCGTTCGGCTCGGGTGGTTTTCACCCCGGCGGCATCCGGCTCGGGCCGCGCGGCGGCGGGCGCATGGCGGCCAAGGTGTGGGAAAGGCGCGAGTACCGCAATCTGGATGGCGATGCGGAACTGTCGCCGCGCAATTTCAAGACCGCCTTGCGCCGGTTGCGGCGTTTCGCGCGCGAAGGTGCGCAGATGGAGCTGGACCTGCCCGCCACCATCGCCGCCACCGCGCGCGAGGGCGGCCTGCTGGATGTGAAGCTGCGCCCGGAACGGCACAACGCGGTGAAGGTGCTGCTGTTTCTGGATATCGGCGGCTCGATGGACGATCACGTCGCCGCCTGCGAGGCGCTGTTCGGTGCGGCCAAATCCGAGTTCAAGCGCTTGCAGCATTTCTACTTCCACAACTTCATCTACGACCACGTCTGGAGCGACAACCAGCGCCGCAGCAGCTCGCGCCTGGCCGTGACCGAACTGCTGCGCCGCTACAACCCGGATTACAAAGTGGTGTTCGTTGGCGATGCGGCGATGGGGCCGTACGAGATCACCCACACCGGCGGCAGCGTCGAGCACTGGAACGAGGAACCGGGTGCGGTCTGGTTCGGACGCATCCGCGAACACTTCCGCCAGCTGGTCTGGATCAATCCGAACCCGCCGGCGCAGTGGCGCTACACCGCCTCCACCCAGCTGGTGCGCGAACTGGTCGAAGATCGCATGTACCCGCTGACCCCGGACGGGCTCAACCAGGCAATGCGGGCACTGATGTAAGCGCGCTCGCCTTATGCCGGCGACTTCCCCGCCACAGCGCAAACATGCAAAGCTTGCAGCTGCGGCCCCAGGACGCAGGGCCGCTGCCTGTGGCGGCACGGTGCGGAGCGCCGCCGCCAGCCACCAAGGATGTCTGTCACATGGAGACAGCCCCGCATTGCAGGATGTCGTGTTGCGCGCTGCTGGCCATCACGCTTGCCGTGCCGGCGGCGCTGCTGGCAGTCCCGCAGCCACCACAGGAGACGCCGCCAGGCAGCGTCATCACCGATGATGCGTATCCGATCAGCCCCGAACTGGCCAGCGCCCGACGCCAGATCGAGGCCGGCCATTTCCACGAAGCGATCGCCACGCTGCAAACACTGGCCCAGGGCATGGATGACAGCACCGATGCGCGGCGCCGCGCGCGGGTGCTGGGCACGCTCGGGATCGCGCTGAACTTCGTCGGCGCCTACGGCGAAGCGATCGAAGTGCAACACCATGCGCTGGCGCTGTACGAATCGATCAATTATCCAGCCGGCATCACCGCTGTCACGCTGAACCTCGGCGGTTCACTCGGCCATCTGGGCGATGTCGCCGGCGCCCGGCGCCACTACGAGCGCGCACTGGTGCTGAAGCAGGCCCACGGAATTGAAAGCGGTGTCGGCGTGATCCATCAGCGCCTGGCGGAACTGGCCGATGCCGAAGGCGATCTGGACGGCGCCGAGGCCGCATCGAACCGCGCGTTGGAGGCCTTTGCCCGCGCCCCCGCACCGGCGATGGAAAGCCTGACCCGCAGCAGCCTGGCGCAGTTGCTGGCACGCCGGCAGCGGCACGAGGCCGCCATGGAACAGATCGGTCTGGCCGAACGCCTTGCGATCAGCGCAGGCTCGGCACGGGCCGAAGCCATCGCGCGCGCTGCCCATGCCGAGGTGCTGATGCAGCATGCGCGCAGCGGGGACCTGGACCCGCACACGCGCACCACCCTGCTGGACCAGGCCGAGCACGCGCTGCAACGCGCCGTGGTCACCAACGCGGCACAGGAGAGCCCGCACTGGCGCGCCACGCTGTTGGAGTCGCTGTCGGAGCTGTACGAACTCAAGGGCGATCCCGCCGCCGCACTGGAGCAGCTGCGCCAGGCGCGAGAGCTTCAATCCTCGTTGCGCCAACGCACCGACCTGGCCCGCGCCGGCATGCTGTCGGCCGGTTATGAATTCGCCCGCCAGCAACGAGAAATCCACCGCCTTCAAGGCCAGGAGGTCCGCAGCAGCGCGGCACTGGTACAACAGCGGCGCGGACTGCTGTTGCTGGCCGCCCTGTTGCTGACCTCGCTCGGGCTGGCGCTGATGCTGTGGCGCCGCAACCGGCTGCGACAGGCGATGGCGGCGCAACTGCACGAGCACAACCAGGCCCTGGCCCACAGCGTGGAGCAGGCGCAACGCGAACGGCAGCGGGCCGAGGCCTTCGCGATGCGGCAGCGGCGCTTCCTGCGCCTGGCCAGCGAAGACCTGCGCGGCCCGCTGCTGGAAATGCGCACCCTGGCCGAACGCACCTTGGTGGACGAGAACCCCGAAGCACGGCGCCGCACCAATGCCGCCATCGCGCAACATGCCGCCGACCTGCTGTGGGTGACCGAACAGATGCTGGAAAGCGCCAGCCAGGAGGACCGTGACGCCAGCACGGCAGCGCTGCACGAAGCCGTCGATCTGGTGCCGATGCTGCGCGACATCGTGGATCAGGCCACGCCGCGCGCACTGCATTTCGACCAGCACCTGGAGTTCCGCAGCAGCCTGACCAGCGCCCCGACACAACTGGAGCGCACCCGCTGCACCGTGGCGCTGCGCGAGCTGCTCGACATCCTGCTGTACTCCAACCCGCCGCGTACCCGCTTCATCCTCGATCTGCACGAAGAACACGATGGACAGCTGCGGCTGGGCATGAGCGCCGGCATCGCGCGGCTGCCGGACTGGCAGGACATCGCGATGGGGCACGAGATCGGCGATGTTACGCTGCGCCTGGCGCTGTCCTGGATCCAGCACACGGTGCAGGACAACGGCGGCCGCATCAGCACCGAGCGCAGCGATCAGGACAGCCACCGCGAAGTCGTCATCCGCTTCCCGCGCGACACGCAATCACCACCGGCGGCAACCGCAAAGGGCTGAAATCAGCTTCGCAGCCGTCGCGCCACCGCCGGGCGCCACAGCAGCGCCATCAGCACGCCCAGCACGAAACCGGTCAGGTGCGCCCACCACGCGACCGCACCGAAGGCCGGCCCGATGAAGGTGAACCCCAGTTGCAGCAAGGCCCAGATTGCGATCAGCAACGAGGCCGGCGTGCGCACGAACTCCAGGAACAGCCCGAGCGGCACGACAAAGCCCAGATGGGCGCGCGGGAACAGCGCCAGATAGGCGCCAATCACGCCGGAAATCGCGCCACTGGCGCCGACGATCACCGCCGCATGTGTGTTCTGCAACGAGATCGCCGCCGCCAAATTCGCCAGCCCGCCGCACAGCAGGAACAGCAACACCAGCCGCCACGGCCCGAGCGCCCGCTCGGACGGAATCCCGAAGATCATCAGGAACAACAGGTTGCCGACCAGATGCAGCCAGTCGGCATGCACGAAGATCGCCGAAAACAGCGTCAGCACGCGGCCATCAAGCAGGCTGCGCCACTCCACCTCCCCGGCCAGCAGGGTTTCCGGCACCGTGCCCCAGCGTTGCAGGAAATGCCCCCGCTCGCCGGCATCACCGGTCGCCAGCCATACCCATACCACCATGCAGGCCAACACCAGCAACGGCGTCGCCCAGGGCGGCGGCGGCCGACGCCGCGAGGGCACGTGCACGAACATCTCAGCCGCACCACCGCGATCTTGGCCGCGCGTCGGTGGCGGTGTGGCAACTCATGGTCGCGGCACCAGGAAGCGCAGGCTTCCGCGCGCAACCAGCGCACCATCGGGACGGATCACATCAACCACCAGCCCTTCCTCGATCGCATCGCCCTGGCGGTAGCGGCGCCCGTCGATCAGCACAAAGCGCCCGGCCGGATCGGCATCGTAGACATGCATGCTCAGGCGCAACGGCGGCAAGCCTTCGCGCTGTGCCGGCATCAGCATCGACAGCAGCGGCACCGCTTCCAGCGGCTCGGCCGGGACTGGTGCAGGTGCGGCGGTGGAAGGTGCTGGCGCGGCCGGAATCTGTGTTGGAGTCTGCGCCGGGGCCGTCGCTACCGGGCGTGGAGCAGCCGGAGTCGGCGCTGGAGGCGGCAACGGGATGGAACCGGCCGGCATCGGCATTGATTCCCGCTCATTGCCGGCAAATTCCGGGTCCTCGCGCGTCGGCACCTGCGTGATGACCTGCGCCGGCGTCACGGCTGCGGACGGCGCAGGCCGGGGCGCGGATGCGGGCGAACGGGCCGATTCCGCAATGTCCTGCCTGGGTGCATGGCGGTCACTATCAACAGCCGGTGCCGGCGCATCAGCAGCCGCACCCACCGTCTCGGCAATCGGCATTTCGCTGGCAACATTGTCTCGGGTGGCCCACCACCACCAACCCGCCAGACCGGCCACCAACAGCAGCGCCATCGCCAGACCCAGCAGGAAACCGGGCAGCCAGGCGCGGCCCGCACCGCTGACCGTATCGCTTGCAGGCGTCATCAGATCGGGCAGATGTCCGAGCCGGCGTTCGGCTTCGGATTTTTTCAGCGCTTCCAGGATCAGCGACATGGCGCGTTGCCTCCGGCGCGGCGAACAGGCGGCCGTGTCATCGGCAGCGGCAATGTGATTGGGCAGGACATCGGTGCCACCTCAGCTCAGCCTGCGCCGCAGACGCGGGCCGTCGCGCTCGGTGCCGGCCAGCACCTGCGCGGTTTCCGGCCCAACAATGCCATCGGGCACCAATCCGCTGGCGCTCTGCAGCGCACGCACCCCGGCTTCGACCTGGGCGTCGAAAACCGCCGGGCCGCCCATGTCGAGGTTGGCATGACCGGAAGCGACCAGCCGCTCGCGCAGCCATTCCACACCGGGACCGCTGTCACCGCGCTTCAGCGTGGCGCCGGAAAGAAAGACCGGCGCCCGCCACAACGCGAAATACTCGCCCAGCCACAGATCCTCGAAGCCGCCACGCGCCACATCCACGGTGTCGCCGCCCACGCCCAGCCGCACCCGCTGCGCGTCGGCACCCAGCAGCACCGCCCACAGATCACCGGCCTCGCCCGACAGGCGCAGCACCACCGGCCGCCCGAGGGTCTGCAATTTCGCCAACGTGCCGCCGCCACGCAGGCAATGGACCCCGGGCGCGACCACGGCCGGGCAGCGCATCGCGGTCCCCACATCGGCCTGCGCGCCGCGCAACTTCCACAAGGCCAGCAGGCGGGTGAAGGCGGTGTGTTGCGAGGCTTCTCCACTGGCCGCCAGGCGCGCCAGGTCTTCGGCCTCCAGCAGCGCGGCGGGCTCGCCGGTCGGCTCGGCCAGCGACTCGCCCGAGTCTGCCGGAACCGGAGCCGCATCGACCGCTTCGGATGACGGTTGCCGCGGCCACAGCCACATCGTAAGCAGCATGACGCACAGCAGCGCCAGTGCGAACCAGGTGACGCGCGGCATGCGCCGTGGACGCAGCCGCGCCGGCAATACTTCAGCGGCAGCGCGGTCCACCAGACGCTCGCTGATCTGCGCCTGGCCGGTGGCGTAACCGGCCATCAGGCTGCGGTCGGCGATGGTGTTGATCAGGCGCGGCACGCCGCCGGAGCGCTGGTGCAGGCGCCGCACCGCGAGCTTGGAAAACGGGAATCGCGTGCTGCCGGCCACCGCCAGCCGATGACGCAGATAGGCATCGGTTTCCTCGGCATCCAGCGGCATCAGGTGGTAGCGCGCGGTGATGCGCTGTGCGAGCTGGCGCAGTTCCGGCTGCGCCACCATCTGGCGCAGTTCCGGCTGGCCCAGCAGGATGATCTGCAGCAGCTTCTGGGTCGGGGTTTCCAGATTGGTCAGCAGCCGGATCTGTTCCAGCGCCTCGAACGACAGGCTCTGCGCCTCGTCCACGATCAGCACCACGCGCAGGCCCTGCGCATAGGCTTCGATCAGATAGGCATTGAGCGCATCGACCAGGTGCTTGAGCGAGTCGCCGTGCCCGCTGATATCGATCTTCAGCTCCTCGGCGATGCTCTGCAAAAGCTCCAGCGGCGTCAGCCTCGGGTTCAGCACCAGCGCCACGCGCACGTTCTCCGGCAACTGCTCCAGCAGCAGCCGGCACAGCGTGGTCTTGCCGGTGCCGACCTCGCCGGTGAGCTGCACAAAGCCGCCGCCGCCGCCCTGGCCGATGCCATAGAGCAGGTGCGCCAGCGCGTCGCGATGACGATCACTCAGGAATACGAAGCGCGGATCGGGCGTGATCGAGAAAGGCGCTTCGCGCAGGCCGTAGAAATCCAGGTACATGTTGTTCCACAAGGACGAACGCGCCAGCGCGATGGCTGGCGGAATCGGTATCACTGTATCCAGCGGCCCTGCGGGGCTGCGTTAGGAATCGGTTAAAACGCGCAGCGGAACACGGCGCGGCGCATCATTCGCCCGACGCCAGCGGCAGCTGCGGCTGTTGCAGTTCGATCCGGCCTTCGCCGCTGACGATCTTCTTGTATTCGGGCCGCGAAACCGAGACGTAGCGCTCGTTGCCGCCGATCTCCACCTGCGGGCCGTCGGTGATCGCGCGGCCGTGCTCATCCACCCGCACCACCATCGTGGCCTTGCGCCCGGTGTGGCAGATGGTCTTGATCTCGCTCAGCGAATCGGCCCACGCCAGCAGATACTGGCTGCCTTCGAACAGCTCGCCGCGGAAATCAGTGCGCAGACCGTAGGCCAGCACCGGCACCCCGAGCTGATCGACCACTTCCGACAGCTCCCAGACCTGGCGGCGCGAAAGGAATTGCGATTCATCCACCAGCACGCAATGCAGCGCACCGTTGGCGTCGATGTCGGCGCGCACGATGGCGAGCAGGTCCGCGTCGCGTTCGAACACGCGCCCGCGCGCCGACAAGCCGATGCGCGAAGCCACCACACCCTCGCCGTAGCGGTTGTCCAGCTTCGGCGTCAGGATCAGCGTGCGCATCCCGCGCTCGTGGTAGTTGTGCGCGCTCTGCAGCAGCGTGGTGGTCTTTCCGGCGTTCATCGCCGAGTAGTAGAAGTAGAGCTTGGCCATGACATCCCCATGCGAGCGCGCATCCTAATGCACCCGGGCCGGATCGTCGCGACGCGAGCGGCGACGGAGCGGATCGGGCGGCATTTCGGACGGCATCGAAACCGCAATCCTCTGCCAGCATCGGAATCACCCGCTGGTGCCGCACGTCACGTCGAAATGCGGGACGAACGCTGACGCTCAAAGCAGCATGCGCCCAGTCCGCATGTCCGGGAACCGGATGATCACCAGTCCGCCAGATGATGCTCAACGCAATGGCCCCGGATCACTCCGGGGCCGTTGCTATCCAAGATGCCGAACGCGCTGGCGTCCGGCTTGGCATCACGGATGACGCGCTCAGTCTTCCAGCGTCAGCAGCGAGGCGTTGCCGCCGGCCGCCGTAGTGTTGATCGTCAGTGTGCGCTCGGTGCAGAAGCGGGTGAGGTAGTGCGGACCGCCAGCCTTGGGACCGGTGCCGGACAGGCCTTCGCCACCGAAGGGCTGCACCCCGACCACCGCACCGATCATGTTGCGGTTGACGTAGCAGTTGCCGGCGCGGATGCGGCTGGAAATCTTCTCGACGGTTTCATCGATGCGGCTGTGGATGCCCAGGGTCAGGCCGTAACCGGTGGCGTTGATCGCGTCGATGACCTGATCCAGCTTTTCGCCGTCGTAACGGATCACGTGCAGCACCGGGCCGAACACTTCGCGTTGCAGGCGCGCGAGGCTGTCGATCTCGTAGGCGCGCGGTGCGAAGAAGGTGCCGTGCGCGGCATCCTCGCCCAGTTCCACGCGCGCGATCGGGGTGGCTTCCTGCTCCATGCGCGCAGCGTGGGCTTCCAGCACCTTCAGCGCATCGGCATCGATCACCGGGCCGACGTCGGTGGACAGCAGGCCCGGATCACCGACCTTCAGCTCGGCCATCGCACCGGCCAGCATGCGGATCACCTTGTCGGCGATGTCGCGCTGCACGAACAGGATGCGGGTCGCCGAACAACGCTGGCCGGCCGAGCCGAACGCACCCTGCACTGCATCCTTGACCAGCTGCTCGGGCAGGGCCGAGGAGTCGGCGATCAAGGCGTTCTGGCCGCCGGTTTCGGCGATCAGCACCGCGAGCGCGGCATCGCGCGCGGCCAGCGCACGGTTGATCGCACGCGCGGTTTCGGTCGAACCGGTGAAGGCCACGCCGGCCACACGCGGATCGGCGGTCAGTGACGCGCCCACGGTGGCGCCGTCGCCGGGCAGGAACTGCAACACATCGGCCGGCACCCCGGCCTCGTGCAGCAGGAGGGTCATCGCGTGGCCGACCAGATTGGTCTGCTCGGCCGGCTTGGCGATCACGCTGTTGCCGGCAGCCAATGCTGCGGCGATTTGCCCGGTGAAGATCGCCAGCGGGAAGTTCCACGGACTGATGCAGGCGAACACGCCGCGACCATGCAGGAACAGCTGGTTGGATTCGCCGGTCGGGCCGGGCAGGGTTTCCGGCTGCGCCAGCCGCGCCCGCGCCTGCTGCGCGTAGTAGCGCAGGAAATCGACCGCTTCGCGCACTTCTGCCACGGAATCGGGGAGGGTCTTGCCGGCCTCCTTGACGCACAGTGCGAGGAACTGCGGCATGCGCGCTTCGAGCAGATCGGCGGCGTGTTCCAGCACCTTGGCGCGCGAAGTCGCCGGCAAGGCATCCCAGCCCGGCTGCGCGGCCACGGCATTGGCCAGCGCCTTTTCGACCGTGGCCGCGTCGGCGGCCTGCCAGCTGCCAACCTGTTCGCGCCGGTCGGCCGGATGGGTGACGGCATGGGTCGGACCGCTGGACTGTGCGCCGGGCACCAGCGGCCCTGCCTGCCAATCGCCCAGTGAAGCATTGATGCCTTCGGCGAGCTGGCGCAGTTCGTCGTCATTGGCAAGGTTGACGCCCATCGAGTTTTTCCTTTCTTCGCCGTAGAGGGTGGCCGGCAGCGGGATGCGGGGGTGGGGTTTGAAATCGAAACCGGCGACGGTGGCGACCGGATCGGCCACCAGTTCGGCCGGCGCGACTTCCGGATCGGTGATGCGGTTGACGAAGCTGGAGTTGGCGCCGTTTTCCAGCAGGCGGCGCACCAGATACGGCAGCAGATCCTCATGACTGCCGACCGGCGCGTAGACCCGGCACGGCGTGTTCAGCGCGTTCGGCGCGATCACCTCGTCATGCAGTTCCTGCCCCATGCCATGCAGGCGCTGGAACTCGTACGGGGTGCGCTCGCCACCGCCACTGGCACCCAATGCCAAGCGCGCGAACTCGTGGATCGCGGCGATGGTCTGGGCGTTGTGGCTGGCGAACATCGGATACAGCGCATTGGTCGCCGACAGCATGATGCGGGCGCAGGCCAGATAGCTGACATCGGTATTGGGCTTGCGCGTGAACACCGGATAGCCGCGATGCCCATCAACCTGCGCGCGCTTGATCTCCGAATCCCAGTACGCGCCCTTGACCAGCCGCACCGGAATGCGGCGGCCGACGCGTCGCGCCAGCTCGATCAGCCATTCCAGCGCCAGCGGTGCACGCTTCTGGTATGCCTGCACCGCGAGCCCGAGGCCTTCCCAGCCATCGAGCGAGGCATCGGTGTAAACCTGCTCGAATAGTTCCAGGCTCAGTTCCAGCCGATCGGCCTCTTCGGCATCGATGGTGTAACCCATGCCTTGGGCCTTGGCCTGCTGCGCCAGTTGCAGCACGCGCGGCGCCAGTTCCGCCATCACACGTTCACGCTTGGCGTGTTCGTAACGCGGATGCAGGGCCGAGAGCTTGATCGAGATGCTGGGCGCGGCGAACACGTCGGAACCGGCGAAGCTGCCGCCCGGCCCGCTGCGCCCGATCGCCTCGATTGCCAGCCGGTAGGCTTCGAAATAGCGGTCGGCATCGGCCTGGGTCAGTGCCGCTTCGCCCAGCATGTCGTAGGAATGGCGGTAGGCGGCGTTGCCGCCCTTGCGCGCGCGCTTGAGCGCTTCCTCGATGCTGCGGCCCATGACGAACTGGTGGCCCATGATGCGCATCGCCTGGCGCACCGCCAGCCGGATCACCGGCTCACCCGCGCGGCCGACCAGCTTGCGCAATGCATTGCCGACGCTGCGTCGCGTGTCTTCACCCAGGCCGACCAACCGCCCGGTCAGCATCAGCCCCCAGGTGGAAGCATTCACCAGCACCGAATCGCTCTTGCCCAGATGCGCTTCCCAGTCGGCATCGCCGAGCTTGTCGCGGATCAGGCGATCAGCGGTTTCCTGATCGGGAATACGCAGCAGCGCCTCGGCCACGCACATCAGCAGCACGCCCTCCTCGCTGGACAGGTCGTACTCGCGCATGAAGGCTTCGATCGCGCCCTGGTCCTGCGCCTTCTCGCGCACCCGCACCACCAGTGCCTCGGCGGTGCGCTGGATTTCCTCCTGCGAACGCTCGTCGACGCGGGCCTGCTGCCACAGCGCGGCCAGATGGCTGTCTTCATCGGCGGCATAGGCCGCAGTCAGGGCCGACAGCGATGTGTCGGGCAAGGCAAGTTCGGGGCTCAGGATGGGTTTCACGGCAGGTCTCCGGCGAGGGATCGCCCAATCCGCAGCATTGTAGGGCTGGATCGGGGCGCGGCAAGGATAGGCCGATTCCCATCGGCGCAGATGCGGAAATCGGCATAATCACGGCACGCCCCGGCAGCACCCTGCGCTGCACGGGTGCCAGCGTGGGGGCTGTGCGGGTCAGTCGACCGGCGCCTTGCGACGGCGCTTGCGGGGCCTGGACACGACCGGCTCGAGCAGTTCGACTTCGGCCGCATCCTCGTAGCGCACCGGGCTGGAGAACAGCATCCGCGCCGTGGCCGCGACGCGGCGCGTATCCAGCAGCACGAAACCCGCCACCGCCACCGCGCCGGCCAGCGGCAGCCAACGCGTGCCGACCCGGGTCAGGCCGCGCTGCGCGACACGCAGGGCGATCTTGTTGGCGATCGCATACATCGCCGACAACGGCGTGCGCCTGACCACGTAGCGTTCGCCCACCTGGATCACCAACTCGCGGAAAGCCCCTGCAGCAGTGTGCTGGAACAGGCAGAACAGCATTTCCTCACGCGTCGGCCGGCGCCCGTGGAAAGCCGCGATATCGGCCACCATCCGCACCTGCAAACGCCACACCGCATACAGTTCGGGCGCGATCGTCAGCCAGCCCAGCGGCCCCGGCGCAAGCGCCAGAGTGCCGGCGATGCCGGAAGCCTCCAGCGTCGCACGACGCACAATGCCCGGCACCGCCTCCGGTGATGCAGGACGGCGACCGGCACGCGGCGCCGGCACCTGGCCCACGACATCCAGGACCGCCTGCGCGATGCCGCCGCGCGTGCTGCGCGGCTGGATGAAACGTGCAACGGAGGGCGAATCGGCCATCGGCGTTTCCTGTTGCTTCTGTTGCAAAGCCGGCAGTCTTGCCGGGTTCGATCCAATCACCCCTGAACCCGCCACCGCCGCCACACCACACTCAGCCCAGCCACAGACTCCAGCCGATGCCCCAGGCCGCCTGCAGCAACAGCCCGCCAAACGCCGCCATCGCCAGCACGAACGGCAGCGCGCGCGAGGCCGGATTGCGCAGATAGGTCACGGCATACCCGACCCGGCCCAGCAGCCACAACGCGCCCAGCACACAGGCCAGATCGTCGCGCCCGAACTGCACCGCCAGCCAGAACGCCGGCAGGAACATCACCGCCTGTTCCAGCGTATTCATCTGCACCCGATAGGCGCGCTCGAACATCGGATGCCCGCTGACCGCCGGCGCCTGGATCCCATGCCTGCCGCGCATCCTGCCGACGATGACCATCGTGGCCAGCAACAGGCACACCACTCCGAAAACAACCAGCGCAACACAGGGACTCATCGGGAACTCTCCTTGACGGGAATCGGGGCCGGCACCGCCCATGCAGATTGCCGGCGGTGTGCGAGAAACGGGTGTTCGCTCAGTCAATCAGCGCAACGGCATAAGGCGGCAGGCGGGGTGGTGGATGGGGCGTCATCGGCTGGATCATACCGGTGATCCGGGTCCGCCCTTCCATGGCTTGCATCGGCGCCCGGGCGGGCGGAAAAGTGCTGCCATGCGTACCCGAGATATCGCCGGCCCGATGCTGGCATTGCTGTTGTCCGCCCTTGTTCCCTGCCATGCGGCCAGCACCGGCCGCTTGCCGGAATGGGTCTGCGGTCAGGGTGTGCCGCCGTTGTTCGTCGATGGATTCGAAGCCGGCGGCGTGATCTACCGGGAGCCTTCCGGCGGCAGTGGCGGCGTCTTCCCCGGGGCGGTATCGCGCACCGTGGTGGTGGGCGGAACCGCACGCAGCTACCACCTGCATGTGCCGCCCGGTTATCCCTTCGCCGAGCCGGTGCCATTACTGCTGGCCCTGCACGGCGGCGCGGGTCCGGGCATGGCGAATACGGCGTCCCAGGCAGTGCGTGATGCCTGGGCCGCAACTGCCAATGCCGGGAAATTCATCGTGGTCGCGCCCGTGGCATCGGGCAGCGGCGGCGGCTGGGTTCCGGGCACCGACTACGCCGTGATGCAGGCAGTGCTGGCCGACGTCGCGGCGCATTACGACATCGACACCAGCCGTGTGCATGGCTGGGGATTTTCCGCTGGCGGACATGTGCTGCACGACCTGGCCTTGCGTCAGCGCGAAACCGTTCCGGATATCCGCGATTTCGCCGCCTATGCGGTCAGTGCCGGTGCGCTCCTGGCCCACGCCTGCGCGTCGCCCGCCGACTGCTCCACATTGCTGGCCCAGGCCCAGCGCCGGATTCCGGTGAATCTGCGGGCGGGCAGCAGTGATCCGCTGTTGCCACACGTGCAGGCCGATCATGCCCGCTTCCAGGCCGCCGGCTGGGGCGCTGATGCCGCACTGACGGTGTTTTCCGGTGGCCACGAGATCCTGCCTGCGCAGCTGTCAGCCACCTGGAATTTCCTATGCCGGTTCCAGCGCCTGCCGGGCTGATTCCATAGCGCCACTGCCCAGCTGCCACGCGCGCCGGACATCGGCGCATGTCTGTCTGGCGGCTGAATGCTGCGCCGCTCCTTGGTGATGGGAAGGCGCGGCGCGATACTCGCGAACGGACCTGCGCAAGGCCGAGGTGGGTGGCGCGCAGGACGTTTCTTTCACCATGTGGGGGTTCGGAATGCTTGAGCAATACGGCTTGTGGCTGGCGCTGGGATGTGCGGTGCTGGCAATTCTCTACGGCGTGATCTCCACGCGCTGGATCCTGGCCCAGGCGGCCGGCAACGAGCGCATGCAGCAGATTGCCGCTGCCGTGCAGGAAGGCGCCGGTGCCTATCTGCGGCGTCAGTACATGACCATTTCCGTGGTCGGCGTGGTGCTGTTCCTGATCATCGGTTTCGTGCCGGCGCTGGGCTGGGCCACGGCCATCGGGTTCGCGATTGGTGCGATGCTGTCGGGCGTGGCCGGGTTCATCGGCATGTTTGTCTCGGTGCGGGCCAATGTGCGCACCACCCAAGCCGCCACCGTCGGCCTGAACCAGGCGCTGGCGGTCAGTTTCCGCGGTGGTGCGATCACCGGCATGCTGGTGGTGGGCCTGGGCCTGCTGGGCGTGGCCGGCTACTTCATGCTGGTACTCGGTGACGGGCGCGATGCGGCGGCGGTGGGCAACGCACTGCAACCGATGATCGGCCTGGCCTTCGGCTCCTCGCTGATCTCGATCTTCGCGCGGCTGGGCGGCGGCATCTTCACCAAGGGTGCGGATGTGGGCGCGGATCTGGTCGGCAAGGTCGAAGCCGGCATCCCCGAGGACGACCCGCGCAACCCGGCGGTGATCGCGGACAACGTGGGCGACAACGTCGGCGACTGCGCCGGCATGGCGGCCGATCTGTTCGAAACCTATGCGGTGACGATCATCGCCTCGATGCTGGTCGCCGGCATCGCCTTCACCACCTACGGCTGGGCCGGTGTGGTGTATCCGCTGGTGCTGGGCGCGGCCTCGATCGTGGCCTCGGTGATCGGCACCTTCTTCGTCAAGGCGCGCCCGGGCGGCAAGATCATGAATGCGCTGTATCGCGGGCTGGGGGTTTCCGGCGTGCTGGCGGCGATCGCGTTCTGGTTCATCACCCACAACATGTTCGCCGCAGAACATGCGATGCCGCTGTTCTGGTGCGCGATCGTCGGGCTGGTGCTGACCGCGCTGCTGGTGGTGATCACCGAGTACTACACCGCGACCGAATACGCGCCGGTGCAGCAGGTCGCCAAAGCTTCGGAAACCGGCCACGGCACCAATGTCATCGCCGGGCTGGCGGTATCGATGAAGTCGACCGCGGCGCCGGTGATCGTGGTCGCGGCGGCGATCTGGTTCTGCTACTGGCTGGCCGGTCTCTACGGTCTGGCGGTCGCCGCCACCGCGATGCTGTCGATGGCCGGCATGATCGTGGCGCTGGACGCCTACGGCCCGATCACCGACAACGCTGGCGGCATTGCGGAAATGAGCGGCCTGCCGCCGGAAATCCGCGAAACCACCGACGCGCTCGACGCCGTCGGCAACACCACCAAGGCGGTCACCAAGGGCTACGCCATCGGTTCGGCCGGGCTGGCCGCGCTGGTGCTGTTCGCCGATTACGCGCACAAGCTCGATGCTTCCGGCGCCCAGGTGAACTTCTCGATCGACAACCCGAATGTGGTGATCGGCCTGCTGATCGGCGGCATGATCCCCTACCTGTTCGGCGCACTGGCGATGCAGGCCGTGGGCCGCGCCGCCGGTGCTGTGGTGGAGGAAGTGCGCCGCCAGTTCCGCGAGATCAAGGGCATCATGGACGGCAGCGGCAAGCCGCAGTACGACCGCGCGGTCGACCTGCTGACCCGCTCGGCGATCAAGGAAATGATCGTGCCGTCGCTGCTGCCGCTGGTGATTCCGATCATCGTCGGCCTGACGCTCGGGGCCGACGCGCTCGGCGGCCTGCTGATGGGCACGATCGTGACCGGCCTGTTCCTGGCGATCTCGATGTGTACCGGCGGCGGCGCCTGGGACAACGCCAAGAAGTACATCGAGGAAGGCCATCACGGTGGCAAGGGCAGCGAGGCGCACAAGGCCGCGGTCACCGGCGATACCGTCGGCGACCCGTACAAGGACACCGCCGGCCCGGCGGTGAACCCGCTGATCAAGGTCACCAACATCGTCGCGCTGCTGCTGGTGCCGATCCTGTAATCCGCGTTTTCACACCATGTTGAACCCGCAACGCCCCGGTTTCCCCGGGGCGTTGTCTTTTCAGGCGAGCGGATCGGCGATGTCGAAGCGATCACATCCAGCGCTGGTCGGTGGATGTCCCGACACCCCGGATTGATGCGCCGCAACACGCATTCCCGTATCCTTGCCACCCTGATCCGCCGCTGCGGCGGCCACCCCCTTCAAGGAGTCAAAACATGGGCCTTGGTCTGGTCGATGCCGGTCGCGACGTACCGAACGAAATCAACGTCATCATCGAAATCCAGAAGGATTCCGAGCCGGTCAAGTACGAGGTCGACAAGGCCTCCGGCGCGATGTTCGTGGACCGCATCCTGTCCACCCCGATGCGCTACCCCTGCAACTACGGCTACATCCCGCGCACCCTCGGCGGTGATGGCGATCCGGCCGACGTGCTGGTGATCCTGCCGCTGCCGCTGGTGCCCGGCTCGGTGGTGCGCTGCCGCCCGGTCGGCATGCTGAAAATGACCGATGAAAGCGGCAGCGATGAAAAGATCCTCGCGGTGCCGATCGGCAAGATCTTCGCCGGCTATGCCCATATCGAGAATCTGGACCAGGTTTCGCCGCACTGGCTGGAGCGCATCGGCCACTTCTTCGAGCACTACAAGGATCTGGAAAAGGGCAAGTGGGTGCGCGTTGCCGGCTGGGCCGACGCCGCCGCCGCCCGCCAGGAAATCATCGAATCGCAGCAGCGCTACCTCGACGCCCCGGCGCACGAAAAACCGCCGGTGGGTTGATTTCACCAAGGAACGGGCTGGCTTGGCATCGGCTGGCCCGGTCAGCTCCGACAGCCGGCAATGTCCGGCCGTGTCGTCGTCCGTCGTCCCGCTTCATCCCCTTTCCAGCAACCGCCTCAAATCAATCACCGCCGCGTTCGCGCGCGAGATGTAGTTGGCCATCACCAGCGAGTGGTTGGCGAAGAAGCCGAACGGGCTGCCGTTGAGCACCATCGGGCTGCCGAGCGGGGCCTGGGTTTCCTCCAGTTCGCGGATCACCTGGCGCAGGCTGACCAGCGCGTTCTTGTCGCGCAGCACGCGGTCGAAATCCACTTCCACCGCCTTCAGGAAATGCAGCAGCGCCCAGGTCGAGCCGCGCGCTTCGTAGAACACGTCGTCGATCTGCGTCCACGGCGTGCGCACCACGGTCAGGCCGTCCGGGCCGACTTCGCCGCTACTGTCCGGGTCGGTATCCAGCACCACCTGGCCGGCGCTGGCCGAAAGCCGCTGCGACAGGGAACCAAGGCGCTTTTCCACCACCGCCAGCCAGTCGGCGAGGTTGTCGGCGCGGGCATAGAACTGGGTGCTGGCGGCCGCCGGATCACTCAAGCGCGCCAGATACGCATCGACATGGGCGATGCCCTTGCGGTACTGGCTTTCGCTGGACGGCAGCAGCCAGCGGTCGTTGGGCGAGGAAAACAGCGGGTCGGCCTCGGCCAGATCCGGGTCTTCGACGCTCTGGGTCTGGGAGCGGGAAAAGTCGTTGCGGAAGGCCTTGGCCAGATCGCGCACCTGCACCAGCGCGCCGTATTCCCAGTTCGGCATGTTGTCCAGGAACAGGCCCGGCGGCAGCTTGTCGTTGGAAATGTAGCCGCCACGCTTGTCCAGCAGGCTGCGCGACACCCGGATCAGGCTGTGTGTGGTGACCGTGCCGGTGACCTGTGCCTGGCCGCGTGCAGCCGCGGCCTCGCGCGCGCTGGCCGCCACGTCGAAGCGCGCCGGCTCGTCGTTCCACCACCACATCAGCGCCAGCACGATCACCACCAGCAGCGCCAGCAACACACTGCCGAGGCGGATGAAAAGGTGGCTGCGCTTGCCACCACGGACGGGAATGGCCTGATTCATCGTCGTTCTCCAACGCGGGGGCCATAAGCGTACCGCGCCGGATATCGCCGCGCCCGACAGATCGGGTGCGGCTGCCGTCACCATCGCGGCCATCCACTTCAGCGCAGCGCTGCATCGAAGCGGCGCCGGCGCTATCGTGTTCGTGCTACAACGCCGTTCCCGTTCGCCCGCCTTGCGGGCCAGACCTGCCAGAGCCGATCCGCCGTGAGCCTGTTTTCCCTGCTGCGCAAACCCTCCTGGGAACATCGTGACCCCGCCCGTCGTGCTGCCGCTGTTGCCGCTGAAAACGACCCCGAACTGCTGGCGAAACTGCCCGACCTGGCCCGCAACGACAGCGAAGAACAGGTCCGTCTGGCGGCCCTGCGCCGGATCGATGATCTTTCGCTGTTGGGCGACCGCATGCGCAACGACGAAGCCGCCAGCGTCCGTGCCGCCGCGCGCCAGCGCTATCTGCAGCGCCTGCTCGATCCGGCGGTACCGCTGCTGGAGCGCGAGCGCGTGCTGACGGTGGAGGAAGACGCCGACATCCTCGCCACGATCGCGCAACAGGCGCCGGAAACCGCACTGCGCCAGCTCGGCCTGGAACGCGCCGCGCGCCCCGGCCTGCTGCTGGAACGCTGCGTCAAGGATCCGGACCCGGCGCTGCGGCTGTGGTTGCTGGACCGCATCGACGACCTGGCCGCGCTGGACCGCGTCGCCGAACGTGCCCGCCGCACCGACAAGGTGCTGGCCCGCACCGCACGCGAACGCGCCTTCGCGATCCGCCTTGCCGCCGGCGACATCGAGACCACGCGCGAACGCGCCATGGCGATCTGCGACGAACTGGACACCTTGCGCCGCACCGCCGCCGAGGACGCCGCCGTCCGTCGCGAAGCGCTCGGGAAGGAATGGGCAGGCTTGGCGCCGCGTCTGGACGAAGCGATGGAGCGCCGCGTGCAGGGCTATTTCACCGCGCTGGATACCGCGCTGGCCGGCCCGCCAACGGAGCCGGAAGCTGTAATCGACGAAGCCGCCGCCAGCGCCACTGCGGCCACGCCCGAACCCGCTGCGCCGGTACGCACCGCCGATCCCGCCATCGCCGCGTTGCTGGCCGAACTGGACGCCCGCGCCGCACGCCTGGGCACCCGCGAACTGGCCGATATCGAAAGACGCTGGAACACCCGCGTACGCCAGATCGAACCGCTGCTGGAAGAAGAAGAAACCCAGCGCAGCCGCTTCCAGAGCCTGGCCGGCGATGTACGCAAGCGCCTGGAACAGGCCGAGCAGCAACGCACCGCCACGCTTCAATCCCTGCCCGAGCGCATCAAGGCGCTGGAAGCCGCCGTCGCCGCCGGCCAGGTCGCACAGGCGCGTGAACTGCAACATGCGCTGGACGCCGACCGCAAACAGTTGCGCGAACATTTTCCGCGTGCCATTGCGCGCCGCTTAGGTGAAGCCGCGCGCGAGCTGGATACGCTGGGCAAGTGGCAGCACTGGTCCAACAACAAGGCCCGCGTGCGCCTGATCGAAGAAGTCGAAGCCTTAGCCGGCAGCGGCCTGCACCCGGACGCGGTGGCCGCCCGGATCAAGGAGTTGCAGGCCGAATGGCAACAGCTGTCCGATACCGAAGCCCGCGCAGCCGACGCACCCGAGCACCCGCTGACGCGCCGCTTCCGTGGCGCCTGCCACCGCGTGCTGAAGCCGGCCCGGCCCTACTTCGAGAAGCGGCGTGAATTGCGCGGCGAACGGCGCGAGGAAATCGAAGCCTTCCTCCAGCGCCTTGAAACCGAGCCCGGTGCCGACGCCGGCATCCGTGAATGGATCGGCACCCGCCGCCAGATCATCGACACCCTGCGCCAGAGCGATGAGCTGGAACCGGGCGCACGGCGCGAACTGGGCCGGCGCCTGCGTGAAGCGCTGGCGCGCGCAGATGCCGCCATCACCGCACTGGAAACCGAAGCCGAAGCCGGCAAGCGCAAGCTGCTGGCCAATCTGCGCCGCGACCTGATGCACGCCGACCTGGCCGCCGGCCTGTCTTTGGCGCGTCAGGCCCAGGCCGCGTGGAAAACCCTGCCGCGCGCCGGACGCAAGGCCGAGGACGCGCTCTGGGCCGAACTGCGCGAACTGGTCGATCCGTTCTTCTCGCAGGCCGATGCACGCCAACGCGAGCACGATCAGGCCCGGAACGAGCGCGAACAGCAGGCCCGCGCCATCCTCGACGAACTGGCGCAGCTGTCCGCGCCCGAACAGATCGCGCAGGCCGAATCACGCCTGGCCGCATTGCAAACGCGCTGGCGCGAGCTGGCCGAAACGCCGCTGCCGGACGCCGGCGAAGCCGACACGCCACGTGAAGACCGGCGTGGCGGACGTGATGGCCGCAACCCGCGCCATGAGCGCCGTGATGCACGTCCACCCCGCACCGCAACACGCGGCGGTCTGGACGAACGCGCTTTCGACCGTGCCGTGGCCAAGGTGCAGGAGGCCCGCGCGCAGCTGGCCGCGGCCGAGCGTCGGGCCGAATGGGCCACGATCGCGCAGGCCGGCCGGTTGTGCGACCAGCTGGAAACAATGCCACTGGATGCGTCCGATCCGGCCCGCCATGCACTGGCCGAACAGCTCCGTAGCCTTGCCCTGCCGGGCGATGCGAAGATGGCGCTGGAACCGCGTCTGCACAGTGCGCTGGAAGGCAACCTGCCACTGGCCGCCGCCACTTCCACTCCGGCCGAACGCGCCGACGAACTGACCGTGCTGGCGGAACTTGCAACCGATATCGAATCGCCCGAACCGGCACGCGAATTGCGCCGCCGCATCCAGATCCAGCGCCTGTCCGACCATCTCTCCGGCGCCGCTGGTGGCGAACGCGATGAATTGCGTGCGCTGTTGCTGGAATACATCGCACTGGTCGGCGTCCCGGCACAGCAGCGCAGCGAACTGGCAACGCGCTGGGATGCGGTGCTCAAGGCGCGCGGCATCGAATCACAGGACTGAACGTGCGCGGGCGCTGCGAAAAGCGGCGCTTCGCCGGTCACCTTTTCACCGGTCACCATTGGCGCTTGCTCGACCAGCACGGAGTGCTCACCCACTCCGTCCAGTCAGGCACCTGCTCCGCCCGAAGCCCAGCCCGCCTGGCCCTTTTCTGCGATCCAGCAAGAACCAATCAAACCCCACCATGTCATCCCAGCGCACGCCGGGATCCAGTCTTTCAATAACTTCCCGAAGCGCTGGCCTACCAGCCTCCCGACTGTTGAAAACCCGGCTTGACCCGCTTCGCTGTTGAAAGCCGCCGGAATGACGCGCTCCCCACATGTTCCGTGGCCGGGCTGACACCCTGCTCAAATGTCCGATGCCTGAAATGCAAAAGCGGGCCGGATCACTCCGTCCCGCTTTCGCGTCATGCATGGCATTCGTCGCCGTGGCCGCCTGTCACCCGACAGGCAACAACACGTAATCCGCGCGCTTCGTTGCAACACGGATTCCGGCCGCAGACATCAGCACCCGCCACGGCCGGAACCGTGCGTCGGTCAGAAGCGCAGATTCAGGCTCAGCCACAGGTTCCGCGACTTGTCCTTGTTGTTGTAGTCGTCCAGATAACTGGGCGTGTACTCACCGTTCGGGTCCTGGTTCCACACCGTCTGGAAGCTGGTGAAATCCTCGTCCAGCAGGTTGTTGATGCGGGCCGCGAACGAGATGTTGTCGGTGAAGCGGTACTGCCCGCCCAGGTGGAACACGGTGTAATCCTTGTAGTAGCGCGGATTGCCGTCCACATCCACATCACGGTAGCGCTCGGAGCGGGCCTCGCCGATCAGTTGCAGGCTGAACTTCTCGGTCGCCAGCCATTCCAGCGTGGTATTGAACATGTGCTCGGCGCTGTTGGTCAGCGGCAGGCCCTTCTGCGCGCCGCTGAGCTGTTCGCTGTCGGTGTAGGTGTAGTTGGCACGCAGCGAGAACGCATCGTTGAACTCGTAGCGGCCGGCCAGCTCGGCACCACGCACGCGGGCTTCGTCGATGTTGATGTTCTGCGCGTAGGTGCCGTAGCCCAGCAACTCGTAGTCACCCAGGTTGGCGCAGGGCCGCACGCCGCCGGTCTGGGCACAGCTCAGATTGGTTTCACCACGCGCGATCTTGTCCTTGAAATCATTGTTGAAGACGGTGATGTTGAAATTGTGGCCAGCGTTGGGCGAGGTCCAGTACAGCGCGATCTCGCTGTTGACGCTGGTTTCCGGTTCCAGTTCAGGATTGCCGATGAACGGCGAGGTGCCCTGGCCACCGAAGCCGGTGACACCGTCGTACAGATCCGTGGTCTTGGGCGTCTTGTAGCCGGTACTGACGCCACCCTTCAACGCCCAGTCCGGATTGACGTTGTAGACCGCATACAGGCGCGGACTGACCTGGCCGCCGAACATGTTGTGGTCGTCGTAGCGCACGCCGCCGGTGATGGTCAGCGCATCGCCCGGGGTCCAGTTGTCCTCGACGAAGACCGACCACATTTCATGGTCCTGCACCACGCCGGCGCCGTCATTTCCCTGCTCCATGCCGAACACGCCGTCGTCCAGTTCGCCATCGATCATCTGGCCGCCGAACACGACGTGGTGGTTGTCGCCCACCGCCATGTCGATCTTGGCATCCAGCGTGTACTGGCTGGATTGCAGGCTGCGCTTGGGCCGCGGCAGGAAGGTGTCGATCATCAGTTGGCGGCGTTCGTCCTCGCTCATGCCGGCGTAGTCGCCGGTGCCGCGGAACATCTGCTGATGGACCAGGCGCTCGGCCACGGTCAGCGGCAGGGTGCGGCCATGGTTGTCGGTTTCCACATGCGACAACGAAATGAAGCTGCGACCGAACTCCCAATCACCGTGGTGGGTGATGGCCCACTGGTCACGGGTGAACTCCTGATCGGCTGCGTACCCGGCGCGCGGCGCCGAGCGCCACAGCCCGGCGATGCCATCGACGGTGCCCAGTGGATAGGCCTCGGTGCCCAGATTGTTGATATACGGGGTGTTGTCGTAGACATGCTCGGAGGTGTCGTAGTCCAGTAGCACGCTTTGTGAGTCGGTCGGCGTCCAGCTCAGCGTGATGCCCATTTCCTTGTTGGTGTTGTCCACGGTGCGGCCGCCGCCGCCGAAGCCGAGCGAGCGCTCGAACTGCGTGCCATCGGGTGCGTGGATGATTTCGTATTCGGGCGTGGACGCATCGCGCTCATAGCGTGCACCGCGCACCGTCAGGCCGAGCAGATCCGGCACCAACGGGCCGCTGAGCGCGAAATCGATGCTGCTGTCCGAACCGAAGTCGCTGTTTTCCTGGATGTTGTGGCCAAGCGTGACCGAACCGGTCCAGCGCGTGGAGACCTTGCGCGTGATGATGTTGATCACGCCGCCCAGCGCGTCGGCGCCGTACAGCGTGGACGCCGGACCACGGATCACTTCGATCCGCTCGATCATGTCCAGCGGCGGGATGTGGTTGAACTGGTTGCCACCGAAGTTGTTCGGATAGATGTCGCCGTGGTTGTTCTGGCGACGGCCGTCGATCAGGATCAGGGTGTAGTCCGGGCCCATGCCGCGCATGCTGATGGTCTTCTGCCCGGTCTTGTCGGAGGTTTCACCGACATCTATGCCTTCCAGATCGCGCACCGCGTCGATCAGGGTCATGTAGGGGCGCTTTTCCAGTTCCGCGCGCGTCACCACGCTGATGCTGGCCGGCGCATCGACGATCTTCTGCTCGAAGCCGGCGGCGGTGACGACGACCGGTTCCAGCAACTGCGCATCGGCATCGAGCAGGGTTTCGGCCGCCGCCGGGAAGGTCAGCGCCAGAGCGAGGGCAAGGGCGATCGGGGAACGCGCAGGCGCGCGGTTGCGGCTGCGGGAAGAAGCATCGGTGTGCTGGAGCATGGTGGATCCTGAAAGGGGGAAGGTCCGGCATGACCCCGGCGACGCTGCGGCCGCGCCGTGCGATGGCGGGCGGTTCCGGGGCATGGGGTCGATGTCGCAGTGCAGAATCGTATTGCGAACCATTTACATTCGCAATACCCTTTGTTAGCTTTTCCCGGCCGCCATCATCCCCGTGACCCGCGTTGCGCCGGATGCTTGCCGGCCAGCGCGGGACTTCCATACAATTGATAATAGTTTTCATTAGCAGTACCGACGTGAGCCTTTCCGCCCCGTCTCCGGACGCCGTGCCAGCGAGTTTCCACCTCACCTGCAGCACTGCTCCGGCCGGCCCGGAACAGCACGTCGCCCCCTGCGCCCGGCTGTTTCCAGACCCGACCGCAACATCCGCCCACGCGCCCGGAAACCGCCGCCATGTACGGCGGCCAGTCCTTGTGCGTCGCAGCACGGCGCGCGTTGAAACCCTCCTGCACTCTGCTGCGGCAGCGGTCGCCTGATGTCCGCGCTGACTTCGCACGCTGCACCGCAGCGCCGCGCCTTCTGGCTGCGCACGCTGCATCAATGGCACTGGATCAGCTCGGCGCTGTGCCTGATCGGTCTGCTGGCATTTGCCATCACCGGCATCACGCTGAACCACGCCAGCCAGATTCCGGCGTCACCGCGCACCACCACCCACCAGGGGCAACTGCCGGAGACCTTGCGTGCAGACCTCGCCGCGCTGGCTGAAGAAGCCGAACCGGTCGGCGCGCTGCCACTGGCGCTGCGCGCCTTGCTGCGCGACGAATTGGGCCTGCGCGTCGGCACGCGCGAGGCCGAGTGGTCGCCGGACGAGATTTACCTGTCGCTGCCACGGCCCGGTGGCGACGCGTGGCTGTCGGTGGATCTGGCCTCCGGCCAGATCGAATACGAAGGCACCGATCGCGGCTGGATCGCCTATTTCAACGACCTGCACAAAGGCCGCAACACCGGCCCGGCCTGGAGCTGGTTCATCGACATCTTCGCGCTGGCCTGCCTGGTGTTCTCGATCACCGGTCTGTTCCTGCTGCAACTGCACGCGCGCCAGCGCGGCCTGACCTGGCCGATGGTCGGGCTTGGTTTTCTGGTGCCGCTGCTGATCGCGCTGCTGCTGATCCACTGATCCGCTTTTCCACCCTTCCACAGACTTTGAGAGAGCCTTGATGAAACGCCTGCTCCTGCCCCTGTTGCTGCTTCCTTCCGCGTTTGCGCTGAACGCCGCCGAACTGTCCGTGCAGGTGGAGATCCCGAAGCTGGATGTGGCCGAGTACCACCGCCCCTACGTGGCGATCTGGATCGAGCGCGCCGATGCCAGCGTGGCCGCCAACCTGTCGGTCTGGTACCAGCAGGACAAGCCCGACCAGCGCGGTGAAAGCGGAACCAAATGGCTGCCGGATCTGCGCCAGTGGTGGCGCCGCAGCGGCCGTGCGCTGGACCTGCCGGTGGACGGCGTCACCGGCGCCACGCGTCCGGTCGGCAGGCACCGCCTGGTGTTTTCCTCGACCAGCGAACCGCTGAAGTCGCTGGAGGCCGGCAGCTACAACCTCGTGGTCGAAGCCGCACGCGAAGTCGGTGGCCGCGAGCTGCTGAAACTGCCGCTGGCCTGGCCGCCGACAGAAGCCGCGCAATCCAGTGTTCAAGGCACCAGCGAACTGGGCCGGATCACCTTCGACATCACGCCCTGACCCCTTCCCTTCCAGGAGAACCCGACCGATGAGAACTTCCCTGCTCCGCCCCGTTTCCGCCGCACTGGCACTCGCCCTCGCATTGCCGTTCGCGGCACAGGCGCACAAAGCCTGGCTGGTGCCCTCGGCCACCGTCGTCTCCGGCAATGCGCCGTGGGTCAGCGTGGATGGCGCGATTTCCAACAACCTCTACTACCCCGACCACTTCCCGATGCGGCTCGAATCGCTGGTCATCACCGCGCCCGACGGCAGCGCCGTGGCCGCGCAGAACCCGCACACCGGCAAGTACCGCAGCGTGTTCGATGTGGAACTGGCCCAGACCGGCACCTACCGCATCGCCAGCGTCAACGCCAGCCTGTCGGCGCGCTGGGACACCGCTGAAAGCCTGGCGGCCGCAGAAAAAGCCAAGGCCGCAGGAGCACCTGCTTCAGGTCCGGGCAGCCCGGCAGCCGGTGGCTTCCTGCGCAACGCCACGGCCGAAGACCTGAAGACCAAGGTGCCCAAGGACGCGAAAAACCTGCAAATCACCCAAGGCAGCGGCCGCATCGAAACCTTCGTCACCAACGGCGCCCCGAGCACCGGCGCCTTGAAGCCCACCGGCAAGGGTCTGGAACTGGTGCCGGTGACGCACCCCAACGATCTTTTCGCCGGCGAAACGGCCAACTTCCGCCTGCTGATCGACGGCGAAGCGGCCAGCGGCGTGGACGTGGAAATCGTGCCCGGCGCGACCCGCTACCGCGACAGCCAGGACGAGATCATCGTCAAGACCGATGCCGAAGGCGGATTCAGTGTGACCTGGCCTGCGCCGGGCATGTACTGGCTGGAAGCCTCACTGCGCGACGACAAGGCCACCGCACCGGCCACGGCGCGCCGCGCCAGCTACGTGGCCACGCTGGAAGTGCTGCCGCAGTAAGGCGGTGAACGGGATGAGGAGTGGGGAATGGGTTTTTTCGACTCTCCCTCCCCCGCAGGCGCGGGGGCAAGCAGGGCTTTCAAGCAGCGACGCTGCGGGCCTGTGAACGTCCATCGGCATGAAGGCCGATGGGCCGGGGCAGGTCGGGATGAGGGGAAGAGCACCGCAAACGCGCGTCGCTATTCCCACTCACCTGAAAAGCCCCCTCACCCCAACCCTCTCCTTCCCGCGTGGGGGAGAGGGAGCCTGATTTTCATCATCTGCCTCTGCATCGGCCTGCTGCTCGCCGCCTGCACCACGCCCGAACCCTTGCGCCTGCACGGCCCATCCATGGGCACGACCTGGCAGGTGACGGCCATTACACCTGCCTCGCGCAAGGCGGAGCTGCGCGCGTGCATCGAGCAGCGCCTGGATGAGCTGATCGCGCAGATGAGCGCCTGGGAGCCCGGATCGGACCTGAGCCGCTTCAATCACGCCCCGGCGGGCAGCTGGCAGACGTTGCCGGCCGACCTTTTCACCGTGCTCGAACACGCGCTCGCACTGTCCGCACACACCCGGGGCGCCTACGATCCGACCATCGGCCCGCTCGTGGATGCCTGGGGCTTCGGTCCGCAGGGCGAATCGCGCAGCACGCCGCCATCGGATGAAGACATCGCCGCCGCACAGGCCCGGAGTGGTGCCGCGCGGCTGCAACTGGACGTGCCGCAGCGGCGCGCGCTGCAACCCGGCGGCCTGCAGCTGGATGTGAATTCGCTCGCGCCCGGTTACGCCGTGGATGCCATCGCCGCGCTACTGCATGAAGCCGGAGTCGAGGCGTTTCTGGTCGAACTGGGCGGAGAAATACGCGCGGCGGGGCGCAAACCCGACGGCCGCCCGTGGCGCGTGGCGGTGGAACGCCCCGACACGTCTGCGAACAGCGATTTCGACATCATCGTCGAACTGGTCGATGCCGCGCTCGGCACCTCCGGCGATTACCGCGTCGCCTTCATGCACGAGGGCCGGCGCTATTCCCACACCCTGGACCCGCGCACCGGTGAACCGGTGAGCCACGCCCTGGCCGCGGTGACCGTGATCATGAACAGCGCGGACGGTGGCAGCGCGATGGCCGCCGATGCACGCGCCGCCGCGCTGATGGTGCTCGGCCCGGAGGCCGGCATGGCCTTCGCGCTGGAACACGGGCTGGCGGCGGTGTTCACGCTGCGCGAAAGCGACGGCTACCGGCGCCTGGCCACACCGGCGTTCGAACGGTACCGCGCCCGATGAGCCGGCATTCCGCGAAACCCGACCGGGCCTGGTTCGGGCAGGCGGCCAGCCTGCTGGCGCTGCTGGTGATCGGCGTGATCTCCGTGCGCTTCAGCCCCGGCGAATGGCGCTGGAGCACGGACCCGCAGCGCATCGGCTGGGCGCTGGCGGCCAGTGTGCTGTTCTTCGCGGCCTGGGGTTTCGGCGCTCGGCGCCGTGCCGCCCGCAAACGGGCCGAAGCCGGTACGCCGCTGCGTGCTGACGGGCCGCTGCCGGTATTCCACGCCAGCCAGACCGGGTTCGCCCAGCAGCTGGCCGAACAGACAGCGCTGGTACTGCAACGGGCCGGCGTTCCGGCCTGCGCGAAGCCGCTGACGGCGCTGGATGTTGAAGCACTGGCGACGGTGCCGCGCGCACTGTTCATCGCCAGCACCACCGGCGAGGGCGATGCGCCGGATGCGCTGGCCGGTTTCGTGCGGCGCACGCTGGCCGGCAAGGCGCCACTGCCCGGCCTGCACTACGGTCTGCTGGCGCTGGGCGACCGCCACTACACGCAGTTCTGCGCGTTCGGCCGGCAACTGGATGCCTGGTTGCAGGCCCAGGGCGCGACGCCGATGTTTCCGTCCATCGAAGTCGACAACGCCGACACCGCCGCGCTGGAACGCTGGCGTGATGCGCTGGCGCAGCTGGGCGGCAAGGCGCTGGAACTTCCACAGTTCGACGCCGCACCGTGGCAGGACTGGCGCCTGATGCAGCGGCAGGAACTGAATCCGGGCAGTCAGGGCGAGCCGGTATTCCAGCTGCAATTGCAGCCGGCCGACGACCCGCTGCCGGCATGGCGCGCCGGCGACATCGCCGAAGTGCTGCCGCAACACGCTCCGGAAACCCTGAGCGCATGGTTCCGCGCCACCGGGCTGGATCCGCAACAGCAGGTGGACGTGGCCGGTGCCGGCTCATCCTTGATCGACCACGTCGCCCGCTGCGAGCTGCCCGAGCCCGCGCATATCGCCGGCATGGACGCACAGCAGGTGGCCGACACCGTGGTGCAGCTGCGCGCCCGGGATTATTCGATCGCCTCGATTCCGGCCGATGGCTCGCTCGAATTGCTGGTGCGGCAGGGGCATCGTCCCGATGGCAGTCTCGGGCTGGCCGCCGGCTGGCTGACACGACATGCCGCACCCGGGAAAACCATTGCTCTGCGGCTGCGCAGCAATCCCAACTTCCACGCTCCGGATGACGATGTGCCGCTGATCCTGATCGGCAACGGCACCGGTCTGGCCGCGCTGCGCGCACTGCTGCGTGAACGCATCGCGGCCGGGCGACATGCCAACTGGCTGCTGTTCGGCGAGCGCCAGCGCAGCTGCGATTTCTTCCACGGCGTGGAGCTGGAAGCCGCGCTTGCGGCAGGTCATCTGAGCCATCTGGATCTGGCCTTCTCGCGCGATGGCGCGCAGCGGGTGTATGTGCAGCATCTGCTGCAGCAGCAGGCCGAACGCCTGCAAGACTGGATTGAGGCCGGTGCCTGCATCCACGTCTGCGGCAGTCTGGAAGGCATGGCCGGCGGCGTGGACGCGGCACTGCGCTCGATCCTGGGCGATGCCCGGATGCAGCACCTGGCCGAAACCGGTCACTACCGCCGCGACGTGTACTGATGCGCTGATGCGCTGATCCGGGCAGGATCTCGGCGGCTTGAATTGCCGCCATGCCCGACCCATCCTCATCGGCATGGCAACCGGATGGGCAAAAGAAGGCGCGGTGCAGGACCAGATCGACAGCACGGTCGAAGATGCCGTGCTGCGCGCCCGCAGCCGCCTGCCGCAGGGCCCCGGCCTGGCCGAATGCGAGGACTGCGACGAACCGATCCCGCAGGCCCGGCGCGACGCGATCCCCGGCGTGCGCCGCTGCATCGCCTGCCAGAGCGAGCTGGACAAGGCCGACAGTTTCAGCGGCTACAACCGGCGTGGCAGCAAGGACAGCCAGCTGCGCTGAGAGTCTGGTTCAAAGAATCGCCGGATGCAGTGCGCGGATGCAGCGCGATGCCCGCGCCGGTCATACTTGCAGGCGATGGCCCGCCGGGCCGATACGCTGGACAAGGTGATCGATGCACGGGTTGCTGGCGATGGTGGGCGCGTTCTTCGGCGCCATATTGGGCGGTATCCATGAAGTGATGCTGGGTCTTGTGGCCGGCGCGCTGCTGGGCTGGCAGGGCGCGCGGATCGGGCAACTGCGGCAACGCATCGCCGCACTCGAACGCCAGGCCGCAGCGCTGGATATGGGGCGCGCGGCCGCCGCAGCAATGGCCGCCGGGCAGACGACGAAACCACCGGCGCAGAACCCTTCCGCCTCCGACAACGCAGTGGCCGGCGCTCGGGTTGAAGCGGCCCGTGCCGTTGCCACGCCGGCGACCGGCGCATCCGCAGCCGATGCCGCGCAACGTTCCCCGCACGCTCCCCACGTCCCGGCCGAACCTCCGGCAGCGGCAGCGCTGGCCGCGCGTGCGCCGGCAGCCACAGCAGCGTCAGCGTCGGCTGGATCAGGGGGGCGCGTCGCCCATGCGCCGGCAACCGCTGCAACACGCATTCCATCTCCAATCTCCGCCCAGGGTCCGCGCCAATGGCCGACCGGGGCGGTGGAAGACGATCCGCCGCCGTTCGCACGCCTGCTGGCACGCGGCCGGGACTGGCTGTTCAGCGGCAATGTGCCGGTCAAGATCGGTGTGCTGGTGCTGCTGTTCGGCGTGGCGGCGGCGCTGAAATATTCGGTTGATGCCGGCTGGGTGCAGGTGCCGCTGGCGGCGCGTCTGGCGCTGGTGGCAGCCGGCGGTCTTGCCGCCGTGGTCTGGGGCTGGCGCAACCGCCTCCTGCGTCCGGCGTTCGGGTTGAGCATGCAGGGCGGCGGCATCGGCATCCTGCTGCTGACGGTGTTCGCAGCCTATCGTCTGTACGCGCTGCTGCCCTCCGGCATCGCCTTCGCGCTGGTGCTGGTGCTGGTGGCCGGCGCGGCGGCGCTGGCGGTGCTGCAGCACGCGATGGCGCTGGCAGTGCTGGGCTTCCTCGGTGGCTATCTGGCGCCGGTGCTGCTGAGTACCGGAGAAGGCAGCCATGTCGCGCTGTTTTCGTTCTATGCGGTGCTGAATGCGGCGGTGTTCGTCATCGCCTGGCTGCGCCAGTGGCGTGCGCTGAACCTGATCGGCTTCGCCTTCACCTTCGCCATCGGGCTGGCCTGGGGGGTGCAGTATTACCGGCCCGAACACCTGTCCACGGTGGCGCCGTTCCTGCTGCTGTTCTTCCTGTTCTACGTGGCGATCGCGGTGCTGCACGCACTGCGTGCGCCGGGGCGGCAGCGTGGTTTCGTCGATGGCACGCTGGTGTTCGGCACGCCACTGCTGGCGTTCCCGCTGCTGGCCGCGATGCTGCACCACGAGCCGATGACGCTGGCCTGGTGCGCGCTGGCGGTGGCCTTGCTGTACGCCGGGCTGGCGTTCTGGCTGATCCGCAAGCGCGGCGCGGTGCTGCTGGGGCAGTCGTTCGCGACGCTGGCGGTGGGTTTTGCCACGCTCGCGGTGCCGCTGGCATTTTCGGCGCGTTGGACCTGCGTCACCTGGGCGCTGGAAGGCGCGGCACTGGTCTGGCTGGGGCTGCGCCAACGCCGTCTGCTTCCGCAAGTGGCCGGGATCGCGTTGCAGGTGCTGGCGGCAGGTGCGTATTTCCTCGATGCGATCGATGGCGGCTGGCACGCCAGCGCCGGTGAATGGCCGCTGCTCAACGGCCATGCGCTGGGCGTGGCATTGCTGGCGGCATCGACGTTCGCGATCAGCCTGTTGTACGAGCGCGCCGGCAAGCGGCGGCTGTGGGTATGGCCGGGTTTCATCCTCGGCACGCTGTGGTGGTGGTGGCTGGGGCTGCGCGAGATCGAGCAGCACGTGGCGGCGTTTTCGCTGTCGCGCTTCCCGGTCGGGGAGCCCTGGGCCTGGGTCGGTTTTTCGGCGCTGACGATGCTGCTGATGGCCGGCCTGCGGCGTGGCCTGGACTGGCCGCGACCGGGCTGGAACGTGCTGCTGACGCTACTGGTCGGGATTCCGCTGGCACTGCTGATCGAAGGCTTCGATGCATCGGCATTGCAAGCTCCACTGGCAGGCGCCTGGCTGGTCTGGATCGCGGCGGCACTGCTCGGCCTGGCATCGCTGCGCACACCGTTGCAACGCGGTCTGTCGTTCGCGCATGTGGCGTTTCTTTCCACGCTGGCGCTGGTCTACGGACTGGCGCTGGGCCGCTGGGCGAACGAGATCGCAGCGCTGGGCAGCAGCTGGGTGCTGCTGGCCTGTCTGGCGCCGCTGATCGCGTTGCTGCTGCTGACCGCACGGGCGCCGGCGCTGGGTACATTCCCGTTGCAGGCGCAATTCCCGCGCTATGCAGCGCGCTGGTTCGTGCCGGCCGGCATCGTGCTGGTGCTGGCCTGGCTCATGTCCCTGCAACTGGATGGCGATGCCGCACCGCTGCCGTTCGTGCCGCTGTTCAATCCGCTCGAACTGGCGCAGCTGATCGGTCTGATCGTGGCCGGGCGCTGGCTGTGGCGGCGCTCGCCGGATGGCGCACCGCTGCCGCTGGCGATCGCCGGCTTCGTGTTCCTGAGCCTGGCCGGGCTGCGCGCCGTGCACCATTACAGCGGCGTGCCGTGGAGCCCGAAGATCCTGGACAACGGCACCGCGCAGGCGACGCTGACGGTGCTGTGGAGCATCGCCGGCGTGATTGCCTGGGTATCGGGCTCACGCCGCCAACACTGGAACCTGTGGCTGGCCGGGGCGCTGGGCATGGGCCTGGTGCTGGCCAAGCTGGTGCTGGTGGACCGGCAATACGTCGGCAATCTGGCCGGCATTGTTTCGTTCATCGCCGTCGGCGGGCTGCTGGTGCTGGTCGGACGCATTGCACCGACGCCGCCACGGCACGAACCGGCAAAGGACACCCCATGATCCGATCCCTGCTGCTGATCCTGCTGCTGACCGTGTCCGGCGCGCCATCGATGGCGCAGGAGCTGCGTCACCCGCCGCCGACGCCCGACGACTTCGCGTGGCAATGGCCGCTGGCGGTGGACGCGGAGCAGGACATGATGCGTTTCAAGCTGGCGCCGGAGGTCTACTCCCGGCTGTGGCGCGATGACCTGTCGGATCTGGTGGTGTTCAACGCCGCCGGCGAGGCGGTGCCGCTGGCACCGCTGGAAGGCGTGCTCGACCATGCCGGACGCCTGGCCGCGCCACCGCCGCCGCTGGAGGCACCGCTGTTCCACATCCCGCGTGTGGGCGCGCGCAACACCGGTGAGCGTCTGCGCCTGATCGTGGCTGAGCGCAACGATGGCCGGCTGGAACGCATCGACACTGGTGTGGAACTCGGCGCGGCCGGCCCGGACCTGCTGCTGGACCTGTCCGCGATGCAGACCCCGGTGCGCGCGCTGCTGGTGGAATTTGAAGCGGGCAGCCCACCGCTGAATGCCCGCGTGGACGTGTTCGGCAGCCGCGACCTGTCCAACTGGACCCGGCTGGTGGCGCAGCAGGCGCTGGTATCGCTGAACGAGGGCGGGCTGAAGCTGGAACGCAGCCGGATCGAATTCGCGCCCACCCACCTGCCGTACCTGCGCCTGCTGCGCACCGACCGCCAGGCCGAATTGCCCATCGCGAAGGTGCTGGCGGTCCGCGGACGCGCGATCGACACCCCGGACGTGCCGCATCACCAGATCGCACTGGACGGCGAACCCGAGGCGCGCGGCCACGGCCATGTCTACCACAGCGACGGTCCGTTCCCGGTGGAACAGGTCGCCGTGACATTGGCTGATCGCAATGCCGCCGCCAGCGTCATCATCGAAAGCCGGCCGCGCGCGGATCTGCCATGGCGCGAGCGTGCCCGCGGCAATGCCTTCCGCGTCGGTACCGGCGCCGGATCGATCGACTCTGCCGCCTTCGATACCGGCTTGATACGCGACCGCCAGTGGCGCGTCCGCACCGAACCTGTGCAGGCGCGTGCGCCGCAGCTGACCCTGCTTTACCGCCCCGACCAGTTCGCGTTGCTGACCCAGGGCGAGCCGCCGTTCCGCCTGGCTGCCGGTAGCGCCCGCGCGCAACGCAGCCACGTGCCGCTGCATGCGGTGCTGGCGCAGTTGCGCAGCAGTCGCGGTGATGACGGTTGGATGCCGCCCGAGGCCGAATTGGGACGCGGTGCGGAACTGGCCGGCAGCGCCGCGCTGGCACCGCGCCCTGATGCCGACGGTTCACCCACGGCGTGGCAATGGCTGCTGTGGGGTCTGCTGCTGGCCGGCGCCTTCACCGTGGTGGCGATGGTGCTGAAACTGCTGCGCCAGTCCGGCGCCTGAGCATCACCGGGTCCGCTGCGCGCGTGCCCGGTTTCACGCCGCGCCGGGCCTCATTCCAAATTCTGCACCTGCTCGCGCATCTGTTCGATCAGCACCTTCAGCTCCACCGCGATCTGGCTGGTGCGCGCGTCGACAGATTTGGAGCCCAGGGTGTTGGCCTCGCGGTTGAATTCCTGCATCAGGAAATCCAGGCGGCGGCCGACCGCTTCGCGCAGGCCGAGCACGCGCCGCGCTTCGGCGATGTGGGTGGCGAGACGGTCCAGCTCCTCGTCCACGTCCAGCTTCTGCAGCCACAGCACGAATTCCTGCTCCAGCCGGCCCGGCTCCAGCGTCGGGGCCAGTTCGGCGAAGCGGGTTTCCAGCCGGGTGCGCAGGCCGGCGCGGATCTCCGGCAGCCACTGGCGCACCTGCGCGCAGGCGGTTTCGATGCCATCCAGCTTTTCACGCAACACCGCGGCCAGCTTGGCGCCCTCGCGCTCGCGCGCGGCGCAGAATTCGCCGATCGTGGTGTCGATCAGCGCCAGGGTTTCGGCCTGCAAACCAGCCGGATCGGGGGTGTCCTGTTCCACCACGCCGGGCCAGGCCAGCAGTTCGGTGAAGTTGACTTGCAGATTGGGGAAACGGCCAGCCTGCTGTGCCGCGACCTGCGCCAGGCGCTCGAGCAGTTCGGCATTGAGCACCAGTTCGCGCGAGGAATCAGACGCGGCGGATTTGAGCCGCAGCGACATTTCCACCTTGCCACGCTGGACCTTGCCGGCCACGCGCTCGCGGATCACCGGCTCCAGTCCGCGCAGATCGTCGGGCGCGCGCAGCGAAAACTCCAGGTAGCGGTGGTTCACGGCACGCATTTCGGCGCTGAGCGTGCCCCAGGCGGTGGCGCGCTCGGCCGAGGCGAAGGCGGTCATGCTGCGGATCATCACGGTTCCAGTCGAAAGGAAAGACCGCGCAGCTTACCGCCGCCACGCACCGGCCGCCGCATCCGCAGGCCGATGCCATCGCGGCAGGCGCTCTGGCACTATTCCGAAGATGCCCGGATAGGCCCGGGTTTTAACGGAGATGCCCTGCATGACATCCATCAGGAACCTTGCCGGCATGGCGCTTTTGCTGGCATTGGCCGGCTGTGCCACGCTCAGCGAAACCGATTGCGCGCGCGGCGACTGGCATCGGATCGGCCTGGAAGACGGCCGCTACGGATACAGCGCCGAACGCCTCTCGCACCACGACAAGGCCTGTGCCAAGCACGGTTTCGGCGTGGATGCGCGCGCCTACCATGCCGGCCATGCCACCGGACTGCGGCAATTCTGCGTACCGGCCCGCGCCTTCTCGATGGGGCGCAAGGGCGAGACCTACCAGCACCAGTGCCCGCGCGATACCGAAGCCGCGTTCATGCCGGCCTACCACCACGGCCGCGATGTGTACGGCGTGGAGCAGGAGCTGGAGCGACTGAAGAAGGAGCTCGACGAACTGCGCGCCGAAATCGACGACGAAAACACCGGCAAGACCGCGCGCGAAATCGCCGAACAGCGGCTGCGCTACGTCAGCAACGACCGCAACCGGCGCGAACGCGACCGCGATGCGCTGCTGGAACGCGCCCGCCGGCTCGGCTATGACAACGCCTGGTAGCTCTGCCCGACGCGCCGGGCGGAGTACCATGACCGGCTTTTCAGGCAGGACTGCTTCATGAGCGAGATTTCCCGTCCCAGCGGCCGGCGCGCCGACGAGCTGCGCCCGGTGCTGATCCAGCGCCACTACACCCGCCACGCCGAAGGTTCGGTGCTGGTCTGCTTCGGCGACACCCAGGTGCTGTGCACGGCCAGTGTCGAGAACCGGGTTCCCGGTTTCCTGCGCGGCAAGGGCGAAGGCTGGGTGACCGCCGAGTACGGCATGTTGCCGCGCGCCACGCATACCCGCAGCGACCGCGAGGCGGCGCGTGGCAAACAGGGCGGCCGCACGCTGGAAATCCAGCGCCTGATCGGCCGGTCGCTGCGCGCCTGTGTCGATCGCCGCGCGCTCGGCGAACGCACCATCACGCTGGATTGCGATGTGCTGCAGGCCGATGGCGGCACCCGCACCGCCGCGATCACCGGCGCCTACGTGGCACTGCGCGATGCGGTGAACTGGCTGGTGCAGCGGCGCGAGATCGCCGCGTCGCCGGTGATCGGTTCGGTCGCGGCGGTATCGGTCGGTGTCTATCGCGGCGTGCCGGTGCTGGATCTGGACTATGCCGAGGATTCGGACTGCGATACCGACATGAACGTGGTGATGAACGACGGCGGCGGCTTCATCGAATTGCAGGGCACCGCCGAAGGCCACGCCTTCCGCCGTGACGAACTGGACCTGCTGCTGAACCTGGCCAGCAAGGGCGCCGAAGAATTGTTCGCGGCACAGGCCGCGGCACTGGCATTGCAGCCATGAAACTGATCCTGGCCAGCCACAACACCGGCAAGCTGGCCGAGTTCCAGCAACTGCTCGGCGGGCATGGCATCCAGGTCGTGCCGCAGGCCGCGCTCGGCATTCCCGACATCGAGGAAACCGGCCTGAGCTTTGCCGAAAACGCCTTGCTGAAAGCGCGCCACGCCTCGCAGCTGGGCGGAATGCCGGCGCTGGCCGATGATTCCGGCCTCTGCGTGGATGCACTCGGCGGCGCGCCGGGCCTGTTTTCGGCACGCTACGCCGGCAGCGATGGCGATGCCCAGGCCAACATCCTGAAACTGCTCGACGCGCTGGAACAGATTCCCGAAGACCACCGCCAGGCCCACTTCCATTGCACGCTGGCGCTGCTGCGCCATCCCGCCGACCCGGCCCCGCTATTGTGCGAAGGCCGCTGGCACGGCCGCATCCTGCACGAGCCGCGCGGCGAGGACGGTTTCGGCTACGACCCGGTGTTCTTCGATGACGCCAGCGGTTGCAGCGCGGCCGAACTTTCGCGCGAGGAAAAGGCCGCCGTCAGTCATCGCGGCCAGGCCATACGGCAATTGCTCATAATGCTGGCGCGACATCCGCTCTAAACTATCGCGCCCTGCCCTTCCGGAATCCGCCGTGTCCACCACGCTGCACACCTCGCACCTGCCCGGCCTGCCGCTGCTGCATCAGGGCAAGGTGCGCGACATCTACGGCCTGCCCGGCAACAGCCTGCTGATGGTCGCCACCGACCGCATTTCCGCGTTCGACGTGATCCTGCCGGACCCGGTGCCGGGCAAGGGCGAGATGCTGACCCGGATGTCCAACTTCTGGTTCGCGCGCACCGCCCACCTGATTCCCAACCACCTGCTCGGCACCCCGGTGGAACAGGTGCTGCCGCGCGGCGTGGACCCGACGCCCTATGTGCAGCGCAGCGTCGTGGTGAAGCGCCTGACGCCGCTGCCGGTGGAAGCCATCGCGCGCGGCTACCTGATCGGCTCGGGCTGGAAGAATTACCAGGCCAACGGTACGGTCTGCGGCATCTCGCTGCCAGCCGGTCTGCGCCAGGCCGAACAATTGCCCGAAGCGATCTTCACCCCGTCCACCAAGGCCGCGATCGGCGATCACGACGAGAACATTTCGTTCGACCGGATGATTGAACTGGTCGGTGCCGACCTGGCCGAACAGGTGCGCGCCGCGACGCTGGCAATCTACCGCTACGCCGCCGAATACGCTGCGCAGCGCGGCATCCTGATCGCCGACACCAAGCTGGAATTCGGACTGGACGAGGACAACCGCCTGCACGTCATGGACGAAATGCTGACGCCGGATTCCTCGCGCTTCTGGCCGGCCGACGAATACCGCGTCGGCAGCAGCCCGCCCAGCTACGACAAGCAGTTCGTGCGCGACTATCTGGAAACGCTGGACTGGAACAAGACCGCCCCCGGCCCGACCCTGCCGGTCGCGGTGATCGCCGGCACCGTGGAGCGTTATGCCGAGGCGTTGCGGCGCCTGACCGCCGACGTGCCAGGCTGACCGGTTCCGATACTTCACCACCCGTTCCGCCCCCGAACGGCAGGCGGAAAGGACATCGGCGCGATCACTACCGGCCTTTCATCACCAGCGGAATCCATCCTTTCGCTGCTGCATACCCGTCGCCCTCCCGGATGGCCACACAACGACAACCCCGGCTCCGTCCACGCCCGTGGCGGAGTGGCAGGAATCCACACCCATGCCCCGCCTCCACCTGCTGTTGATCCTGACCATCTGCGTGGTCTGGGCAATCAACTTCCTGACCTCGGCGATCTCGCTGCGCGAACTGCCGCCGCTGTTGTTTGCCGCCTTGCGCCTGCTGCCGCTGATCCTGCTGTTGTTGCCGTGGATGCGCTGGCCCACATGTGCGCAATGGCCGCGATTGGCGGTGGTGGCGCTGTGCAATGGCGCGCTGCATTTCGGGCTGAATTTCTGGGCACTGAAGGAAGCCGGCAACCTGGCCTCGCCGGCGATCGTGCTGCAAAGCTACATCCCGATGACCACGGTGCTGGCGGTGCTGTTTCTGCGCGAGAAGATCGGCTGGCGCACCTGGACCGGGGTCAGCGTCAGCTTTGCCGGGGTGCTGGTGCTGGGCTTTGATCCAATCGTGCTGGATGCTCCATTCGCGCTGATGCTGATGCTGCTGTCGGCGTTTTCACTGGCCGTGGGCACGGTGACGATGCGTGGCCTGACCGGGATGCACCCGATCGGCATGCAGGGCTGGGTGGCGCTGATCGCGGTGGGGCCGTTGCTGGCCTGGAGCTTGCTGTCCGAACAGAACCATTGGCTGGCGATCACGCAGGCGTCGCCGATGGCATGGCTGGGCGTGGCCTGGGCCGCGCTGGCGGCCTCGGTGCTGGGCCACAGCCTGTTCTACTGGCTGGTGCAGCGCCATCCGGTTTCCACGCTGACGCCCTATCTACTGCTGACCCCGGTGTTCGCGGTGGCGCTGGGCATCGCCTTCTGGGGCGACCGCCCCGGCCCACGCCTCTACATCGGCGGCGCGATGGTGCTGGGCGGCGTGTTCTTCATCGCACTGCGCGCCAGGACACGCGCACGGAAATTGCCGGAGCCGGCGGAGATTTGAGTGCCATCCGGCCCGATGCCACCACTGCGGCAATCAATGCCGCATACGGTCGCGGTCAATGCATGAACGCCGTAGCGCGGCGGGACCTCATGTTTCGCGCTTGACGATTGCGGGCGGCCGGGACGCGACACGGCAGCCGAAGCTGCCGTGTCGCGTGCTGCATTCACATTCAACCACTCACAGCTGCGGCTTGAAGGTGTCCTTTTCTCCCGGGCGCAGCAGCCAGCGGCACAGGGCCGGCAGGAAGATGATGGCGGCGATCATGTTCACCACGAACATGAAGGTCAGCATCACGCCCATATCGGCCTGGAACTTCAGATCCGAGAAGATCCACATCGCCACGCCGACGGCCAGTGTCAGTGCGGTGTAGAAGATCGCGATGCCGGTGGTTTTCAAGGCGATGAAGTAGGACTCGGAAACGGTCTTGCCGGCGCGCAGCGATTCACGCATGCGGGCGAAGATGTAGATCGCGTAGTCCACGCCGATGCCGACACCCAGCGCCACCACGGTCAGGGTGTTGACCTTCATGCCGATGTCCAGCTCCACCATCAGCGAGTGGCCCAGCTCGGTCACCAGCACCAGCGGCAACACGATGCACAGCGCCGCCAGCGGGTTGCGGAAGCTGATCAGGCACATCAGGAACACCGCGCCGTACAGAAACAGCAGCATGCGCGATTCCACCGCGCGCACGGTGTCGTTGGTGGCTGCGGCCACGCCGATGTTGCCGGTGGCAAGGCGCAGGTTGACGGCGTCGGACTGCAGGTCCTCGCCGTTCATTTCGGCCTCGCGGGCCTGTTCGGCCAGTTGCTCGCGCAGGTTCACGCCTTCATGCCAGGCATTGTTTTCCTCGCGGAACTGCTTCACCGCGTCGATCACCCGGTCGATGGTCTCGGCCCGGTGGTCAGCCAGGAATGCGGTGATCGGCATCGCCGAGCAGTCCGCGTTCAACAGGCCCGAATCGGTTTCAAAACCCTGCGTGGCCAGACGCAGCGAGTCGGCATCACGCGGCAGCACGCGCCATTTGATCGCGCCGTCATTCCAGCCGGCGTTGACGATCTTGGCCGCCATCGGCAGCGTGATGACCTGCTGCACGCCCGGCACATTGGCCAGATGCCAGGCGAAACGGTCGATCAGCTCCATCGTCGGATAGCTGAGCGTGCAGGCATCCGGGCGCGCCTCGGCGATGACGTTGAGGATGTCCACGCCGAGCGCGAATTTCTCGGTGATGGCGCGCGCGTCCTGGTTGTAGCGCGCTTCCGGGCGCAGCTCGGCCACGCCTTCCTGCGCATCGCCGATCATCACCTTGTCGCCGTGCTGTTCGGCGAACCACCAGGTGGTGAAGCCGATCAGGATCAGGATCGCGGCTGGCAACGGCTTGCTGAAGCGGGTCAGCGCGGCCCAGATGCGGTCAAAGCGGGTCAACTGGCGCAGGCGGTATTCGCGCTTGCGTTCCATGTTGCGCAGCCGGGTGTAGGACAGCAGCACCGGCAGCAGCACGAGGTTGGTCAGGATCGTCAGCGCCACGCCGACGGTGGCGGTGATCGCCAGCTCGAAGATGATCCGGATCGGGATCATCAGGATCGTGGCAAAGCCGATGCAGCCGGCGATCAGTGCCACCGAGCCGGGCACCAGCAGCATCCGGAACGACAGCTTCGCGGCGGTCAGCGGGTCCACGCCCTTGCGCGCGCGCAGTTCATCCACGGTGCCGTCTTCCAGCCCGCCGAAGAACAGTTCGCCGCGGAAGCGGTTGATCATCTGCTCGCCGTGGCTGACCGCAATCGCGAAGATCAGGAACGGGGTCAGCATGTTCATCGGATCGATGCCGAAGCCCATCAGGCGCAGCGCGCCCAGCATCCAGACCACGGCGACCAGCGAGGCGAACACGGTCAGGCTGGCGAGCTTGGCCGAGGTCGAATACAGGAACAGCAGCAGCCAGGTGAAGGCGATGGTCAGGAAGAAGAACACGATCACCGAGCGCGCGCCGTCACTGATGTCGCCCACCATCTTGGCAAAACCGATGATGTGCACATCGTAGCCTTGCGCCTCATAGGTACCGCGCAGTGCCTCGAACTGGTCGGCGATGGCCTGGTAATCGAGCTTGTTGGTATCGGTTTCGGGCACCAGATCGGCCCAGATCATCGCCCCGGACCAGTCCTTGGCCACCAGCCGGCCGACAATGCCGGCCTTGACGATGTTGCCGCGGATGGTTTCAAAATCCTCTTCGCTGGCATGGCTGGCGGAAAATTCGGACGGAATCACGTTGCCGCCGGCAAAACCGTCCTCGACCACTTCCACGAAGCGCACATTCGGGGTGAACAGCGAACGCACCCGCGCGTTGTCGGTGGCCTCGATCGCCATCACGTCGGAGGTCAGGCCTTCCAGCGCGGTGAAGAAGCCCGGCTCGAACATTTCCCCGTCGCGCGCCATCAGCGCCACCAGCACGCGGTTGGCACCGCCGAAATCCGCCTCGTAATCGAGGAAGGTCTGCATGTACTCGTGTTCGAGTGGAATCTGCTTCTTGAAGCCGGCATCCACCCGCAGCTGGCTAGCCAGCACCAGCGCGATCACGGTGATCGCCGCGAACAGCACCAGCACCACCGGACGGGCTCCAAAAATCAGCTTTTCCAAGGCCCGTGTGATGGGTCCGGCTTCGACATTGCCGCCATGCGCCATGATTGTTTCCCCTGTTTACTGGTTGCGTGGCGTGAACTGGTCGACGCCCTTGTCACCGGACACCACCAGACTGCGGTTCGGGCGCACGATGACGCCGGCCAGCACCGGTGTTTCCTGGTTGGCATTGGTATGGATCTGCACCTTCGGCGGCGCATCGCTGGCGCTGCGCGTGACCACGATGCCGTTGGCGCCGACCAGCGCGAATCCACCATCGCCCCAGCCGGCGCCGCCCATCAGGCTCAGATCGGTATCGGCATCGATCTGGTCCCAGCTGTCGCCCAGATCGCGGCTTTCATAGATATTGCCGCGCATGCCGAAGGTGACGACGTGGTCACCTTCGTAACCGATCACGCCGAACATCGAACCGCCGTAAGGCAGTTGCAGGCGCTCCCAGCTGCTGCCGCCGTCGCGCGAGCGGTAGGCCGCGCCACGCTCGCCGACGATCACCAGTGCTCCGGAGCCGGTGCGGGTGATGGCATTGAAATGTGGTTCGGATTCTTCATCCAGCATCAGGTCTTCGTCCGACAGGGTCCAGCTGTCGTCGTCACCGATGTCCTCGTCATCGAAGGCGGATTCGCCGGCATCATCTTCCGCCAGCACGCCCTCGGTCGACACGAACCGCCAGTTGGCTCCGCCATCGTCGGTGCGCAGCAGCAGCGCATAGGCGCCTATCGCGAAACCGCGCTGCGCATCGAGCATCAGCACGTCCAGCAGCGGCACGCCCTGGTGCGGGTCGAACACCGCATCCGGGCTGGTGTCCAGCACATCGCTGCGTTGCAGGGTCCAGCTCAGGCCGCCATCACGGCTGGCGATGATGGTGCCGTCGTGACCGACCGCCCAGACGGAATCGCCGACCGCATCGACCGCAGTCAATGTGGCGCGGGTGGGCACCTGCTCCACCTGGCGCCAGTCGCTGCGGCTTTCCGATACCAGCACATGGCCGCGCTCGCCCACGGCGACCGCGCGCGAGGCCGCTTCGGTCAGGCCCAGAATCAGGCTCTGCCGGGGCACCAGCGGCAGCACTTCGCTGTACTGCACCGATGCATCCGGCGCCGGTGCCTGCTGCGCCAGCGCCGGCAACGCGGTGGCGGCGGCCAGGAAAAACACGGCGGCCTTGCGACGCACAATCGCATTGGAATGCATGGATCGTCCTCCCCTTGGATATCGCCGCACCACAGTATCGGTGCGTTTCATCGCATGTTGCCGCGCCTTGCATGGATCGGGCAAGCATCACGCGGCGACGATTTCATGTTGCTGGAAAGACCGTCAGCCGCGCCTTGCGGTCGCGGCTGACGGGAAATCACCTGCCTGCCAGGATCAACGTACGCCGCGGGTACGCAGGGCCTGCGGGGTGTAGTTTTCCAGCGAGGACTGGTACGAGTAGTCCGGCGGCGTGTCCTGGTTGTCCACGCCCGTGGCCAGATAGCGGCCGGACTGGAGATCGTGGTGGTTCTCCATCGTGGTCCAGAACACCGGCACCTCGTAGTAGTTGATCGACGGCGCCTCGGAATAACGCCAGACCTCGCCCTGGGCGTTGTAGTGGTCCATGATCAGGATCTGCCAGCTGTCCTCGTCGACATAGAAGGTGCGGCGCGGATTGATATGACGCTTGCCCGGCTTGAGCGTGGCCTCGACCACCCAGACGCGGTGCAGCTCATAGCGCAGATAGTCCGGATCGATATGGCCGGGCTTGATCATGTCCGACACACGCGACTTGTCGCTGTGCGCCTTGTAGGAGTTGTACGGCACGTACATTTCCTGCTTGCCCACCAGCTTGAAGTCGTAGCGGTCGTGCGAGCCGTTGAACATGTCGGTCATGTCCGAAGTGCGCAGGCCATCGGCCGCGGTGCCTGGGTTGTCATAGGCCACGTTCGGCGCCAGTCGCACGCGACGCTGGCCGGGGTTGTAGACCCACGCCTTGCGCGGCTGCACCGACTGGTTGAGGCTTTCGTGCACCAGCAGCACCTGGCCGGCCAGACGCGCCGGCGCTTCCACCGACTGGTAGAAGTACAGCAGGATGTTGTTGATGTCGTCGATGGTGTTGCCGGGCTTGTAGTACAGGCCCATGAACTCCTCGCGGATCTTCACCAGGTTGTACTGGCCGTTGGCGGTCACCGGTGCAAGATTGGTCCAGCGCGCCGCGCTGACGCCCTTGTACTTCATCTTGTGGTTCCAGATGACCTCGGCACCGTTCTGCGGAATCGGGAACGGGATGCCCTCGGCGGCATCGAGCACACCGTCCTGGTCATCGGTCAGGCGCGCCGTGGTGGCGTTCTTGATCGTGTATTCGTAGGTGCGCTGCGGGAACGAAGCCGAGCGGCGGGTCGGGTAGATGTCCATCCGGAAGGTCGGATAACGCGCGAACATCGCCTTCTGGCCTTCGGTCAGCTTGTCGGCGTGCTCGCGGTAGTTGTCCGGCGTGATGGCGAACTTGACCGCATCGGATGCGAACGGATCCGGATGGAACATGCCCTGGCTGTAGCCGGACGGCGGCGTGGTGATGCCGCCTTCCCAGGCCGGGATCGTACCTTCGGCGTTGCCGGCGGCGGTGGCGCCCACCGCGGTCAGCTCCTTGCCGAGCCGGGCGGCCTGTTCGGCGCTGACGGCTGCCATCGCCGGGCCGGCCCCCAGGGCCAGTCCGATCAGTACAGCCAAGGTCGTTTGGTTGCGGGAAATCATGTAGTGCTCCTTGACTGCGTCAGAACGAGTACTTGGCCACGAGCGAGTAGAAATCGCGGTCGTGGATCTGGTTGAAAGGCTTGCCACCGGTGAAGATCGTGTAGCTCAGGTCCAGCGACCAGCGGTTCATGTAGTTGGCTTCCACACCCAAGGTACCGGACTTGCGGCCCTCCAGGAAATTGCCGCCGGGTCCGGGGGTGGTGCCGTTCACGTCATGGTTGAACGCGATGCGCGGAGCCAGATTGATCGAGCCGCCGAGCGCGCCGGCGTATTCGGCACGTGCCGCGACGCGGTAGCCCCAGCTGAACGAAGTGGCGAAACCACCGGCCTGGGTCGACGGATTGCGCAGGTAGCCCGAATCGATCGCGTAGCCGCCACCGGTGTCGGTGCCTTCACCCTCATAGCGCAGCACCGAGGGATCGGGCAGGTCCCAGACCTTGGTGGCGCCGATTTCGCCCACCAGCGCGATCTGGTCGGCACCCAGGAAATTGCCAGGGCCGATCATCTTGGTGAAGGTGGACTGGATCTGGCTGACTTCGTGGCGGTCCCAACCCTGCACGTATTCACCCGGGCCGTAGTTGCCCAGCTGACTGGAGAAATGCAGCGCCGGCTGCGGCAGCACCGCATTGAGCGGCGACAGGCCGGCGAACAGCAGTTCCACGTCGTCGATCTGAAGCGGCATGTTGTCGCGGTAGCTGATCTCGCCCTGGAAGGCGATGCCGCCCGGCAGCGAGGTGTTCCAGGACAGGCCGATCAGGTCGATGTCTTCCGGATATTCCAGGAAGTAGCTGCCGGAACTGGGCGAGGTATTGGTGACCGCGATGCCGGAGATCACCGGAATGCGGCTGTGGTACTTCAGGTAGTACAGGCCGAATTCCACACCGTTCCAGAAGTCGGCGTAGTAGCGCAGCGCCAGGCCGTACTGGCCGCTGTCCTTGGCGTTGTTGTTGGGGCTGCGCGGGAACGCGGCCGAACAGCCGGCACCCACCAGCGCTGGCGGCAGGCCGGTATCGCTGGCGGCATAACCGGCCGGGCCGGCGTAGCACACGTCATAGAACAGATCGGGATTGTTGACCGGCTGCGGCACCGTGCCGAAGTTCAGCATCACGTAGTTGCCGCCGGGCGCGGCGAAATCGTTGGCCGAGAAGTACGTGCCGGAGGCGTCGATTTCCACTTCCTCGAACTCGAACAGGTACAGCGCTTCCAGCGACAGGTTTTCGGTCAGCGAGAACGAGGCCCAGAGCGAATCCACCGGCAGGAAGGCTTCCTTCAGCTCGGCACCGGCCACGCGCAGCGCGGACAGGTCGAACGGGTTGATGACGTTGATGCCGTTCTGGATGAAGGTGCTCTCGCCCCAGCTCACCACCTGGCGGCCCAGACGCACGGCGCCGGTACCGGACTCGCCGTAGCTGAAGTTGTGGAACACGAACGAATCCAGCAGACGGAAACGCTTGCCGATCAGGTCCTTGGCATCGCTGCTCAGATCGTTGCGGTCGGCGTTCTCGAAGTCGTAGAAATAGGTGGCACGCGCGAACGCACCGGAGTTGCGCCAGTTCAGCGACAGCTCCGAGGTGATCTTGAAGGCGTTGGAGATCACGTCGCCCTTGTCGTACTTGACGTTGCCATCGTCACGGTTGCCGGAGAAACGGCCGGGCGCGGCCAGTTGCAGTTGCTGCGCCTCCATATAGCGGCCTTCGGCGGTGAGCGCGCTGATCTGCGCCACGATCGCCGGGTTCAGATAGGCCTTGGCCAGCAGATCGTCGGCCGGATCCTGCGCACGCCAGGAGGCGCCGAAGGAAACCGTGGTGTCGAGCGAGCCGTACAATTCTCCGCGCGAGAAATCGAACGCCAGTACAGGGCTGGACACCGTCGCCGCGATCACGCCAGCCACGGCCAGCGCCAACGGGGCGCGCGCGGCGCGGAAGGTTTTCATGTTCGCAATCATCGTTAGTGCTCCTGGCTTACTCGGCGCGAATGACGGAGGTGTCGTTGACCTGCACCACGGTGCCGGTGGTCAGCAGCAGGCTGGCCATCTGACCCTGCATTTCGGCGGTGACAGCCGGCGCCGTCGGGTTGATCAGCGAGGCATGTTCACCGGCGGTGAAGCGGGTCACGCCACGGATGCCGTTGGCCGACTGCGTGGTCCCGGTGATCGGCGCCAGGCCCATCGCACGGATCAGCGGTTCGGTACCGGACAGCGGCGCACCGGCCACGGCATTGGGCACCACCTGATCAGACGGGCTGTCACCGCCGCCCACCACTTCGTGCAGCAGGATCGCGTTCTGCGCGGTGATGAATCCGTAGTTGACCGGATCGATCGAATCGATCACCTGCTGGGTTGCGCCCATGAAGCTGTCATAGGTCGGCGTACCGGCCTGGACCCCGGACGCGGCCAGACCGGCGCGGATGCGCGGACCAAACGTGGGCGAGCCATCCAGCAGGCGCGCGATGCCGCCACCGGGTGCCGACAGCAGGCCGACATTGACGGTCGGCTCCAGCGCCAGGAACGGGGTACCGGCCATCGCACCCAGCGACAGGCCGACAAACTGGATGCGCGAGGAATCGAAATCACCCACGCCGTTGCCATCGATATCCAGCGACGGGATCGTGGCGCTCAACACGAACAGATCGGCCACTGCCTGGCGCAGATTGTCGCGCGAGGTCAGCAGCGAACTGAGGTTGATGAAGTGCGCACCGGAGCTGTCCGGTACACCATCCGGGCCGGGCGCGCCGGTTTCATTGTTGGTGTAGTCGACATTGAAGGTGCGCTCGGACGCGATCGCGCCCAACGGGGTATTGCCGATCGCCAGCGCGTTGTCCGGCGGCAGGCCATGCAGCGGCAGATCGATCGCGACCACCGCGAAACCCTGCGCAGCCAGCGTCGCCGACACCGCCAGCGCATGGCTACGGTTGCCGGTGATGCCATGCTGGAAGATCACCACCGGCCAGCCGGTAGCAGGTTTGGTTTGGCCCGAAGCGGCATTCGGGATCGTCGCCAGCACCGGAATCGTCACGTCGCTGGTCTTCACCGGGAACGGATTGGCAAAGGTCAGGTTGGTCGAACGCGGGTCCAGTCCGGCGGCGTCGAACGGCGGCACGTAGGCACCCGGCGCGGCCTTCCAGAAACCGGTCAGCGGGCCGGTCGGGTTTTCCGCGCTGGGCGCGGTCAGGTAGTACGGAACGGTCAGCGTGCCGATGTGGATATCGGCAATCGGCGGCAGGCCGGCCACCGCGATGGTCTGGCCGCTGTTGACCAGGCGCGCGGCGCCGGGCTGGGTGACCGAGCGCACCGCCTGCATCACCGGGGTGATGCTCTGCGTGGTGAAGACCCAGCTGAGCACGACCGAATCACGGTCGATGCCGGCGGCACCGGCCACGGCCAGATGCGAATTGGTCAGCTGGCGCAGCGGCTCCAGCGCACAGGCGGTGGCGGCCGGCAGCAGCGGCTCGGTGCTGGTGCCATTCACGCACAGTGGCGAAGGACGCTTGGACAGGTGGTAGGCCTGATCGGCGGTGGCGTCATTGCCGCGCGCATCGCGGATGCCGTCGGTCAGCACCACCAGGTACGAGGTCAGCTGCTGCAGCGGGCGGGTCGGGATGATCGCCAGGGTCTTGCCACTGGCATCATTGGGCGCCAGCGCGGTGACGAATTCGGTGCCGCCGGCCAGTTCGCGGTTGATACTGGTCGTGCCCCCACCCGGGCCGGTCAGCGAGACTTCGAAGATGCGCACGCTCTGCCCCGGAACGATCGAGCTGGCATCCGGCGGCGCATTGAAGCTGGTCGACATCGGCCCGGTCGTGCTCCAGCCGTCCAGCGTGCTGATCGCCACGGTCGGATCGGCGTAGTTGTTCGGATCGGCGACCGGCGGGTTCAAGGTCAGATCGGTGGTGCCCGACAACAGCAGGTTGTTGGGCAACGGCACCACTGAATTGGTCGGATCGAACCGTGCTGTCAGCACGCCGGTGACCGGCGATCCATCGTTGTTGTTCGACGGTGCCGTGGGTACGGCGCGGTCGCTGTTGCTGGAGCCGCCACAGGCTGCAAGCAGCAGCGTGGACAGCGCCAAGGTGAGAGTGATCCTGGACTGCATGGTCATGTATTCCTTCGGCAACCGGAGTGAGCGCAACGCTCGGCTATCATAGGGAGCGCTTTTATCGCTTAGCAATGCTGCGGCGTATGGTGGAAGCGTCCGTTCCGTGCTGCATCGCAGCAGTCATGTCGGTAACTGGCGGCTGGAAGTGCATCGCCTGCGGCTGGAACGGGCGTGGCGACCAGTCCAGGTCACGTTCCGCCTCGGCCCCGGAGAAAACCAGGTCCTGTCGCAGTCTTTCCAGCATTCCAGTGGTCAGGCCGGACATCACGCCAAGCCGCGACACCGCCAGCGCGGTGCTCCGGAACAACCAGGCCGGGAGCCGGAGCAGATAGCCGCGCGGTTCCAGACAGCCCACGGTGCGATGCACCATTTCGGTATAGGAAACCTGCTCGCCTCCAGGCAGGTCGTAGCGCCGTCCCAGGCTTTGATCGGTGCCGGCCGCGCGCCACGCGCAGATCGCCAGATCCTGCGCGTGCACCGGCTGGCGCAGGCCGTGTGCATCACGCGGCAACGGCAGCACCCGCCAGCGCCGCGCCAGTGCCGCGATCCGGCTCAGGTTCTGATCCATGCCGCAGCCCCAGACCAGGGTCGGGCGCAGGATCGTCCAGCCGATGCCGCGCGCATCGCAGTGCGTGACCAGTGCTTCCTCGCTGCGGCGCAACTGCGCGGCCAGCGCCCGTTCGGCCCGGTCCGGCGAGTCCTGCTTGGTATCGGCGCTGGTGGAACTGAAGGCGATCACGCGCCCGGGCCGGTGCCGGGTCCGTGACAGCCAGGCCAGCAGGCCGTCCAGCGGCCCGACACTGAACACCACGTCCGGCGCCTGCGCCACATCACCGCTGCCATACAGGTCCATCCGGGTCCAGCCGACGCCGGGCATCGGCGCGCGGGCCTGGCGCGTGACCGCTTCGACCTCGACCTGCGCTTCGCACAGCAGCGGCAGCAGGAAATGCCCGATCTGGCCACTGGCCCCGAATACCAGCACGCGCATCAGCCGCCCTCCGCATCGCGGTCATGCCGCAGGCAGTCCCGCCATGCACTGCGCACCGTCGCGCGGGCCTGGGCCAGCGCCGCATCCTCGGGCACCTGCCGCGCCCTGCCATCCAGGGTGCAGGCCAGCGCGCGTTGCAACAGCACTTGGTGGGCACACTGCAATTGGCCGGCACGGACCTGATCGAAAAAACCGCAGTCGGTCAGCGCAGCGATCAACTCCGGCGTGCGGGTGGTGGCCAGCACCTGCTGCGCGTGCGCGGCATGCAGCAGCACGCCGCCTTGCAGCAGGAATTCCAGATCCACCAGACCGCCCTCGCCCTGTTTCAGGTCGAACATGCCCGGTGTGGAGCGGTCCAGTTCGCTGCGCATGCGCTGCCGCATCGCGACCACATCGGCGGCCAGTTGCGCCGGTTCGCGCGTCATGCCCAGCACCTGCGCACGCACCTGCGCGAAGGCCTGTGCCACCTGTTCATCGCCGGCCACGGCGCGGGCCCGCACCAGCGCCTGCTGTTCCCAGGTCCAGGCACGATCACGCTGGTAGGCGGAGAAACTTTCCAGACTCGACACCAGCAAGCCCTTGGCGCCGTCCGGACGCAACCGCAGGTCGACCTCGTACAGGCGCCCGGCCGCGGTCGGCATCGCCAGCATCGCGATCAGTTTCTGCACCAGCCGGGTGTAGTAGCGCACCGCTTCCAGCGGCCGCGTGCCGTCGGTTTCAGGCGAAGAGTCGGCGCCGTCGTAGAGAAACACCAGATCCAGATCCGAACCGAAGCCCAGCTCCTTGCCGCCGAAACTGCCGTAGGCGATCACCGCCAGACCACCACGCGGCAGACGGCCGTGCTGCGCGGCCAGATCCTCAATCGCCATTGGCAATACCGCACCGATCACCGCTTCGGCCACGAACGCCAGCTGGCGTGCACTTTCCTCGGCCGGCTGCTGGTCGATCAGGCTGGCGCGCGCCACCCGGAACGCGAAGCTCTGGCGGAATTCATTGAGCGCATGGATGCGTGCCTCCGGATCATCGGACGGCAGATGCGCCAGCACCTGCGCCAGCGCCTGACCGACTTCGGCGCGGGTGGGCGGCTGTGCATCGGCGCGGCCATCGAGCAGGTCGTCGAGCAGCAGCGGATGCGCGCACAGGCGTTCGGCCATCCAGCGGCTGCCGGCCATCACTTCCACCAATCGCGCCAGCGCCGCCGGCTGTTCATCCAGCAGCGCCAGATAGCTGGAACGGCGCAACACCGCCTGCACCAGCGCCAGACCATGCCGCGCCGCCTGATCCGGCGCGCGGCTTTCAGCGGCGGCGGCCAGCAGCGCCGGCAATACCCGATCCACCCGCGCCCGCGCGCGCGCCGACACCGTGGCCAGCGCCGGTTGCTCGCGGAACTGTTGCAGCTGCTGCAACAAGGTTGTCGCGGCGGAAAATCCAGCCTCGGCCAGGCGTTCTCCGGCGCGTGCATCGGAGGGATCGCGCCAGACTTCGGCCAGTGTTTCGCGCAGCGGTGAAGCACGCGTGGCAGCCTGCGTCTGGCGCGCCTGGAACACGCGCGAAAACTCGTTCGCCACATGTTCACGATGCTGCGCCAGCGCCTGCTCCAGTGCGGACCAGTCAGGAAAACCCATGCCGAAGGCGAGACGGGCGCGGTCCAGTGCGTTTTCCGGCAGGCTGTGGGTCTGTTCCTCGCGCAGCATCTGCACCCGGTTTTCCAGCCGCCGCAGGAAACGGTAGGCGGACAGCAGCAGTTCGGCACTGCGGTCCGGGACATGGCCGGCGTCGCGCAGCCGCGCCAGCGCCGGAATCAGCCCACGCGCACGCAGCGCCGGTTCGCGCCCGCCACGGATCAGCTGCTGCAACTGCACGATGAATTCGATCTCGCGGATGCCGCCCCGGCCCAGCTTCAGGTGCGCATCCAGCGCGCGGCGCTGCACTTCGGCCTCGATCATGCCCTTCATCTCGCGCAGGCCTTCGAATGCACCGAAGTCCAGATAGCGGCGATAGATGAAGGGCCGCAGCACCGTCAGGAAACGCTCGCCCTGGGCCAGATCGCCGGCCACCGGGCGCGCCTTGATCCAGGCATAGCGCTCCCAGTCGCGGCCTTCGCGCTGGAAATACTGTTCCATCGCCGCGAACGACAACGCCAGCCGCCCGACCTGGCCGAACGGGCGCAGCCGCATGTCCACGCGGTAGACCATGCCCTGCGCATCGACATCGGCCAGCAACTGGATCAGGCGCTGGCCCAGACGCTGGAAGAAATCGCCATTGTCCAGCGCCCGCGCGCCATCGCACTGGCCGGCCTCGGGATAGGCGAACACCAGATCGATATCGGAGGAAAAGTTCAGCTCGGCGCCACCCAGTTTGCCGAGCCCGAACACCACCATGCGCTGCGCCACACCGGCGCCATTGCGTGGCACGCCATGCTGGGCTTCGAGCGCGCCCTGCACCGCTTCCAGCGCACCGGCCAGACAACGCTCGGCCAGTTGCGAAGTACCCGCGAGGGTGTCTTCCAGGGTGTCGATGCCGTTCACATCGCGGTAGGCCAGCCGCAGGCTTTCATCGTGCCGGTAGCGCCGCAGCCGTGCCGGCCAGCCGGCCTGGTCTTCCGGCGGCAATTGGAGGCCGGTGCCGCGCCGCTCAAGCGTCGCGATGCGGCCGGGTTCTCGGCAAAGTTGTTCGAAGGCGTAGTCGCTGGCGATCAGCAGACGATGCAGCGGTGCGGCCGGCGCGGCAGCCACAGCCTCGGGTGCCAGCGCCGCCAGCTGCTCCAGCCGGGCATGCAGCAACTCGTTCAGGGGTGCGGGCAGATCCATGCCGGCGATTCTGGCAGAAGCACGCCATCGGCTGCGCGCGGCGATGCGATGGCTGCAACCGCAGCATCCCGATCATCCCCACGGCGGCGGGGATGATCGGGCGGCAACGATCAATCCAGCAGGTGGATCACGCCGCAGGCGATGCGCGGGCCGGAATCGCCGGCCGGCTGCGAGGCATAGTCGTCGGCATTGGCATGCAGCACCACGGCACGGCCGATCACGTCATGGCCGGCGTCACCACCGAGGCTGACGCCGGGCACCAGCTGATCGACGGCAATCCTGCCTTCGTCGTCGGCCACCAGGTTCGGCATGTCGCCGGCGTGATGCTCGCCGTGGCCCGGATGGCCGTGCGGCGCTTCGGTTGGATTGAAATGCGGGCCGGCGCTGGAGGCATCCGGCGCGCTGCAATCACCGGTTTCATGGATATGGAAGCCATGCGTGCCGCCGGAAGGCACGCCTTCCAGCATGCCGCTGATGCGCACTCCATCGGCCTCGGGTGTCAGTGTCAGAGTGCCGTTGGCGGCATTGCCTTCGGTCGGGGCCAGCACGGCGGTGGCGCTGGATTCCACCACGGCCGGCTGTGCTGCCACGGGCGGCGGTGGAGGCGGCGGCGGTGCTTCAGGTGCCGGCGGCGGCGGCGGTGGCGCGGGTTCGGACGCAGGACCACAGGCGCCCAACATCAGCGGCAGGGCAAGGGCGGCGGCAAGCAGGGTCGGTTTCATGACAGTCTCCAGTCGGGAATGGATGCAACCAGCGGATCGTACCGCCGCCACGCCACCCGGAGTATTGCCCCCGAAGGCATCAGGATCGCGTCGCGTGTCGCCACCGCCGGCAGACAACAGCACAAGCCTACACCCGCAGCAGTTTTCCGCAGCCGGCGCGGATGCGGTTCCGCTCAGGCCGCACGCGCGCTGACGACATGCCGCAGCGGCGCCCAATCCAGCGCAAACGCCGGCCGCATGATCCGCACTTCGTCGAATCCCGCCTGTTGCAGGCGCTGCACGATGTCGCGCCCGTAGTCGCGGAACACCAGCACCGGCGCATCGCCCTTGAACGGATCGACGTGATATTCCGGCGGCAGCAGGTGTTCGATCTTTCCGCCGACCAGCCGCGCACGCTCCACCGTGTGTTCGGCATCCGACAGCGGCACGGTGAACAGCATCCGGCCGCCCGGACGCAGCACGCGGCGCAGTTCGGCAAAGCCGCGCGCATCGTCGGGCACATGCTCGAACACTTCGGTATGGGTCACCAGATCGAAGCCGGCATCCGGCCAGGTCAGCGCCTGCACGTCCTCGCAGCGCACGCCTTGCCACGTCGTGCCGGGCGCCACCTCGGGATGGTATTCGGAGAACGCCGCGCTACGGGCACGACGACGCAGATGCGCGACGTATGGCCCGGCGGCGGAAAGCTCGCAGACATCCCGTTCCGACAGATCCGGCAGCGTCTGGGCCACGGCCAGGCCGATGGACAGGTGCACGCTGCTGGCCGCGCAACGCACACAGCGCAAGCCGGATTCAGTGTGATTCAAACGCACGAACAGCGACGGCCCGCAGAACGGGCAGCACGCCGCGCCGATGGCGAATTCGCCCGGCGCCAGTTGTGCCCACCCGGCACGCAGGCGCGACAACAGCTTCACCGCCACCGGCGCCGCGTTGCAGGATCAGACCGGGCGATCACATCGCGCCTCCGATGGCGCCGACGATCCGGCCGCGATATTCCATCGCGGCCGGGAACCCCGACGTGGACCGGACAAGTGCCGGCTCAGGCCAGCGCCGGATCCTGACGTTCCGGATCAATGCCGAAGACCTTGATCGCACGCGCCACGTCCTTGGCGTTCATCTCGCCCTGCTGGGCCAGTGCCGCAATCGCCGCGTGCGCGATGTGGAAGCGGTCCACCTCGAAATGGCGGCGCAGGTTGGCGCGGGTATCCGAGCGCCCAAAACCGTCGGTGCCCAGCACCGTGTAGTGGCCCGGCACGAAAGCACGGATCTGGTCGGCGAACACGCGCACGTAATCGGTGGCGGCGATCACCGGACCGGGGCGGTCGGCCAGCAGCTGGGTGACATACGGCACGCGCGGGGTCTTGGCTTCCGGATTCATCCGGTTCCAGCGTTCGGCCTCGAAACCGTCGCGGCGCAGCTCGGTGAAGCTCGGGCAGCTCCAGATGTCGGCATGCACACCGAATTCCTTTTCCAGCAGCTCGGCCGCGGCGATGGCCTCGCGCAGGATCGTGCCCGAACCCAGCAGCTGCACATGCGGTGCCGCAGCGGTCTTGGCCTTGCCCTTGGCCGGCGCGCGTTTGGCGCCGGATTCGCTCAGCAGGTACATGCCCTTGACGATGCCCTCGGCCGCGCCTTCCGGCATTTCCGGGTGCGGGTAGTTCTCGTTCATCAGGGTCAGGTAGTAATACTCGTCCACCTGCTCGGCCATCATTCTTTGCATGCCGTGCTGCACGATCACGGTGACTTCGTAGCCGAAAGTCGGGTCGTAGGCGCGGCAGTTGGGAATGGCGCCGGCCAGCAGGTGCGAATGGCCGTCCTCGTGCTGCAGACCTTCGCCATTGAGCGTGGTGCGCCCGGCGGTGGCACCGAGCAGGAAGCCGCGCGCGCGCATGTCGGCGGCCTGCCAGGCGGCGTCGCCAACGCGCTGGAAACCGAACATCGAGTAGAAGATGAAGAACGGCAGCAGCGGCAGATCGTTGTTGCTGTAGCTGGTGGCACAGGCCATCCACGAGGCGAACGCGCCGGCCTCGGTGATGCCTTCCTGCAGCACCTGCCCGGTCTGGTCCTCGCGGTAGTACATCAGCTGATCGGCATCGACCGGCTTGTACTTCTGCCCGGCCGGCGCATAGATGCCGATCTGGCGGAACAGGCCTTCCATGCCGAAGGTGCGGGCCTCGTCGGCCACGATCGGCACCGCGCGCGGGCCGATCTGCTTGTCGCGCAGGATGATGTTCAGGCCCTGCACGAAGGCCATCGTGGTGCTGATCTCGCGCTCGCCGGTGGACTTGAGCAGGCGCTCGAAAGCCTGCAACGGCGGCACTTCCAGGGTTTGCGTGCTCTTGCGCCGGCGCTGCGGCAGGAAGCCGCCCAGCTCGGCGCGGCGGGCCTTCATGTACTGCACTTCCGGCGAGTCCTCGCCGGGGTGGTAGAACGGCACCTGCTCGGCTTCCTTGAGCTGCTGGTCGCTGATCGGGATATTGAAACGGTCGCGGAAGGCGCGCACCGCGTCGTCGTCGAGCTTCTTGGTCTGGTGGGTGGGATTCAGCGATTCGCCGGCCGAACCCATGCCGTAGCCCTTGACCGTCTTGGCCAGGATCACCGTCGGCTTGCCGTTGCTGATCATCGCCTGGTGATAGGCGGCGTAGACCTTGTGCGGATCGTGCCCGCCACGATTCAGGCGCCAGATGTCCTCATCCGAGAGGCTGGCCACCATCGCGGCCGTTTCCGGGTATTTGCCGAAGAAATGCTCGCGCGTGTAAGCGCCGCCGAAGGCCTTGCAGTTCTGATATTCGCCGTCGACGGTTTCCATCATCAGCTTGCGCAGCACACCGTTGGTGTCGCGCGCCAGCAGCGGATCCCAGTAGCTGCCCCAGATCAGCTTGATGACGTTCCAGCCGGCACCGCGGAACTGCCCTTCCAGCTCCTGGATGATCTTGCCGTTGCCGCGCACCGGGCCGTCCAGGCGTTGCAGGTTGCAGTTGATGACGAACACCAGGTTGTCCAGACCTTCGCGCCCGGCCACCGAGATCGCGCCCAGGCTTTCGGGTTCGTCGGTTTCCCCGTCGCCCAGAAAGCACCAGATCTTGCGGTCGGTGGTCGGCAGCAGGCCGCGGTTTTCCAGATAGCGGCTGTTGCGCGCCTGGTAGATCGCGGCGATCGGGCCAAGACCCATCGACACCGTCGGCACCTGCCAGTAGTCCGGCATCAGCCACGGGTGCGGATAGGAAGCGATGCCCTGCCCGTCCACTTCCATGCGGAAGCCGTCCAGCTGGGCTTCGGTGAGCCGTCCTTCGAGGAACGAACGCGCATAGATGCCGGGGCTGGAATGGCCCTGGATGCAGACGATGTCACCGGGGTGTCCATCACTGGGCGCGCGCCAGAAATGGTTGAAGCCCACGTCGTACAGCGTAGCACTGGAGGCGAAGCTGGCGATGTGGCCGCCCAGATCGCCGGGCTTGCGGTTGGCGCGCACCACCATCGCCATCGCATTCCAGCGGATCAGCGAGCGGATGCGCCATTCCATCGCCGCATCACCGGGGCTCTTGGCTTCCATCTGCGGCGGGATGGTGTTGATGTATTCGGTGGTCGGCGCGAATGGCAGAAAACCGCCGGCGCGGCGGGTCTGCGCGACCAGGTGTTCAAGCAGGTAATGGGCACGATCGGTGCCCTCGCGCTGGATCACCGCCTGCAGCGATTCGAGCCATTCGCGGGTTTCTGCCGCGTCGTGATCGGGCATGTCATTGAGCGGGTTCATCGATCCTCCCAGGCGGCCTGTGGCCTGTTATGTCTTTGTGTGGGGATGCGCCAGGTCCGGCTCCGGTTGCAGGCAGCAGCAGCATGGCAAAAACGCGTGCCGGCAAGTTTAGCAGTGCCGGCCGGTAGCGCGTGACCGGCGCACAACCTGCTTGAACACCCTTGCCTGCGTCACACTACGCATCCTGTTTGCTGCCGTGTCCCGCTTCCATGCTCAGCCTGCCGCCGCTGGCGCTCTACGTCCACATCCCCTGGTGCGTGCGCAAATGTCCATACTGCGATTTCAATTCGCACGGACAGAAGGGCGAGCTGCCGCAGCGCGAATACGTCGCCGCGCTGCTGGCCGATCTGGATCAGGATCTGCCGCTGGTCTGGGGCCGGCCGGTGACCAGCATCTTCTTCGGTGGCGGCACCCCGAGCCTGTTCTCGGCCGACAGCATCGCCGCCTTCCTTGAGGGCGCTGCCGCGCGTCTGCGTTTGCGCCCGGGGCTGGAAGTGACGCTGGAAACCAATCCCGGCACGGTCGAACACGACCGCTTCGACGCCTATGCCCGGGCCGGCGTGAACCGGCTCAGCTTCGGCATCCAGAGCTTCGACGATGGCTGCCTGCAACGGCTGGGCCGCATCCACGACAGCGCGCAGGCGCGGCGCGCGGTGCAGCTGGCGCAGGACGCGGGCTTTTCCAACATCAATCTGGATCTGATGTACGCGCTGCCGCAGCAGGACACGGCGATGGCACTGCACGATCTGGAGCAGGCCATCGCGCTGGCGCCGGCGCACATCTCGCACTACCAGCTCACATTGGAACCCAACACCGTGTTCGCGGCGCGCCCCCCGGCCGGGCTGCCGGAAGACGACGATGCCTGGGACATGCAGGAAGGCTGTCAAGCGGCGCTGGCCGCGCACGGCTACCAGCATTACGAAGTCTCGGCCTACGCGCGCGACGGCTTCCAATGCCAGCACAACCTCAATTACTGGCGTTTTGGCGATTATCTGGGCATCGGCGCCGGCGCACACGGCAAGATCACACTGCCGGCGCAAGAGGCGATCCTGCGGCGCTGGAAGCTCAAGCATCCGCAGGCCTATATGGACGCCGCACACGGCCCGGCGCGGATCGGCGGCGATGAACATCTGACGCTTTCGCAGCGCCCGTTCGACTACATGCTCAACGCGCTGCGCCTGCACGCCGGGTTTTCACTGGGCGATTTCGAAGCCCGTACCGGCCTTTCGCGCGACCTCATCGCAGGAAAACTGGACGAACTTGTCGCCAAGGGCCTGCTCGCGGTGCAGGCCGACCATGTGGCACCGACCGCACTGGGCCGGCGCTTTCTCAACGATGTGATGGGCGTGTTTTTGGACTGATCCCAAGCCAGTCCGGACGGGCCGCGTGGCCGGCTGCGGAGGGATGCAGCCGGCGCGGGCATTCAGGTGGGTGCGGTCTGCGCCACGATGACCGTTCCCGCGACCCAACAATCCGGATCGCGGGAAAGGCCACTCACACCACAAGCCTCAGTACGGCACCTTCGGGAAGCGCGTCGGCGCCGGCGGTGCGCTCATGCGCTTGACCGGGTTGCGTTCCAGTTCGGCCAGCAGTTCCTGCACCGCGCGCTCGATGCTCGGGTCACGTCCGGCGGCAAGCAGTTCAGGCCGGTCGATCACTTCGATGTCCGGCACCACGCCTTCGTCTTCCACCGCCCAGTTGCCGTCGGTGTCCATGAAGCTGAAGGTGGCGGCGATCACCGCGCCGTTGTCCATCAGGCGCGGATTGCCGGAAATGCCGATCAGGCCGCCCCAGGTGCGGGTGCCGATCAGCTTGCCGAGGCCGAACTTGCGGAAGTAGTACGGCAGCGCATCGCCGCCGGAGCTGGCCAGGCCATTGATCAGCATCGCCTTGGGTCCGTTGTGATGCAGGAACGGGGTGGCGTTGGGTTCCAGTCCGCGCTGCTTCCAGTAGTTCAGCGGGGTGCGGGTCAGCAGTTCAACCAGACGATCGGGGATGAAGCCGCCGCCGTTGTAGCGGTCGTCGATGATCAGCGCTTCCTTGTCGTTGTAGGCGACCATGCCCTTGAACAGCTCGCGGCTGCCTTCCACAGCGGTATTGGGCACGTGGATGTAGCCGATACGGCCACCGGAGAGCTGTTCGACCATGCGGCGCCGGCTCTGCACCCAGTCCAGATAACGCAGTTCCTGCTCGCTGGAAATGGTGCGCACCACCACGTCGCGCGCGCCCGATTCCTGCGGCAGGCGGTTGACCCGCAGCGTCACGAGACGGTCGGCCTTGTTCTCCAGCAGCTGGTAGACGTTGGCCACATCGCGCGTGGAGAGGTTGTCGATCGCCAGCAGGTATTCGCCTTCACGCACGTTGACGCCGGGTTCGGTCAGCGGCGAGCGGGTGCGCGCCTGCCAGTTCTCGCCGGGGAAGATGCGCGCGATCTTCGCGTAGCCGGAAGCATCGGCCACCAGTTCGGCACCGAGCAGGCCACCGGGCTTGCGCTCGGCGCGGGTCTGGTCGCCGGATTCGACATAGACATGGCCGGCATTGAGTTCGCCGACCAGTTCCTGGAACACGTAATCCAGATCGGCGCGGCTGCGCACCTGCTCCACCAGCGGCTGATACTGGGCGCGGATCGCATCCCAGTCCTGGCCGTGCAGGCCCGGGTCGTAGAACCAGTCGCGCAGGATGCGCCAGGCGTCCACGTACATCTGCTGCCACTCGCGCAGCGGCTCGATGCGCAGCTCCATCCGGTCCAGCGCCAGCCGGCCCTTGGCCAGATCGGCCTCGGGCTTGGCGTCGACGATCGAGAACTGGTTGCCATTGCGCACCAGCAGCTTCTTGCCATCGGCCGAGAGCATATAGCTGCGGGCGTCGGCCACGGTTTCCGGCTTGCCATCGGCCTTCAGCGACAGGAACTGCAACTGCTGTCCGGCGCTGCCACGGCCCGAGCCGGTCATGCTGATGAAGAACACGCCATCGGCATTGGCCGAGAGCTGCTGGTAATTGCCGGCCGGGGCGTTGAGCGCGACGGTGCGCTGGTCGAAACCGGGCAGATCGATATTCAGGCGCTGCGGCGCGCTCTTTTCGCCGCCGTCGTTCTTGCCCTTGCCGTTGCCATTGCCGTTTTCACGCTCCTGGCCGACTTCGTCCACCGCCGGACGGTACAGCGCCGGGCCGGAAGCCTCCAGCGTGGCGGCGTAGATGCGGGTCGCGTCGCGGTACAGCCAATTGAACTCGTAAGCCGAGAAGCCCAGGTTGTAATCGCGGTTGGACAGGAAATACAGATAACGCCCCTGTGGATCAAACGCCGGGCTCATGGCACTGCTTTCGGCACCGGTCAGCTGGCGCGTGGCACCGCTGTCCAGCGCATACAGCCACAGCGCGCTGTTGCCGTTGGCGTGCTGCTTGGGATAGACCAGCCAGCGGCTGTCCGGAGCGAACACGTAGTCACTGAAATCGGCATGCGTGGCGGTATCCACATCACGCGTGGCGCCGCTGCCCACGTCCACGATGCGCAGCCGCTGCTTCTTGTCCGAATACGCCAGCCAGCGTGAATCCGGCGACCACACCGGAGCAAAACGCCAGATGTCACCGTCGCTGGTGACGCGGCGCGCGGCGCCCTTGCCATCCTGCGAACGCACGTGGATCTCGTATTCGCCGGTTTCATCGGACAGGTAGGCGATCCACTTGCCGTCCGGCGACCAGCTCACGCTGTGCTCGCGCGCATCCGGCGTATTGCTGATGTTGCGCGGCTCGCCTTCCTTTGCCGGCACCGTGAAGATCTCGCCGCGCGCACCGAACAGCGCACGCTCGCCGCCCGGGGAAATACCGAAGGATTCGACGAAATCCCCGGCCTTGACGAAGCGCGGCAGCGTCTCCGGCGCATCGCCACTGATCCGGATCGGCACCTGCCGAGATTGGCCCGTGGCCGGATCGAAATGCCAGATCGCACCGCCCTTCTCGAACACGATCGCGTTGGAGCCGGCGCTGGGCCAGAGCACATCGAAATCGCGGAAATCGGTAAGCTTGCGCGGCTCGCCGCCAGTGGGCGGAATCGCGTACAGATTGAGCTTGGTGTCGTTGCGGTCGGAGACGAAATACACCGTGTCGCCTACCCACATCGGCTGGTGGTTGGTGGCGCGATCGGCGGTCAGCTGCAGCGAGCTGTTGGCGGCCAGATCGTAGATCCACACGTCCTGGGCGCGGCCGCCGCGATAGCGCTTCCAGCTGCGGAATTCGCGGTCGATCGGGGTATACACGAACTTGCCGCCATCCGGGCTCAGCATGCCGCCGCCGGTTTCCGGCACCACCATCGGAGTTTCCATGCCACCGGCCACTGGCACCAGATACGGCTGACCGGCGCGCTCGTCATACGGCAGACGGTTCATCCGCACCACCACGTGCTGGCCGTCCGGGGTCCAGTCCAGCACGCGGTTGTCGGTACCGCCGCGTGGCGGCATCGGGCCGACATCGTTGTACCAGGTGAGCTGGCGCGGGGTGCCGCCGCTGGACGGCATCACGTAGACCTGACGGGTGCCGTTGTATTCGGCCGAAAACGCGATCTGGCTGCCATCGAGCGAGAACTTCGGATACAGCTCCTGGCCTTCGTGCGAAGTCAGACGAAACGCGGTGCCGCCTTCGGCGCTGACGATGTAGATGTCGCCGGCATGCACGAAGGTGATGCGCCCGGCCTCGATATCCGGAAAGCGCAGGATCCTGTTGGGCCCTTGTGCCAACACGCAGCTGCTGAACACCAGGCCGCACAATACGGCGAACAGGGATGACCTCATCACAAAACCCCGACAGACAAAGGAATCGGCAAGTATGCCCGAGCCCGTGCGCCGGGCCACTGCCATTGGTTGGTGCCTAGCCAACGCCACCGGGCCCGGACTGACGCCATCACCAGTGCGCAGCGGGTGGCGCAAGTGTCACGGACAGCCAGGTGGATCGGTCCAAGCCCGTTCACGCCCTGGCACCACCCGCCAGCGCCTACCGTTGTGGGAACGCCCGTTCGATCATTGAACCCAGCGCAGCTCCCGGCGGCAGGGTGCCGAAGTGCTGGCCGTGCTGACCGTCCAGGCGGGTGGCGATGAACAGGTCGGCGCTGTCGCGGTGTGCGGTGCGGATCAGTTGCACCGCCTGCAAGGCCAGCGCGATGCGTTCGGTGACCAGGCGTGAACGCGCTTCCAGCGTGGCGACATCGTCCAGCGCCTGTCCGATCCACACCGCCTCGGCGTCCAGCCGTGCATTTTCACCGGCGACGCTGCGCAGTTCGGCGGCCAGTGCATCGCGGGTTTCCGGTTCGCGCCGCAGCGCGCGCAGCACGTCCAGGCACTGGATGTTGCCGCTGCCTTCCCAGATCGAATTCAACGGTGCCTGGCGGTACAGCCGGGCGAGGATGGATTCTTCGATATAGCCGGCGCCGCCGAGACATTCCTGCGCCTCGTTGACCATCGGCGGGCAGCGTTTGCAGACTTGGTATTTGCCGATGGCGGTGCCGATGCGGGCGAACGCGGCTTCCATCGGGTCGCGTGCGCTGGCATCGATTGCGCGCGCCACGCGCAGCGACAGCGCCATCGCGGCTTCGGATTCCAGCGCCAGATCGGCCAGCACGTTCTTCATCAGCGGCTGGTCGATCAGCAGTTTGCCAAACGCACGCCGGCCACGGGCGTGGTGGATGGCCTGCACCAGCGCCTGGCGCATGATGCCGGCCGAGCCGATCAGGCAGTCCTGCCGGGTCAGCGCGACCATTTCCAGGATCGTGGCCACGCCGCGCCCCTCCTCGCCCACCAGCCATGCGACCGCACCGGTGAATTCGACCTCCGAGCTGGCATTGCCCCAGTCGCCGAGCTTGTCCTTCAGGCGCTGGATGCGAATCGCGTTGAGCTGGCCGTCCGGCAAAAAACGCGGCAACAGGAAGCAGGAAATCCCGCCCGCCGCCTGCGCCAGCACCAGGAAGGCATCGCACATCGGCGCGGAGAAGAAGAATTTGTGGCCGACCAGTTCATAGGCCTGACCGGGGCCGGGCGAGGCCACCGGCGTGGCGCGGGTGCTGTTGGAACGCACGTCCGAACCGCCCTGCTTCTCGGTCATGCCCATGCCGATGGTGTTGCCGGCCTTCTGCGCGGCCGGCACGAAGCGGCCGTCGTAATGCGGCGCGATGATGCGCGGCAGCCATTCGCGCGCCAGTTCCGGCTGCGCACGCAACGATGGCACGCAGGCGTAGGTCATCGTCAGCGGGCAGTTGTTGCCCTGTTCGGGCTGCATGTGCAGATAGGCCAGCGCGGCGCGCGCGACATTGGCGCCGGGAGTATCGGCATGGCGCCAGAAGAAATTCGGCACACCGTGCTCCACGCCCAGCTGCATGATGCGGTGGTAGCTGAGGTGGAACTGCACTTCGTCGATGCGGTGGCCATAGCGGTCGAAGGGCTTGAACTGCGGTTTGTGCTCGTTCGCTTCAAAGCCCAGCCGCAGCAGCTCGCCACCGGCGATCTTGCCGAACGCGGCAACCTGTTCACGCGCCCAGCCGCCACCTTCGCGCTCCAGCGCTTCGCACAGCGCCGGATCGGTGGCGAAGGCGTCGTAATCGGCCAGCGGCAGCGGCTGGTTTTCAACGGTATGGGTCTGGAAACGGTCGGCGAGGCTCATGGCGATTCCTGGGTATCGGGTGTGGCGGCGGGCGTGGCGCCCAGTTGCTGGCGCAGCACGTGTTTCATGACCTTGCCGCTGGGCGTGCGAGGCAGGGCGTCGCGCAGATGCAGCACGCGCGGCAGCTTGTAGCGCGCCAGCCGGCTGCCGGCCCAGTCGCGCAGGGCATCGATATCGAGCGTGGTGCCGGGCTTCAGCGTGGCGAAGGCGATGATGGTTTCGCCCCATTCGGCATGCGCCTGGCCGACCACGGCGACATCGGCCATCGCCGGGTGCGTCATCAGCACGTCTTCCACTTCCTTGGAATGGACGTTCTCGCCGCCGGTGATGATCAGGTCGCTGATGCGGTCCACGATGGTGGCGTACCCGGCCTCGTCCAGCCGCACCAGATCGCCGGTCTTGTACCACTGCCCCTCGAACGCGGCAGCGGTGGCGTCAGGGTCATCCAGATAGCCACGCATCATCGTCACCGCGCGGAACCAGACTTCGCCGACCTCGCCCGGAGCGGCTTCGCTGCCATCGGCCTTGACAACGCGCCGGTCAATGCCCGGCAACGTGCTGCGGCCGCAGGAACCGGCGCGTTCGATCTGTTCTTTGGGATACAGGATGGTGCCGCTGGGGCCGGTCTCGGTCATGCCGTAGACCTGGAAGAAATCATCGCAGCGGTAGGCGCTCTGCAGCATGCGCGCGGTCTGCTCCCCGATCGGGCCGGCGCCGTAGATGAAGGCGCGGATCGAGGTCAGGTCGAATGCGGAAAAATCCTCGACCAGTTGCAGCGGCGCCAGGAACGAGACCGGCGCACCGAAATACAGCGTGATGCGTTCGTCCTGGATGGTCTGCAGGAAGGCGCGCGGCTGGTATTCGCGCAACAGCACCAGCGTGGCGCCGATGAACAGGCCGCCGAGCAGCCAGTTGTTGAGCGGCGAAGCGTGCCAGATCGGCATCGCGATCAGGCTGCGGTCATCGTGCCGCATCGGCACCACGGCGCTGGAATAGGCCGCCACCAGACTCAACCCGCGATGATCGTGCATGCAGCCCTTGGGCTTGCCGGTGGTGCCGGAGGTGTAGAGCACTTCGGCCAGATCGTCCTCCTGCGCCAGATCCGCGTCGAACTCATCAGCGGCGACGACGCGCGCATCGAAATCCGGCAGGCCGTCGACCGTGCTGTCGGTGGTCCACAGCGGCACCGTGGCGACCTGCCCGACCAGTGCCGCCAGGGTGCCGTCGCAGATCACCAGATCGGCCTTGCAATGGCGCAGCACATAGTCCACTTCCGGCGCGGCCAGCTTGTGGTTCAGCGGCACCACGGTCGCACCCAGACGCCAGGCGCCGAACGCGGCGATCACGAAACCCGGCGTGTTGAAGCACATCAGCGCCACCCGGTCACCGCGCCCGATGCCGGCATCGGCCAGCACCTGCGCGGCGCGGCGGGCGGCGGCGAGCAGTTGCGTGTAATCCAGTTCCATCCCGGCCGCGCGCAGTGCGGGCTTGTCCGGATAGCGGCGTGCGCTGCTCTCCAGCAGCGTGCCCAGTGTCAATCGCATCTTTCCTCTCCCTCACGGTGCCGGATCGCAGCCAGGTGCGCCCGGGGTTTCGCCGCTCAATACTAGTGCGCATGGAGAAAGAAAATGCCGGCCGCGCGTGCGGAAAGTCGCGGCCTGAGCGCAGGCGGCCTGCTAGACTGCGCCCCGCTTCAGGTGCTCGGGAAGCCGGTGCGAATCCGGCGCTGCCCCCGCAACGGTAAGCAGGTGGCGTGTCCATGTTCGCTTCGAACAACCACTGGCCTTGTGGCCGGGAAGGCGGACGCGCCGGGACTCCCCGATTCCACCCTGCCAGCCCGGAGACCGGCCTGAAGCACCGGTGCGTCGCAATCGCGCGCCGGTGACCTTGGCGTTGCGGTGGGCGACGCGGGCGAACGTGCAGGGCCGGCGCGTGCGCGGCCGTGTGCGTTGTCCGCGGGCTGTCGCAGCGTTGTGCCCCACCTGCCCCGGAGTGTCCCGCGATGACCCTGCTGCGTTCCTGCCTGTTTGCCGCCACTTCGTTCGCGGCTTTGCCGCTGTTGGCCCAGCCGGTGACCACCGGCGAACCCGTCGTTGTCACCGCCACGCGCCAGTCGCAGGCGCAATCGGATGTGCTGGCTGCGGTCAGCGTGCTGGACCGCGACGCGATCGAGGCCGCCGGCGGTTTCGATGTGCTCGGCCTGCTGCGCCAGCTGCCCGGCCTGGACGTGGTGCGTGGCGCCGGGATCGGCCAGCAAGCGGCGGTATTCCTGCGCGGCACCAACGCCAACCACGCGCTGGTGCTGATCGATGGCGTGCGGATTTCGGCGCTGGGCACCGGCGCCTACGCCTGGGAGCAATTGCCGCTGGCGCAGATCGAACGCATCGAAGTGGTGCGCGGCCCGCGCGCCGCGCTCTGGGGCGCGGATGCGCTCGGCGGCGTGATCCAGATTTTCACCCGGCGCAACATCGGCACGCAGTGGGCCCTTCATGCCGGCAATCACGATACCTATGGCGTGGAGGCCGGCACCGGCAGGCAGCGCGGCAACGGCGGCTTCGGCCTGCACGCGGCCTGGCTCGACAGCCGTGGCACCAACGCCACCACACCGGCGAACTGGAGTTTTGATCCGGACCGCGACGGCGCCACCCTGCGCAGCGTTTCGGCCAACGCCCGACACAGCCTGGGCGATCAGGAATTGCAGGCCACGCTGCTGCACAACGACAACGATATCCAGTTCGATCAGGGTGAATCCAACACCCGCCAGCAGGTACTGGCGCTGGCACTGGAGGGCGCGCTCGGCCCGGACTGGCAGCACCGCGTGACCCTGGGCGGCAGCCGCGACCGGCTCGATACGCCGGACAGTTTCACCCGCTACCACTCGCAGCGCGAACAGGCCGACTGGCAACACCATCTGGCCCCCAGCCACAACGACGCGCTGACACTGGGTCTGTCCTGGCTGCACGAACGCGGACGCCAGCACGACAGCCTCACCGGCAGCGATGTCTATGCCCAGTCGCGCCACACCGCCTCGGCCTTCGTCGCGTGGCAGCGCCGCGCCGGGGCGCATGCGTTGGATCTGTCTGGACGCTACGACGACAACAGCGCCTACGGCAGCGAATCCAGCTTCGGCGCCGCCTGGGGCTGGGAGCTGGGCCGCACGCTGCGCTTCACCGCGAGTTGGGGTCAGGGCTTCCGCGCACCGACAATGAATGAACTGTATTCGCCCGGCTGGGGCGGCTGGTACGCCGGCAATCCGGCGCTGCATGCCGAACATTCGGACAGCGCCGAACTGGGCCTGCACTGGCATCTGCCAGCTGCCGGGCGCTTCAGCCTGCGCGCCTTCCGCAACGATATCGACGGGCTGATCGATTTCGCCGGCGAAAATGCGCAGGCCCTGAACATCGCCCGCGCCCGCATCGACGGCGTTGAAATCGAATGGGACCGGCAACTGGGTTATTGGCATATCGGCGCCAACGCCACCTGGCAAGATCCGCTCGACCGCGACAGTGGCGCGCGTCTGCTGCGGCGTCCGCCGCGCAAGGCCAACCTGTCGCTGGAACGGATATTCACCAGCGGCGCGCGGGTTGGCATCGAAGGCCACGCCGCCTCGCAGCGCCCGGACTTCGGCACCCGCCTGCCCGGCTACGGCCTGTTGGCGCTGCACGGCCAATGGCCATTGGGCGGCGGCTTCCGTCTCGATGGTCGCATCGACAACCTGCTGGACCGCGATTACACCCTGGTCGATGCCTACAACACGCCCGGCCTGACCGTGCTGCTGGGCCTGCGCTGGCAGGCGCGCTGAACCCGCAGACCGTCCCCACATCACGCAAGCGGATGAAATGCAAAGGTTTGGGTGAATTTCAGTGAGAATCGCCGTGCTGGTTGATCTGTGATCCGTGTCATAGAATCCACAGGACAACCTGAGCAGGGGGAGCGGCCAGCATGCAGGGGCCCGCATCATTTTCGAAATCAAGCGCGCCGCTGGCGCGGGTGAAAATCGCCGAGCGCGATTTCTCCCGCCGCCAGAAGGCGTTGCTGGAAGGCATATTCGGTTTCTTCTCCGACGAATTCGCGCGCAGCCTGGAACAGATGCTCAACGAGCTTGAGCAGCAACTGTTCCGCAGCGCCGAGCAGGCGCGCAGCAACGAGGTGCAGCGCGCGCTGCTGGAAGCCCAGAAACGCATCCACGAACGCCGCTCCCAGGTCACGCCGCAATTCCTGGCGCAGGTGGAAACCGCGCTGGCGACGCTATCCGATCCGCCGCCGCCCAAGGTCGAAGACCAGACCCGGCCGCAGTTCTCGGAGCTGTCGCTGGTGGACACCAGCACCATGGACGAAACCGTGGCGCTGCGCGAGATTGCCACCCGTGGCGAAATCCGCAACAGCCTGTCGCTGTTCCTGCTCGGTCAGCGCATGGGCGTGGTCGCCGGGCGCCCGGCCTTCGATGCCGAACACCTGCCAGTCGGCCCGCACCGGCTGTGTCAGATGCTGCGCAGCGTGGTCGCCGGTTTCGATCTGGACGCCGAACAGTGCGGCCAGATCTACCGCCAGTTCGACCGCAGCGTGATGCAGCATCTGACCCCGTTCTACGAGGCATTGAACAACTACCTGATCCGTGAACAGGTGCTGCCGAACCTGACCTATGTGCCGCCGCGCAGCAAGCAGGCCGCCGCGCGCAAGCGTGCCCAGCAGCCTTCCGCGCCCGCGCCATCAGCACCACCCGCCGACACCGATGCCGGCGGCGAACTTCCGGCCGGCCTGCCGGACATGAACAGCATGCCGGCGCGCGGCGGCCGTGCCTTCCCGACCCCGCCGCCCGGCATGGCCGCAACGCCCGCAGCACGGATGCCGGCCTCGCCTGCGCATCTTTTCCCGCCATCTGCACCATCGGCGCCGCTGCCCGGCCCCGGCCCCGACGCAATGCCGCGCACCCCGCCAGGTTCTGGCGCTGGCATGGGCGCCGTGCCGGCAGGCGCAGCGCGCAAGGGCATGTTCCCACCCCCGGGCAGCATCGGCACCGGTGCCGCGCCGAATCTGCCACCCCATGCTACGCCGGACGCACCGGACACCGTGCCATGGAACAACCTGATCCCGTCCGGCCCGGCGCAGCAGGCCGCGCCGGACGCGGAACTGTTCGATACCCTGCGCCGCCTGCTGGCCGGGCGCCGCAGCCTGCTGGGCAAGCTCAAATCGCCGCTCGGCGGCGCCGCCAGTGCACCGCAGCAGGTCGCCAGCCCGGATCTGGTGCAGCAGTGTCTGAGCCAGATCCAGCAGGAGCTGGCCGGTGATACCGCACCGGCCGCTCCGTTGCCGTTCGCCCAGGTCAAGACCCATCTGCTGAACCAGTTGGCACGCACCGCCCAGGATGGCCCCGCGCCGACACTCAGCGACACCCAGGGCGACACCGTCGATCTGGTCGGCATGCTGTTCGACCACATCGGCCAGGAGGTCAGCCCGCAAAGCCCAGCCGGTTCGCTGCTGGGCCACCTGCAGGTACCGTTGTTGCGCGTGGCGCTGCAGGACGAAGGCTTCTTCACCGATCACCACCATCCGGCGCGGCAGATGCTCAACGCCATCGCCGAGACCAGCGCCTATCTGAGCAGCGACGACGAGGTCGACCGCAACCTGATCCAGAAGATGTCGCATCTGGTGCAGCGCGCGACGCAGGAGTATTCCGGCGACAACGCGCTGTTCAGCGATCTGATGTCGGATCTGACCAGCCACCTGTCCACCCAGCAGCGCAAAGCCGAAGTCAGCGAGCGCCGTCATGTCGAGGCCGCACGTGGCCGCGAGAAGCTGGAAATCGCCCGTCTCCAGGCCGAAGAAGCCATCGACGGCGTGCTTGAGGGCAAGGACGTGCCGCGCTTCCTGCGCACCCTGCTGGAGCAGGTCTGGACCGACGTGCTGGCGCTGGCACTGCTGCGCGGCGGTGAATCCTCGCCCGCGTTCCAGCAGCAGATAGCGCTGGTCAAGCGCCTGGTCGACGCCACGATGCAGCGTCATGCCTCTGGTCAGCCGGTGATCGAGCCGACCGAGGCCAGCCGCATGCGCGAGGAGATCGAATCCTCGCTCACCCAGGTCGGCCATGCCAGCGAGGATGCCAGCGAGGTGTCGGCACGGATGCTGGCGGCCGCGACCAGCGCCAGCGAGAACGAAGCCGACGCCGACCCGGCCTCGCGCACGGAACTGGCAATCAAGCTGCGCAGCCGCGCCCGCTTCGGCCAGGACGCCCAGGGTGGCCGCCAGGCCGAGGTCAAGACGATTCCCAAGACTGCGCCGCTGAGTCCGGAGGAAAAAACCTGGCACGACCGTGTCAAGCGTATGCCGTACGGCACCTGGTTCGATTTCACCATCAACCAGCAGGGCGACAGGGCGCGTCGCCGCATGTCCTGGTACAGCACCGTCACCGACCACTGCCTGTTCGTCAACCATCGCGGCCAGCGGGCCGGCGACTACACCCTGTCCTGGCTGGCACGCGAACTGGAGCGTGGCAACGTCAAGCTGGTGGAACCGGAGCGCGGCTCGATCGTGGACCGCGCCTGGAGCGCGATCATCCGCACCCTGCGCTCGTTCGCCGGGCAGGGCGCCCAAGCGCCGCAGGCGGCCACAGCCAAATGAGGACGCGCGCATGAGCAACGAGGAATACCGCCGCGCCAAGCGCAAGCAGGTGGCCGAGCGCATCGATGTCATCGACACCATGCTGGAAACGCCGATCGGGCTGATCGGCAACATCTCCGAAACCGGCATGATGCTGTTCACGACGCGTCATCTGGCCGACGACGCGCTGTTCCAGCTGCGTTTCACGCTGACCGATGCCGGTGGCAACCGCCGCGACATCAGCATCGGCGCACACCAGCTCTGGTCCGAACCGGCCAGCTCCCCGGGCCAGTTCTGGGTCGGCTTCCGCTTCATCGACATCTCGCCCGACGATCTGGCGGTGCTGCGCGTCTGGATCGATCTGCCCGGCGGCCAGTACGTCTGAGGTACGCGGCATGATGTTTCCCGCCCAGGCCACCAGCCCGGCATAGCCTGCCGGTGAGCGGAAGCGAACCGCAGCGCACAGCGCCGGACCGCGCACAGCAGCAACCCGCAGCCACGCCGGCTGCGGCACAATGACGGTTTCCGTCATTGATTCCAGGATCGTCCATGGACATCGGCGCACTCTACGCCCAGCATCTTTCCACCCTCCAGCAGCGCGTGGAAACTGCGCTGGCGCGCAGCGGCCACGATCATTTGCTGATCGCGGCCGGCGTGCCGAAGTACCACTTCCTGGACGACCGCGATTACCCGTTCGCGATCAATCCGCATTTCCTGCAGTGGGTACCGCTGCCGCAGCACAGCCACGGCTGGATCGTGCTGACGCCGGGTCGCCGCCCGGTGCTGGTCTACCACCAGCCGGCCGATTACTGGCATGTCGCGCCGAGCGCGCCGGACGGCTTCTGGGTCGAACATTTCGACATCCACGTGATCCGCGAACCGAAGCAGGCCAGCGCCTTCCTGCCCAAACAAGGCCGCATCGCGATCATCGGCGAGGCCGATGCGGCGCTGGACGGCTACACCCCGGATAATCCACAGAAGCTGCTGGACTACCTGCACTACCACCGCGCCTTCAAGACCGGTTACGAACTGCACTGCCTGCGCGAGGCCTCACGCATCGCCGCGCGCGGGCACCTGGCCGCCGCCGCCGCCTTCCGCGAAGGTGCATCCGAATACGCGATCAACCGCGCCTATCTGGGCGCCACCGGCCAGAACGATGTCAACGTGCCCTACGGCAACATCGTGGCGCTGAACGAACACGCGGCGGTGCTGCATTACCAGTACCAGGACATCGAAGCGCCGGCGCAGTCGCGCTCGTTCCTGATCGATGCCGGGGCACGCTGCAACGGTTATTCCAGCGACATCACCCGCACCTGGGGCAATGGCGATGCGCGCTTCCAGGCCCTGATCGACGGAGTCGAAGCGGCGCAGCTGGCGCTGGTCGAGCAGGTCCGCGACGGCCGCGACTACCGCGATATCCACGTCGATGCGCACCTGCGCCTGGCCGATGTGCTGCAACAACTCGGGCTGGTGCGCATGACGCCGGAATCACAGCTGGAAAGCGGCATCAGCGCGGTGTTCTTCCCTCACGGCATCGGCCACCTGCTCGGCCTCCAGGTGCACGATGTGGCCGGCTTCGCAGCCTCGGACGAAGGCGGCATGATCGCGCGCCCGGACGGCCATCCCTTCCTGCGCCTGACCCGCACCCTGGCGCCAGGCATGGTGGTGACGATCGAGCCGGGCCTGTACTTCATCGACCTGCTGCTGCGCGAGCTGCGCGCCGGGCCGCACGCCGGCGCAGTGGACTGGGACGCGGTCGAATACCTCTCGCAGTTCGGAGGGGTGCGGATCGAGGACGATGTGGCCTGCACCGCCGATGCCCCGGAAAACCTCACCCGCGACGCCTTCGCCGCGGTCTGAGGCACAGGCAGCGGCATGACCTTGGACCGCATCTGCGCGATCATGGGCACAATGCGGTCCGCAGCGCCGCTTCGAGCCTGAGCCTGCCATGAGCCAGAACCTCCGTCCGCTGGGCAAGACCGGCCTTCACATCGGCCCACTGGTGCTGGGCGGCAACGTGTTCGGCTGGACCTGCGCGCGGCGCGAATCCTTCGCCGTACTCGATGCCTACGCGGCGCTGGGCAACGGCCTGATCGACAGCGCCGATGTCTATTCGCGCTGGGCACCGGGCCACCAGGGCGGCGAATCGGAAAGCATCATCGGCGACTGGATCCGCCAGCGCGGCCACCACAACGATGTGCTGATCGCCACCAAGGTCGGCTCCGACATGGGGCTGGGCCACATCTGCCTGCGGCGCGAACACATCCTGCGCTCGGTCGAGGATTCGCTGCGCCGCCTCGGCGTGGACTGCATCGATCTGTACCAGTCGCACTGGTTCGACAAGCGCACGCCGCCGGAGGAAACGCTGCGCGCCTTCCAGCACCTGCTCGAACAGGGCAAGGTGCGCGCCATCGGCTGTTCCAACCACAGCCCGGCGCAGCTGATGGAAAGCATCGAGGTGGCGCAGGTCTACGGCCTGCCCGCCTATCAGGTGCTGCAACCGCAGTACAACCTGATGGCGCGCGCCGGTTTTGAGGGTGAATTGCGCGGCATCTGCCAGCGCGAGGAACTGGGCGTGATCGCCTACCACGGCCTGGCGTCCGGCTTCCTCAGCGGCAAATACCGCCACCCGGACGATGCCCGCGACAGCGCGCGCGGCGACGCGGTGCGCCAGCATCTCGCCAATCCACAGGGCGCTGCGGTGCTGGCGGCTCTGGATGACATCGCCGCACGTCACCTCGCCCGCCCGGCGCAGGTGGCACTGGCCTGGATCATGGCCCAGCCGGGCATCACCGCACCGATTGCCAGCGCCACCAGCACCGCACAACTGGAAGAACTGGCCGGCGCCGCCGATCTGGGTCTGGATGCCGACGATCTGGCCGCCCTGGATGCAGCCAGCACCCCGCCTTCTGCCTGACACCGGAGTTCGCATGACCACCCGCTCGATCATCGCCCCATCCATCCTCTCGGCCGACTTCGCCCGCCTCGGCGAGGAAGTGGAAGCCGTGCTCGCCGCCGGCGCCGACTGGGTCCACTTCGACGTGATGGACAACCACTATGTGCCCAACCTGACCATCGGCCCGATGGTCTGCCAGGCACTGCGCAAGCACGGCATCACCGCGCCCATCGACGTGCATCTGATGGTGCAGCCGGTCGATGCGCTGGTGCCCGAATTCGCCAAGGCCGGCGCCAACACCATCAGCTTCCACCCCGAAGCCAGCGCGCACGTGCACCGCACCATCCAGCTGATCCGCACACAGGGCTGCCAGCCGGGCATCGTGCTGAACCCGGCCACGCCGCTGGAAGTGCTGGACTGGGTGCTGGACGACATCGACCTGGTGCTGGTGATGTCGGTGAATCCCGGATTCGGCGGCCAGACCTTCATTCCTTCGGCGCTGGAAAAACTGCGCCAGATCCGCGAACGCATCGACCGCAGTGGCCGCGACATCCATCTGCAGGTGGACGGCGGCGTCAAGATCGACAACATCGGCGAAATCGCACTGGCCGGCGCCGACACCTTCGTCGCCGGCTCGGCGATCTTCGGCGCCGACGACTACTCCGCCACGATCGCGGCGATGCGCGAGGAAATCACACGCGCCCGCAACCGCGCGTACGGCTATTTCACCTGATCTTTTTTTACCTGCTTCTTTACATTCCCTCTCCCTCGCTGGCGGGGGAGAGGGAGCAAACCCTGAAATCCACGCCAACTCCAGAGCCGCCGATGAACACCACGCCGCTGGCCACCACCGATCTGTGCGACGCGCATGAGAACGCGATCCACGTCATCACCCTGCCCTGGCTGGATCTGGGCGGACGCCGCGCCTTCCACGGCCTGGTCACCACGATCAAAGCCTTCGAAGACAACTCGCGGGTGCGCGAAGCCGTGGCCGAAGCCGGTCACGGCCGCGTGCTGCTGGTGGATGGCGGCGGCTCGCTGGCACGCGCGATGCTCGGCGATCTACTCGCCGCCAAGGCGGTCGAAAACGGCTGGGAAGGCATCGTCATCCATGGCGCGATCCGCGACAGCGCGGCGATTGCGCAACTGGATCTGGGGGTCAAGGCGCTCGGCCGCTGCCCACGCAAGACCGAGAAACTCGGCGACGGCCACCGCGATGTCACGCTGGAAATCGCCGGCATCACGGTGCAACCGGGCCAGTGGCTGTACGCCGACGCCGATGGCGTGATCGTCAGCGACACCGCGCTGCACGAAGTGGCCTGAGCCGGCCGGATCCAGCCCTAGACTTTCTCCCACTCCGCCACCGGCCCGGGCTCGGGCACGAACAGCGGATGGCATTCCGGCTGGGTCACTTCTTCCCAACGCGCCAGCACCTGCGGGCTGCGCACGGCGAGCTTGGCGCGCAGATGCTGCCATTCGTAATCGAGCTGGCCGCAGCTCACCGCGATCGTGGCGCTGCGCGCCTCCGGATCGAACTTGCTCGCGTCAAAACGATAGCCGCGCGCCGTCGCCTCGGCATGCACTGCGGCCAGATAGACATCAATCGCCGCAGCCGGATCGGGCTGGGCCTGAAACCTGCGCAACTGCGGATGATGCCGATAACCGCGCGTGAGCCCGTGCAGCACCTTGCGCGCCAGCAGCGTCTCGCGCCACAGCGCGACCAGCCCGGGCGGATCGAGATAACGGGGATGCAGGGACCACACGCGCATCGTGAATCTTCCAGCCTGGATAACGCAGCATTCTGCCAGCCGCACGTGGTCGCGCACCATTCGCGACGACACTGCACGGCACGCGCATATCCGGCATGCTGCAACGCTCATGGAACTGACCACCACCATCACCGCGCCGCACTCACGCACCCTGCTGCTGCGCCCGTACCAGCCGGATGATGCGCCGGCGCTGCATGCACTGGTGCAGGCTTCGCTGGAACACCTGTCGCCGTGGCTGCCATGGGCGCACTCCGGCTATGCGCTGGACGAAGCCCGCGCCTTCATTGCGCAGGGCGCGCAAGACTGGCGCACCCGCAGCGGGTTTTCCTTCGGCGTGTTCAATTCCGCCAGCGGCAGTCTGCTCGGCGGCGCTGGCCTGAACCAGCTCAACCGCCTGAAATGCAGCGCCAACCTCGGCTACTGGATCGGCAGCGCCTTCCACGGCGAGGGTATCGCCAGTGCCGCAGCCGCCTGCGTGGCCGGTTTCGGTCTGCGCGAATGTGATCTTGCGCGGGTCGAGATCGCGGTCGCGCCCGGCAACCACGCCAGCCGCCGCGTCGCGGAAAAACTTGGTGCCCGTTTCGAAGGCCAGGTGGAAGGACGCATCCAGCTGCGCGAAGGGCCGGTCAGCGCGCTGCTGTATTCACTCTGCGCCGCGCCGCTTGCCGCGCCGCGCTCCGGGCATCGGATATAGAATCGCCGCCATGCTCGCGTTCCTGCTCACCACTCTGCTTGCCGCCGCCACACCGGAACCGGCTCCCGCCGCCGAAGCGGCACCGGCCAAGATCGGCCTGTGCGTGGCCTGCCACGGCAGCGATGGCCGCAGCCGGATGCCGGCCGCACCGCATATCGGCGGCCAGAACGAGGCCTATCTGGTCTGGGCGCTGACCCAGTACCGCGAAGGCCGGCGCGAGGGCGATGTGATGAACAGCGTCATCGGCGTACTGAACCGGCGCGACATCGAAGCGTTGTCGCGCTGGTACGCGCGCCAGACCTGGCCGGCGATCGTGCAGGACGAGGCCGACGCACCATGAATTTCATCGGCAAGCGTTACTACGGAAAAATCCTCGGCGGCCTGCTCGGCTTCGTACTGCTGCGCCACCCGATCGGGCTGCTGATCGGCGCACTGATCGGCCACGCCTTCGACGCCGGCTGGCTGCGCCGCTCGCGCGGACGCTCGGCGCTGGACGAGGCCTATGTGGTGCTGGACGTGCCGCGCAACGCCAGCAACGAAGCCGTCGACGCCGCCTACCGCCGGCTGATGTCCAAATACCACCCGGACCGCGTCGCCGGCGCCGCGCAGGAAATCCGCGAACTGGCCGAAGAGCGCGCCCGCGCCATCAACTCTGCCTACGACACCATCTTGGATGCGCGCCGCTACGGCGGATGAAACCCGTTGCGGCGCGCACTGAAGCAGCAGTCGTTCAGTTCTTCAACCGCCGCTCAAACAGTTTGAAGATCCGCCGGTACTGGTCCAGCCAGGCATCGGCGTACACATAGCCGTGCCGTTCCAGCGGGTAGCTGGCCAGTTCCCAGTCTTCCTTTTTCAGCTCGATCAGGCGTTGCGCCAGGCGCACCGAGTCCTGGTAGAAGACGTTGTCGTCCATCATGCCGTGCGCGATCAGCAGGTCGCCTTGCAGCCCCTCGGCGAAAAAGATCGGCGAGCTGCGCCGATACGCTTCGGCTTCGATGTCCGGAGTGTTGAGGATGTTGGCGGTGTAGCCGTGGTTGTACTGGGTCCAGTCCGTGACCGGGCGCAGCGCGGCGCCGGCGTGGAAGGTGTCCGGTGCCTTGAACATCGCCATCAAGGTCATGAAGCCGCCATAGGAGCCGCCGTACAGGCCGACGTTTTCCGCATCACCCTGATGCTGTTCGACCAGCCAGTTCACACCGTCGATCAGATCCTGCAACTCCGGTTCGCCCATATGGCGGTAGATCGCGGTGCGCCAGTCGCGGCCGTAGCCTTCGGAAGCGCGGAAGTCGATGTCCAGCACCAGATAGCCCTGCTGCACCAGCAGGTTGTGGAACATCTGTTCGCGGAAATAGTACGGATGGCGCGCATGCGTGTTCTGGGTGTAGCCGGCGCCGTGCACGAACAGCACGATCGGATATTTCTTGCCCGGCTCCAGCGTCTGCGGACGATAGAGCTTGGACCACAGCGGCGCGTCCACCTGCGAGGACGGCACCTGCTCGAAGCGCGGCGGCAGCCACTCGATTGCCTTGAAGGCCTCACTGCGGGTGTCGGTCAGCACACGCGCCTGGCCGCCATTGGCAGGCACCACGGCCAGCTGCGTCGGCATATAACTGCCTGACCAGCGCACCAGCAGCTGGTGCCCGTCAGGCGAAAGCTCGAAGCCTTCGACGCCATCCAGCGCGGTGATCTCGCGCACCTGGCCCTTGCCGCCGATGTCCTTGGCGCAGACCTCGTAATCACCCGGCCAGGCGCGGTTGCAGAGGAAGTAGAAACGGCTGCCATCGGCGGAAAGCTGCGGCTCGGAGGCTTCCCATGCGCCCTTCGTCAGCGCCCTGGCTTTGCCGTTCGCGGCGACGGTGTACAGATGCGAATGGCCGCTTTCCTCGGACAGCAGCCACAGCGTGCGGTTGTCCGGCAGCCAGCCGAAATCGTTGAAGTTCCAGTTGATCCAGCCCGGATCGGTCAGGCGATGCAGCGGTTTCAGCGCAGTCTTGCCGGCCTCGACCGAGGCGATCCAGCGGTCCTTGTTGTCGGTGGCGCGCAGCATCACCGCCGCACGCGAACCGTCGGCGGCGAAGCGGATCGCGTCGATGCGCACCAGACGCTGACCGGAAAGCGCGTCCTTGCCGGCGGCCTTGCGCAGTTCGGCCAGCGGATCGGCATCGATGCCGGGCAGCGGGTCGAACGGCAGCGCGGTCTGGCTGCGGCTGGCCAGATCGATCAGCACCAGCGCGTGGCCGCCAGGCGGATTGCGCCCGACGCGGGTGCGCACGTCTTCCACTTCCTCATAGCCGGATTCGGTGACGTACAGCGGCATCTTTCCGCCCTGACCGCGCTCGTGCTTCTTCTGTTGCGTGACCGCCAGCAGCCAGCGCCCGTCCGGGCTCAGCGCCGAGTTCGACACGATCACGTCATCGCCCAGATACAGCGGCGCCGGCGCACGGCTGGCATCGAGGCTGCGCAGTTCCAGATCGCGTTCGCGCTGGCTGTCCCTGTCGGCCTTCTGTTGCGCCAGCGTGGTGAACAGTTCCAGTTGCAGCTCGCGCAACGCATCGGCCTTGGGCTCGGCGGCGGGATCCTTTTCCGCCTTCAGCACTGCGACCTGGGACACCAGCCGCGATGCCGGATCCACCGAGAACCAGTCGCTGCCACGACGGAACTGCGCGCTGGCACCATCGGCGGAAAACTGCGGTGCGCCCACCGCATCACCGCCATGGCTCAACTGCACCAGCGCGCCATTGCGCAGATCGCGCAGAAAAAGATCGCCATTGCGCACGAACAGCGCGCGGCTGCGTTCGCGGTCGTAGACCGGCGCGCGCGCATCCAGCGTGGCCAGCTCGCTGTCCTCCAACTTGCGCGTGACGCCATCGGCCAGCGTGGTGATGTACAGATCACGCAAGGGGCTGACTTCGCGCTTCTGCGCGTGGATCACGCTGCCACCATCCAGCGCCCAGAACGGCGATTCGACCGGCGCCCCGATCCAGTCCGGATCGGCCATGATCTGTTCCAGTGTCAACGGCTGCGCGGCGAGTGCGGCCATCGGCAAAAACAGCGCCAATGGCGCCAGGAAATTCAGTCGTAACAAGGCGGTATTTCCTTCAGGAAAAACACCAAGTTTAGCCCGCATATTTCATGAGATCGCAGAAAAGTGCCCCGCAAACCTCACCAGATTGCCATCTGATCCATGTTTC
>NZ_JBBHDV010000007.1:0-178530 GCF_037478135.1 Denitratimonas organivorans
AAACGCCACCGCTTCCTCACCCCTTTCGAGGTATTCTTTCACCACTCACGCGTTGCACTTCGCGGTTGAATCCGCCGGGTTTATTCGGTGATATCGCCATCCAGGTAATACCAGCGCCCATCCACACGCGCGAAGCGGCTGAGTTCACGCAGGCGTTGCGCAGGTTGGCCGCCGTGGCGGAAGCGGGCGGTGAAGCGCACGCGGGCATGGTCGGGGCTGTCGATATGGTGTTCGTGCACATCCAGGCCGAGCCAGCGCAGGCGGGCCGCGGGGTCGTCTTCCAGATCCAGCGTGGCCGGGCGGGTGTCGGGATGCCAGGTGGCGAGCAGGTAATCCGGCAAGCGGCGGGCGTAGGCGCTGTAGCGCGAACGCATCAGCTGCGCGGCATCGGTCGCGCTCGCAGCGCCGCTGTGCAGCGGCCCGCAGCATTGCGCATAGGCATGCTGCGGGTTGCACGGACACGGATCGGCCGGAGGTTTTTTCATGCGTTCAATCCAGCGGCAGTGAACGCACCGCGCGCAGCTGCGAATGTGTGATCGCGCTGGCGTCGTTGCCCCAGCTGCCGCGCACATGGTTGAGCAGGGCGACGAGGTCATCTTCGCCGAGCTGATCGATGAGGGGCGGCATCGTGTGCGGGGCGGGGTTGCCGGCGGTCACCGGTGCGGCGGCACCGAACAGCGTGACGCGGATCAGGTTGACCGGATCGGCGGCCATCACGCTCGGGTTGCCGGCCAGCGGCGGATAGATGCCGTCGCGGCCACGGCCGTCATCACCGTGGCAATCGGCGCAGTGGCGCTGGTACAGCGCGGTAACCGGGCCGCCGGCGAGCGAACGCGCACGCACGACCGGGCCCAGGCGCAGGGCATCGCGCTGCGAGGGCACGATACGCGGTGGCGGCAGGCTGGTGATGTAGGTCGCGATCGCCTCCGCATCACCGGAGCTGAGATGTTGCAGGCTGGAATAGATCACTTCGGCCATCGGGCCGTAGGCCCCGCCATGGCTGGCGGTACCGGTGCGCAGATAGGTCGCCAGGGAGTCGATGTCCCAGCGCGCCAGCGCCTGGCTGTTGAGTGCCGGCGCATACCAGCCCTGCCCCGGAATCCGGCTGCCGGACAGATGCGTTTCACGCGAGAGCGAGCCGTAGGCGGCACGTTCGCCGTGACACATATCGCAGTGGCCCAGGCCTTCTACCAGATAGCGCCCGCGATTCCAGGCCTCGCCCTGCCCCGGCACCTCGCGCAGCGGTTGCGGGCGGTGGAACAGCATGCGCCAGGCCAGCAGGGCGCTACGCCACGAGGCCGGTGAGGTCAGGGTGTTGGGCGGCGGCGTGCTGGCCACTGCCGGCTGCTGTTTGAGCCAGGCGAAGATTGCGTCGACATCGGCGATTTCCAGATGCTGGAAGTTCTGGAACGGGAACGCCGGATACAGCAGGCCGTTCGGCCCCACGCCGTGCTTCATCGCGTGGCGGAACTGGGCCGTGGTCCAGCGCCCGATGCCGGTTTCCATATCCGGCGTGATGTTGCTCGAATACAGCACGCCGAATTCCGTCGGGAAGGCGCGGCCGCCGGCCAGCGGTTCGCTGCTGCGGGTGCTGTGGCAGGTGACGCAGTTGCCGAGCGTGGCCAGGTATTCCCCGCGCGCCACGGTGGCGGCATCGGTTGCAAGCGGCTGGCTTTCCACACCCTTGGGCACGCGCAGCGCCTCGAAACCACCCTGCGCGCCGATCAGCACACCGCCGACCGCCAGCAACAAGGCAAGCAGCGGAAAGCCCAGGATCAGCACCCACCAGCCACGACGTGGTGCGACGCTCATGGTGTTACTCCCGTCTGCGGATCGAAGTGTCCGGTGCCACCGCAGGCCAGCGGCAGTGGCCAGCTTTCCGCAGGTGCCGGGCGGTCTTCGGCCGCCACCGGCAGGCCCGAGAGATAGGTCGATACCAGGCGGATGTCGCCATCGCGCAGATGCCCGACCACCTCGGCCATGCAATCCGGCGCCAGCGAGTGGCGCGCGCCGGTGAGCCAGCCGCCCAGCTGCGCGATCAGGTAATCGGTGGGCAGTCCGGCCAGCGCCGGGATGCCGGGTTCCATGCCGGCCAGGGTCGGGCCGTGGCAGGCAGCGCAAGCCGGCTGGCCACTGGCCGGATCACCGTCATGTACCAGCTGCCGGGCGCGTGCCAGCGCCTGGCCCTGCAACGGCGCGCTGGCGGCATGGGTGGGCGGCACCAGTTCCTGTTCGGCATAGAACACGGCGATGCGCGCCAGCCAGGCGTCATCCCAGTTGCGCATCAGATAGACCATCTGCGGGTAATGCCGGCGGCCGTCGCGGAAACCCTGCATCTGCGCGAACAGGTAACCGGCCGGCTTGGCCGCCAGGTGCGGGTAGTACTCGGCGCCGGGCGCGCCTTCGCCGCGTTCGCCATGGCAGGCGGCACAGGCGGCCAGGCGCTGGATCATGCCGGCATCGTCGATGCTGTCAGAGGCGGCGGCGGCCAGCGGCACGCACGCGAACAGCAGTGCGATCAGAAGGGAAATGGGGGTTTTCATCGCGCATCAGGATACTGCCGAACGCCTCGAACCGGCAGCTTGCGCGATGCCGTGCAATGGCATGCGGAATGCGCACCAAGCCTGTCGCAGCGCCGGCCTGCAGCGGTGCGCTCAGCGCAGGAAATCCAGCAGCTTCACATTGAAAGCTTCGGCCGATTCGATGTTGACGATATGCCGGCCCGGCAGCGCAACGTGGTGGCCTTCGGTGACGGCATCGGCGATGGCCTGCAGATCGGCCGGGGTGCAGACCGGGTCGTCATCACCGGAAATGGCCAGCAGCGGATTGGCGATGCGTGCCAGATCGGCGCGCAGATCGGCAGCGGCAAGTGCGGCGCAGCAGCCGTTGTAGCCTTCCGGCGATACCTCGGCAAAACGCGCCAGCACGGCCTGCACTGCATCCGGTTCGCGCGCGATGAAGTCCGGCGTGAACCAGCGATCAGCGGTGGCCGGCACCAGCGCGGCCAGGCCGTCGCGTTCGACCTGCGCGATGCGCGCCTGCCAGCCTTCGGCGCTGCCGATCTTCGCGGCGCTGGCGCAGATCACCAGCTTGTCGAAACGTGCGCCGGCGTGGATGCCGAGCCACTGTCCGACCAGACCACCGATCGACAGGCCGCAGAAGTGCGCGCGCTCGATCTTCAGCGCATCCATCAGGGCCAGCACATCGCCGCCCAGATCGGCCAGCGAATAGGGCGGCGGCGGCGTGCCGGAGCGGCCGTGTCCGCGGCGGTCGTAGCGCAGCACGCGGAACTGCGTCGACAGCGCCTGCGCCTGTGCATCCCACATCGACAGATCGGTGCCGAGCGAATTGCACAGCAGCAGCCACGGGCCATTTTCGCCGTCGATGCGGTAGTGCAGCGAGTGAGTCGGGAGTTCAAGCATGGTCATGGTTCAGACCCGCTCGATGGCCAGCGCCAGCCCCATGCCCACGCCGATGCACAGCGTGGCAAGACCGAGGCGGCCGCCGGAGGCTTCCAGCTGGCGGGTCAGCGTCAGCGCCAGGCGCGCGCCGCTCATGCCCAGCGGATGGCCGAGCGCGATGGCGCCGCCGTTGGCATTCACCTGAGGTGCGTCATCGGGCAGGCCGAGGCCGCGCAGCACCGCCAGCGACTGGCTGGCGAAGGCCTCGTTGAGTTCGATCGCATCGAAATCCCCGATCTTCAATCCCAGCCGCGCCATCAGCTTTTGCGTGGCCGGCACCGGGCCGATGCCCATCACGCGCGGTTCCACCCCGGCCGCCGCCATGCCCAGGATGCGGGCGCGCGGGGTCAGGTTGAAGCGTTTCACCGCATCCTCGCCGGCGATCAGCAGTGCTGCGGCGCCATCGTTGATGCCCGACGCATTGCCGGCGGTGACGCTGCCGTCGGTGAACAGCGGGCGCAGCTTGGCCAGCGCCTCGGCACTGGTGCTGGCGCGCGGATGTTCGTCGTTTTCGAACTCGACGGTTTCGCCACGGCGCGCACCGGGCACGGTGACCGGCACGATTTCCCCGGCGAAGAATCCGGCCGCCTGCGCGGCAGCGGTGCGCTGCTGGCTGCGCAGCGCGAAGGCGTCCTGGTCTTCACGCGAAATGCCGTGCTCACGGGCGACGTTCTCGCCGGTCTGCGGCATGCTTTCGGTGCCGTAGCGCGCGTCCAGTTGCGGGTTGACGAAGCGCCAGCCCATCGTGGTGTCTTCCAGCTGCTGGTTGCGGCCGAACGCGGATTCCGCCTTGCCGATCACGAACGGCGCGCGGCTCATCGATTCGACCCCGCCGGCGATGGCCAGCGCCATTTCCCCGCCACGGATCGCGCGCGCCGCCTGCCCGACCGCTTCCAGCCCGGAAGCGCAGAGCCGGTTCAGCGTGACACCCGGCACCGATACCGGCAGGCCGGCCAGCAGCAGGCTCATGCGTGCCACGTTGCGGTTGTCCTCGCCGGCCTGGTTGGCGCAGCCGTAGAACACTTCTTCGATCGCCTGCGGGTCCAGCCCGGGATTGCGCGCCAGCAGCGCACGGATCGGCAGCGCGCCCAGATCGTCGGCGCGGATCTGCGCCAGTGAGCCGCCATAGCGGCCAATCGGGGTCCGTACCGCATCGCAGATGTAGGCGTGGGTCATGTCGTGCTCCTTCAGGCCATGTCCAGCGCCAGGCCGGTGAGGCGGCGCAGATCATCGAGGGAAACACCATCCACCAGCTCGATCACGCGCGCGCCCTCGGGGCCGAGCGCGATCACGCCGTGGTCGGTGTAAAGACGCGAGACGCAATGCAGGCCGGTCAGCGGATAACTGCATTCGGCCACGAGCTTGCTTTCACCCTGCTTGGTCAGCAGATCCATCATCACGAACACCTGCTTGGCGCCGATTGCCAGATCCATCGCGCCACCGACAGCGGGAATCGCACCCGGTGCGCCGGTGCTCCAGTTCGCCAGATCGCCATGCACCGAGACCTGGAAGGCGCCCAGCACGCAGATATCCAGATGCCCGCCACGCATCATCGCGAACGAGTCGGCGTGATGGAAAAACGCGCCGCCGGTGCGCAGCGTGACCGGCTGCTTGCCGGCATTGATCAGGTCCGGATCCTCCTCCCCGGCAGCGGGCGCCGGGCCCATGCCGAGCAGGCCGTTCTCGCTCTGCAGGAAGATTTCCTTTTCCGCCGGCAGGTAGTTGGCCACCATCGTCGGCAGGCCGATGCCCAGGTTCACGTAGGCGCCTTCGGGAATATCGCGCGCCACGCGCTGGGCGATCTGTTCGCGGCTCAGTCTGCTCATGCCTTGTCTCCTGCTGCGACGACGCGCTGCACGAAAATGCCCGGCGTGATGATGTGTTCCGGATCCAGCGCGCCCAGTTCCACCACCTGCGCCACCTGCGCGATCGTGGTGCGTGCCGCCATCGCCATCAGCGGGCCGAAGTTGCGCGCGGTCTTGCGGTAAACGAGGTTGCCCCAGCGGTCGCCGTGATGGGCCTTGATCAGCGCGAAATCGGCGTGGATTGGGTATTCGAGCACATGGTCGCGACCATTGATCTGGCGGGTTTCCTTGCCGGCGGCCAGCTCGGTGCCGTAGCCGGTGGGCGTGAAGATCGCGCCCAGACCCTGGCCGGCGGCCTGGATGCGGGCGGCCAGATTGCCTTGCGGCACCAGTTCCAGCTCGATCTCGCCGGCGTGATAGGCGGCATCGAAATGATGCGAATCCAGCTGCCGCGGGAACGAACAGATCACCTTTTTCACCCGCTTGTTGGCGATCAGCGCAGCCAGGCCGGTATCGCCGTTGCCGGCATTGTTGTTGACGATGGTCAGCCCGCGCGCACCGTGCTCGATCAGCGCATCGATCAGCTCGTCGGGCATGCCGGCGGTGCCGAAGCCTCCGATCATCACGGTGGCGCCATCAGGAATGTCGGCCACCGCGCTGTGCAGGGTCCAGGTCGATTTGTCGATCATGATGCAGCCTCCTGCGGGGAGATGTCCGCCTCGCCGGCGGCAGGTGGAATGGCGGCGCGGCGGTACGGTCAACCCGCACCGCCACGCCGGGACTCAGGCAGCGGCTTCAGCGCGCTGGCGCTGCACCACCTGGTTGTCGCGCCCCTGCACCAGATCGGTGAGGCGGATGTCGAACACGATTTCCTGGTAGGCATCACCCTTCAGGCCGAGCGCCTGGCCACCGCTCTTGGCGCTCACCGGCGGCACCAGTCCTTCGCGCGTGGCGTAGGCGAAGTCGTCCCAGGTCAGCGGATCGCCTTCGATGTTGAACTGGGTGGTCAGCTTGCGATGAGCATCGCTGCTGATGAAGAAATGCACGTGCGCCGGACGGTTGCCGTGGCGGTTGAGCACGTTCAGCAGCTGCTGGGTGGCGCCCTGCGGCGGGCAGCCGTAGCCGTTCGGCATCAGGGTGCGGAATTCGTAGCTGCCATCGGCAGCGGTCTTGACCGCACCGCGCAGGTTGAACGGCGTATGTTCGCAGGTCGGATCGAAGTGCGAGTAGAAGCCGTGCGAGTTGGCATGCCAGCACTCGACCACGGCACCGGCGACCGGCTTGCCGTCACCGCCGCTGACCACGCCCTTGATCACCAGCGGGGCGGCGTTGGCGTCGTCATCCAGATCGATCTTCGACAGGCTTTCGCGCACCGGCGCACCGGCCACGTAGAGCGGGCCTTCGATCGTGCGCGGGGTGCCGCCACTGATGCCCAGCGCCTCGTCCTCGGCATCCATGCGGATGTCCAGGTACTTTTCCAGGCCCAGACCTGCGGCCAGCAGTGCGGATTCGCCATCGCTGCCGAGCTTGTTGACGTAGTTCACGCCGGCCCAGACCTCGTCGGCGCTCATGTCCAGATCATCGATCGCCTTGAATAGGTCCGACAGCAGCCGGTGCAGGATCTGCTTGACCCGCACATTGCCGCCTTCGCCTTCGATGTTGCTGGCGGCTTTCAGCAGGTCCTGGACTTCCTTGGTGTCAAATACCTTTACGCTCATTTCTATTTCTCCCTGGGGTGCTTGTCTGGCTGCCGGGGCTCCGGGTTTGCGGGCGTGCGGCATGCGGCGGAACGGTCAGCGGTCGTCCTCGTGGATCGAGGAAGGATGGCGGCACAGCGGGGTGACTTCGATGTGCATGTAGGGGAACAACGGCAGGCCGGTCAGCAGGTCGTGCAGCTCCTGGTTGTCGGCCACATCGAAGATGCTGTAGTTGGCGTATTCGCCGGCGATGCGCCAGATGTGGCGCCATTTGCCGGCACGTTGCAGCTCGTGCGAATAGGCTTTCTCGGTGGCCTTCAGGCGCTCGGCCTGGGCCGGGTCCATGTCGGACGGCAGGTGCACGTCCATGCGTACGTGAAAGAGCATCGGTCTATTTCTCCGGGTGGGTGGCGGCCACCGACACGCTCTTGCGGGCAGCGTCGCGGCGGAAGAACTGGACGCGGTCCTCGTCCAGCGTGATGCCAAGGCCGGGAGCCGATGGCACGGTGAGTTGGAAATCGCTGTAATCCAGCGGCTGGGCCAGGATTTCCTCGGTGATCAGCAGCGGGCCGAACAGTTCGGTGCCCCACTGCAGCTGGGTGAAGGTGGCGAACACGTGCGCCGAAGCGATGGTGCCGACCGCGCCTTCCAGCATCGTGCCGCCGTACAGCTCGATGCCGGCGGCATCGGCGATCGCGGCCACGCGCAGCGCGTTGGACGGGCCGCCGGACTGTTCGATCTTGACCGCGAACACATCAGCGCCGGCGTTCTTCGCGATCTCGAAGGCCGATTCGGGGCCGTGCAGTGATTCATCGGCCATCAGCGCGACCGGGAAGCGGCGCATCAGACGGCCCAGCGCGGCGGCACTGGCAACCGGCTGTTCAACCAGCTCGCAACCGGCATCGGCCAGCGCGGCCATGCCCCAGGCGGCTTCGGTTTCGCTCCACGCCATGTTGACGTCGACCCGCACCGCGCCGCGTTCACCCAGGGCGCGCTTGATCGCGGCCACGTGGGCGATGTCCTCGCGGATCGGACGCGCGCCGATCTTGAGCTTGAAGATGTTGTGGCGACGCACATCGAGCATGCGCTCGGCTTCGGCGATGTCCTTGGCGGTATCGCCCGAAGCCAGGGTCCAGGCCACCGGCAGGCGCTCGCGACGGCGCCCGCCCAGCAATTCGGACATCGGCAACCCGGCGCGCTGGCCCTGCGCATCCAGCAACGCGGTTTCGACCGCGCTCTTGGCGAAACGGTTTTCCTTGACCATCTTGCCCAGGCGCGTCATGACCGCCTGCACCCGGCTGGCGTCCTGGCCGCGCAGCACCGGCGCGAAATAGGTGTCGATCGCCAGCTTCATGCCTTCCGGGCTTTCGCCGCCGTAGGCCAGGCCGCCGATGGTGGTGCCCTCGCCGACACCGACGATGCCGTCAGAGCAATGCACCCGTACCAGCATCAGGGTCTGGCCGACCATCGTGGCCACCGACAGGCGGTGCGGGCGGATCGTGGGCAGATCCACGATCAGGGTTTCGATCCGCTCGATCAGCGGCGCGGAGGAAGCGGGGGATGTCAGGACGGCGTTCATGCTGCCGATTTATGCGCCTCCGATACGGGCACGTCCAAGACTATTTTTGTGTCATACGATACCTTGAAGGTATTCTTTGACTGTAACTACTTATAGTTCGATGTTATTGCAGCGCACAATTCCCGACTTGTATTGAAATGGAGGCAGCCATGGATCTGCGCCAACTGCGCTACTTCGTCGCCGTGGCGCGCGAGCGCAACTTCACGCGCGCCGCCGCCGCGCTGCACATCGCGCAACCGCCGCTGAGCCGTCAGATTCAGCTGCTGGAGGAAGAACTCGGGGTGGAGCTGATTTCACGCCGCAGCCGCCCGCTGCGCCTGACCGAGGCCGGCCGACTGTTCCACGAACAGGCGTTGCAGATCCTGGGCCGCGTGGAACAAATGAAGATCGCCACACGCCGTGCCGGCAAGGGTCAGCGCAGCGTGCTGTCGATCGGATTCGTCGCATCCACGCTGTACGGCGGCCTGCCGCTGCTGGTGCGCAAACTACGCCAGCACTCACCGGAACTGGACATCCAGCTGCTGGAAATGATGTCGCTGCAGCAGATCGAAGCACTCAAGACCGGCCGCATCGACATCGGCTTCGGACGCATCCGCAGCAGTGATCCGGCAGTTGAGCGCACCGTCTTGCGCGAGGAGTGCCTGCTGGTCGCGATCCCTCCGGACACGCCCTTGGCGGCCACCGATGCGCCGATTCCATTAGACCAGCTGGCCGGCACCACGCTGATCGTCTACCCGAAGGAACCGCGCCCCAGCTTCGCAGACCAGGTGTTGAACCTGCTGAATGAACACGACGTGCGCGTGGGCCAGATCCAGGAAGTACGCGAATTGCAGACCGCGCTGGGCCTGGTCGCCGCCGAGTCCGGCATCTGCATCATCCCCTACGCCGCCCGTCTGCTGCGCGCCGGCCTGCACTACCGCCTGATCGACCACGAACGCGCCACCTCGCCCATCATCCTGAGCCACCGCGTCAACGACCACTCGCAGCACATCGTGCTGATCAAACGCCTGCTGGGCGAACTCTACGCCGAACCCGCGCCCTGGCTGGACAACAGCGCCAACGGCTCGCCGGAACCTTCACCCCACCCGCAACACGACCTGGACACCGCGTTGAAACCGCATCAGCGCACGCGGAAAGCGTGATTGCGAATGGTGGGCCCAGCGCGATTCGACGCTGCAACCCAAAAACCGTGAACCGGTATTGGAGTCCGCGCGCTGCTCAAACAGCGCCGAAGATCGCGGAGGGCGTCGGCACAGCCTTACGTCTGATAGTGGCAAAAACCTGACCCTGGCGGACGGAGTCATCGTGCTACATTGCACGATACGTGTAACACATGGAGGAGATGCCCGTGAGCGATGCCACTTTTACTTTCCGGGTTGATGAAGGTTTGAAGGCAGAATTCGCCAATGCCGCGAAAGCCCGCGACCGCACCGGAGCCCAGCTTCTGCGCGATTTCATGCGCAGTTACGTGGCCCAGCAGGAAGAAGCACAGCAATACGATGCCTGGCTGGCGAAGAAGGTCGAGCAGTCGCGGGCGTCTGCTGAGGCGGGCAACCTGATTCCCGCTTCCGATGTCGAAGCCCGCTTTGCCGCCCGCCGCGCAGCGACCCGCGCCCGCATGCCTGCACCTGAATGATGGAGCTGCTATGGACGCCAGAAGCCATCAGGGATCGTGAACACATCTACAGCTACATCGAGGAAAACAACCCTCTGGCTGCCCTGTCACTTGATGACCTGATATCAGAAAGAACAGCAGCGCTCCGGGACTACCCCAGAATGGGACGCTCCGGGAGAACTGCAGGCACCTTTGAGCTGGTCGTCCACAGCAGCTACATGGTCGTGTATGAAATCGTGGAAACGCAGGTGCGAATCCTGAATGTCGTGCACACTGCGCGGCAGTGGCCACCGCTTGCAGGTTGAACACCCCAATGCCCTACTCCCGGCGGGAGAAGGAAAGGCCAGCCGGATGATGTAGCTGATCAGGAACAATGGTGGGCCCAGCAGGACTCGAACCTGCAACCAAAGGATTATGAGTCCTCTGCTCTAACCATTGAGCTATAGGCCCGGCGGGGTCTTCATCGCGGCCGGTATTGTGCCGGATATGCGGGGCCGGCCCAAGCGCAGGAATGCGCAGGTTGCCCGGATGCGATGCACGTCGTGCCGAACGGGACGGATCGCAGGCAAAGAAAAACCCGCCGTGAGGCGGGTTCTTCGATTTGGCAGCCCCGGATGGATTCGAACCACCGAATGCCTGAGTCAGAGTCAGGTGCCTTACCGCTTGGCGACGGGGCTGTAGAACAGGTTGCGGCGTGCAGTTTAGCGCTTGGAGAACTGCGTTGCACGACGCGCCTTGTGCAGGCCGACCTTCTTGCGCTCGACTTCGCGTGCGTCACGGGTCATGAAACCGGCACGGCGCAGATCGCCCTTCAGGTTCTCGTCGTAGTCGACCAGTGCGCGGGCCAGGCCCAGACGGATCGCGCCGGCCTGACCGGTGGTGCCGCCGCCTTCAACCGTGACCAGCACGTCGAACTTGTCGCCCATCTGGGTCAATTCCAGCGGCTGGCGCACGATCATGCGTGCAGTCTCGCGGCCGAAGAACTGGTCCAGCGGACGATGGTTGACGGTGATCGTGCCCGAGCCCGGACGCAGGAACACGCGGGCGGAGGAGGACTTGCGACGGCCGGTGCCGTAATTCTGCTGAAGTGCCATGATCGTCTACTCAGATGTCCAGCACTTGCGGCTGCTGGGCGGTGTGCGGATGGTTCGGGCCGGCATAGACCTTGAGCTTGCGGAACATCGCACGGCCCAGCGGGTTCTTCGGCAGCATGCCCTTGACGCCGGTCTCGATGACGCGCTCGGGGTGACGCTCCAGCGCCTGCCCGAGGGTCTCGGTCTTCAGGTTGCCGATGTAGCCGGTGAAGCGGTGATACTTCTTGTCGGCCAGCTTGTTGCCGGTGGTGTGGATCTTCTCGGCGTTGATCACGACGAGGTAGTCACCGGTGTCCACGTGCGGGGTATAGACGGGCTTGTGCTTGCCGCGCAGGCGGATGGCGAGCTCGGAACACAGGCGACCCAGCGTCTTACCGCTGGCGTCGACCACGTACCAGTCGCGCTTGACGGTTTCGGACTTGGCGCTGAAGGTCTTCATGACGGCTTCCAGAAATCTGTGGTGCTTGCGAAAAGCAAGGCGAAAGACGCGGAATGATAGCCGGACTTTTCGCCCGGATCAACATTGATCGCGAAACTTGGGGATGATGCAGGCCATGCGGCCCTGCAATCCTGTGTGCGGCGGATGCAGCCCAGCCGACAGGGCCGGCCATTCTAGCCTGCCTGTGGCCGCTTGCCAAGACATGCCGATCAGAAAGATGTCTGTCGGCCGCCACGCAGTCAGACGCGGCGGCGACCGGCTAGACTGGCGGGCTCGCGCCCTGGCCTCGCCGTTACGGAATATCCGCCGATGCTGACCCGCCACTTCACTCCGCTGGACCGCGTCCTGATGCGGCTGGACCACGCCCTGGCCTCCGGTGTGGCCGGCGTGGCCCATGCGCAGCGCGACAACCCGGCCGGCGACCTGCCCGAAGCGGACATGGACGCGACGCAGCGTCGCCATGCGGCGGGTCTGATGCGAATCAACCATACCGGCGAGGTCTGCGCGCAGGCGCTGTATGTCGGGCAGGCGGCGGTGGCGCGCGATGCGGCCACGCGCGCGCATCTGGAACACGCCGCGCAGGAAGAAGCCGATCACCTGGCCTGGTGCCATGAACGCCTGCGCGAACTGGATGCGCGGCCAAGCCTGCTCAACCCGTTCTGGTATGCCTCCAGTTACAGCTTGGGGGCGCTGGCCGGGTTGCGGGGCGACGGCTGGAATCTGGGCTTCGTGGTGGAAACCGAACGCCAGGTCGAGGCACATCTGGACGAACATCTGGAAACCCTGCCGCCGCAGGACGCGCGCAGCCGCGCGATCCTGGCCACGATGAAGGACGACGAGGCACGCCACGCCGACAACGCGCAGGCAGCCGGCGCGCGCGTGCTGCCGCCGCCGATTCCGGGCGTGATGCGCTTCATGTCCAAGATCATGAAGTCCGTCGCCTACCGCATCTGAATACGCGGTGGCGCGCGGCCCGGAATCCATCTTGCCGGTTCGCACATGCCGCTGGTGTATCTGGCGGCGCACCATTGACGCCCGCCCCGCAACTTGGCGACTCTTGGCCAGCATCCCGGCGTCGACCGCGCGCAATGGACTGCCGTTCCGGGCCGCGCGTCGGGCTCGGCCCACTGCGGATGCCGTGTCATCGCCACACAGATGAAAGGGGAAGAGTTGCCGTGGACAACGTGATCCAGTTCAAGCGCCCCGCGCCCAAGCCGCGCGCGCCGGTGCGCACCGAGGAGCTGTGCATCTATCTGGACGTGGTCATGCACATGCGCAACTACCTGATCTGCACCGGCAATCTGGCGCTGGCCGAAAGGCTGGTTCCCTACGTCCGGCAGGCACTGGACGAAGGCTGGGTCTATGCCGATTTCGATCCGGACGAGGAACTCAAGGCCGAAGTGCGGGCGTTGCTGGACAACCGCGGAAAGAACGACTTCTTCATGTGGAAGGGGTTGTACGAGAAAAGCATCGAGGCCGACGACGAATAGTGCGTTGCGCGTGATCCGCATCGCGGGCTGACTAAGGAGGCAGGTGGATGGTTGCAGGATGGGTCCTGCTGGGCGTGTCGCTGCTGTATGTGGCGCTGCTGTTCGCGGTGGCCTATTACGGTGACCGCCGGCCGCTGTATCCGGAACGCACCGTGCTGCGCCCGATCGTCTACAGCCTGGCGCTGGCGGTCTACTGTTCCTCGTGGACGTTCTACGGCGCGGTCGGCATTGCAGTGGCCTCGGGCTGGAGCTTCCTGCCGATCTATCTGGGCCCGATCCTGCTGTTCGTGTTCGGCATCGGTGTGCTCAAGCGGCTGGTGCAGGTGGCGCACGAGCAGAACATCACCTCGATCGCCGATTTCATCGGTTCGCGCTACGGCAAATCGCAGCGTCTGGCAGAACTGGTGACGGTGATCGCGCTGATTGCGGCGGTGCCGTACATCGCGCTGCAATTCAAAGCCGGGGCGATGAGCATCGAGGTACTCAGCGGCATCGGCCACGGTGGGCCGTCGGCGCCATTGCGCGAGCCGGCGTTCTATCTGGCGGTGCTGCTGGCGGTGTTCTCGATCCTGTTCGGCACCCGCCAGGTCGATGCCACCGAGCACCATCACGGCCTGATGCTGGCGGTGGCGCTGGAATCGCTGGTCAAGCTGCTGGCCTTCATCGCCGTGGGCCTGTTCGCCTGGAGCCAGGTGACGGATGGCTTCTTCAGCCGGATCGAAACCTCGGCATTTTCCGATACCCGGCTGCCGGCCGGCTTTCTGGCGCAGCTGCTGCTCTCGTTCCTGGCGGTGTTCTGCCTGCCGCGCCAGTTCCAGGTGGGCGTGGTGGAGTGCGAAAACCCCGATGACGTGGGCCGGGCACGCTGGCTGTTCCCGCTGTATCTGGCGATCATCAGCGTGCTGGTGATCCCGATCGCGCTGGCCGGCAGCGCCACCTTCGGCGGCAGCCAGGTGGATCCGGACACCTATGTGCTGATGCTGCCGCTGGCGCATGGTCAGGACACGCTGGCGCTGATCGCCTTCATCGGCGGTTTCTCGGCCGCCACCGGCATGGTGATCGTGGCCACGGTGGCGCTGGCGACGATGGTGTCCAACGACCTGGTGATGCCGGCACTGTTGCGCTGGCGGCTGATCGATCCGGCGGTATCGCGCAATCTGACGCCGGTGGTGCTGGGCATCCGCCGCGCCACGATCATCGCGCTGGCGATGGCGGCCTACGTCTATTACCGCGCCACCGAAGGCCAGCAGAATCTGGCCTCGATCGGGCTGCTGTCGTTCGCGGCGGTGGCGCAGTTCGCGCCGGCGATCATCGGCGGCCTGTACTGGCGCGGTGCCAGCCATCGCGGTGCGGTTGGCGGGCTGGTCGCCGGGTTTACGATCTGGGGCTACACCCTGCTGCTGCCGACGCTGGCGGCGGCCGGCTGGCTGGATGGCGACTGGGTGCGGCACGGGCTGTTCGATCAGGCCTGGCTGCATCCGCAGGCGCTGTTCGGGCTGGCCGGCTGGGATGAGCTGACGCACGGCGTTTTCTGGTCGCTGCTGTTCAACATCGGATTCTTCGTGTTCCTGAGCCTGCGTTACCGGCCCGGCGTGGACGAGCGCCTGCGCGCCCTGCCCTTTCTGGATCCGTGGATGGAACGGCCGATCAGCGCCGGCGGCGAATGGCGCGGGCGCATCTCGGTCGCGGATCTGCGCACGATCGCCGAACGCATCGTCGGGCGGCGCACGGTGGATCGCGCATTTTCCGATTACCGCGACGCCAACGGCCGGCCGCTGGCCCCAGGCGATCTGGCCGACCGTGGCCTGCTGCAGCACACCGAACGCCTTTTGTCGGCCTCGATCGGCGCCGCCTCGGCGCGGCGCATGCTGACCACCGCGCTGCGCGGCACCGGCATGGACCTGGGCGAAGTGGTATCGCTGCTGGACGAGGCGTCGCAGGAGCTGCGTTTCAACCGCGAGCTGATGTGGGCGGCGCTGGAAAACATCTCGCAGGGTATCAGCGTGGTCGATGCCGACATGCGTCTGGTGGCGTGGAACCGGCGCTATCTGGAAATGCTGGAATATCCCGACGGCATGGTCTACGTCGGGCGTCCGGTCGCGGATCTGATCCGCTGGAATGCCGAGCGCGGCGAGTGCGGCCCGGGCGAGGTGGAGGAACATGTCGAAAAGCGCGTGACCTTCATGCGTCAGGGTTCGCCCTATGTGTTCGAGCGCCTGCGCGATGACGGCAGCGTCTTTGAAATGCGCGGCCGGCCGATGCCCGGCGGCGGCTACGTCACCACCTATGCCGACGTGACCGATTACAAGCGCGTCGAGCAGGCCCTGCTGGACGCCAACGAAACCCTCGAACTGCGCGTGCGCCAGCGCACCCGCGAACTGACCGCCGCACTGGAAGCGCAACGCGCCGCCAAGCTGGAGGCCGAGGCCGCCAATCTCAGCAAGACCCGCTTCCTGGCCGGCGCCAGTCATGACCTGCTGCAACCGCTGAACGCCGCGCGCCTGTTCAGTTCCGCGCTGGGCGCCAACCCGGGCGAAGACCCGGACAGCCGGCAACTGGTCGAACGCATCGACAGCGCGCTGAAGAACGCCGAGGAACTACTCGAAGGCCTGCTCGACATCTCCCGCCTGGACACCGGCGCGATGCGGGCCGAACTGGCCCCGGCCTCGGCCGCGGCACTGGCACAGACGCTGTACGAACAGTTCGCGCCACTGGCGGCGGCACGCGGGCTGGAACTGCGCGTTCGCGTGGCCGATGTCTGGCTGCACAGCGACCGCCGCCTGCTGCGCCGCATTCTGCAGAATTTCCTGGCCAACGCATTGCGCTACACCCGCCACGGCGGAGTGCTGCTGGCATTGCGGCGGCGCGGCGCGGTGGCGCGCTGGCAGGTCTGGGACACTGGCCCGGGCATCGCGCCGGAACAGGTGGATTCGATCTTCGAGGAGTTCCAGCGTCTGGAACATTCTTCGCCGTGGGGCGAGAAAGGTCTGGGTCTGGGGCTGTCGATCTGCGAACGCATCGCGCTGATGCTCGACCACCCGATCAGCGTGGCCTCGCGCCTGGGTGCGGGCAGCGTGTTCCAGCTCGATGTGCCGATCGTGGCCGCACCGGCACAACCCGAAACACCGGCCAGCCCAGCGCCGGCGCGCGATGTCGCCGGGCTGCGGGTGCTGTGCGTGGACAACGATCCGGCGATCCTGGAAGGCATGGTCGCGCTGCTGCAGCGCTGGGGCGTGGACGTGGCCACGGCAGCCGGGCTGGAAGCCGGGCTGGCTGCTGTGCGCAGCCGGCGCCCAGACCTGATCCTTGCCGACTTCCATCTGGCCGAAGAACTGGACGGACTGGCCGCGCTGGACATCCTGCGGCGCGAAACCGGCACCGATCCCGTGCCCGGTGCGCTGGTCACCGCCGACAGCAGCGAGGAACTGGCGATCCGCGCGCGTGCCGCCGGTTATCCGGTGCTGTTCAAGCCGGTGCGCCCGGCGATGCTGCGGGCCTTGATCGCGGCGCTGGCGCGGCAGACGAAAGACGTGATGCAGACCGGGCCGTCCGGTGCCGCGTAATCGCCCCGCCGTGCAGTCCGGGCCACATGCAAGACAGAACGATCTGCACCCGCCTTCAGGCCACTGATTCCTCGTCCTCGTCCGGCGGCGGCGCGGTACCGCGTCCTTCCAGCGTCAGACGGCCGGCCAGCAGCACCGCCTGGGTGCGCGACTGGGCACCGAGCTTGCGCAGGATCGCGGTCATATGGGCCTTGATCGTGGCCTCGGAGACATCCAGTTCGTAGGCGATCTGCTTGTTCAGCAGGCCGTTGCAGACCATCGTCAGCACGCGGTACTGCTGCGGGGTCAGCTCTGACACGCGGCGCGCCATGTCCTCTTCTTCCGGATCCAGCATCGCGCCGTTGGCGGCCACGCCCGGTGGCAACCAGGTGTCGCCGTCCAGCACAGCGGTCAAGGCCTGGCCCAGCATGGCCAGATCGGCCGACTTGGGAATGAAACCGGCCGCACCATGCGCGATCGCGCGCCGCATCAGCGCCGGTTCCTCGCGCGCGGACACCACCACCACCGGCAGCATCGGGAACACTGCGCGCACATGCGCCAGCGCGCTGAAGCCGTGTGCGCCGGGCATGTTCAGATCCAGCAGCAGCAGATCGGCATTCGGATGTGCGCCGGCCAGACCCAGCAGCGCCGGCACGTCATCGGCTTCCACCAGCTGCGCCTGCGGCAGCACCTGCAACACCGCGCGGCGCAGGGCATCGCGGAACAGGGGGTGATCATCTGCGATCAGGATCGTGGTCATGGGTGGCAGGCGGGCGACCGGTGACAGGTGGAGGGCAAGCATGGAACATCGGGCCGCCGGGTGCACGCTGCACTGCGCATGGAACGACGCATCACGCGGTCGCGCTCAGATGCGGGACCAGTTCCAGGACACCATGCGGCCTTCGCGGTACGGCATCACGCCGTGGAAGGCACGCGGATCGTCGTCGAACACCAGCGGCAGGAACTGGCGATCGCCTTCCCACATCGGCAGTTCCATGATCCGGTCCACCGGCAGCCATTGCAGCGTGCCTTCCGGATTTTCCGTGAATGCTTCGCCGCTGTAGGCAGTGATCAGGAAGATGAAGCCGAGCCAGTCCTCGCCGTTCTTGCCGAAACCCGGCCAGCTGATCGTGCCGCGCAGTTCCATCTGTTCGCAGTGGATGCCGGCCTCTTCCAGAATCTCGCGCCGCATCCCGGCCACCACGTCCTCATCGGCCTCCAGCTTGCCACCCAGGCCGTTGTACTTGCCCAGGTGCTGGTCGTCCGCGCGCGCATTGCGGTGCACCAGCAGTACCTGCGAGCGGTCTGGAGAGAGCACATAACCCAAGGTTCCGATGATCGGGCAATACGGCATGGACGATACCTGTGGCAACGGGAAACAACCGGCGACTATAGCCGCCCCGCGCAGCCGTCGTCGGACTACTGGCGGGCGCAGCGCGGATTGGGCGGAAGGCCTGGTTCGCTGCTGCGCCAGGGGTTGATGTCCAGCCCGCCGCGCCGGGTGTAGCGCGCGTAGACGGCCAGTCGCGCCGGGGCGCAGCAGGCGCTCAGATCACAGAAGATGCGTTCCACGCACTGCTCGTGGAAATCGCTGTGCTCGCGGAACGAGACCAGATAGCGCAGCAATCCTTCGCGCTCGATGCGCGGCCCGGCATAGGTGATCTGCACGCTGGCCCAGTCCGGCTGGCCGGTGACCGGGCAGTTGGACTTGAGCAGATGCGAAACCAGGGCTTCCTCGACCCGCTGGCGGTCATCGGCGCGCAGGAAATCCGGCCGGGGCGGGCCGTAATGTTCGATCGTCAGCGGCAGATCGTCGATGCAATCGCCTTCCAGTTCCTCGATGCGCTGGGCGGAAAACGCCGCTGCCGGCACCAGTTCCACCTCGACCGCGCCTTCGGCCGCAGCCGACAGATCCTGCAACAGATGCTGGCGCAGCTGCGCGGCATCGTCCAGCGCGGTGGAGGCGAAGGAATTCAGGTACAGCTTGAAGCTCTTGGATTCGATCAGGCAGCGGCTGTCGGCGGGAATGCGGAACTGCGCCAGCGCCACCTGCGGCTTGCCGCGGCGGTCCAGCCAGGACAGTTCGTAGCCATTCCACACATCCACGCCATGGAAGGGCGGTGCCGCGTGGATGCCGAGCGCGGCCCGGCCCTGGGCGCGCGCAATCGGGAACAGCAGGCCGGGATCGTAGGCGGTCGGATAGACCGTGGCCTGGCCCAGGGTGGAGTCGTGCGGGGTATTCATCCGGCCAAGTGTAATGGCGCACGCGGGCGCAGGGCCGGAAAACCGTCCCGGCCCGCGCGGCAAGCTGCCGGGCGCGGGCCGGGGCGGAGGGCGGACACGGGTGGCGTCAGAACGCCTGGTCGAACGAGACTTCGCCCTGCACGCCGACCTGATAGGCCGACACGCGGCGCTCGAAGAAGTTGGTCAGTTCCTGCACGTCCTGCAGTTCCATGAACGGCAGCGGGTTGCGCACGTTGTAGACCTTCTCCATGCCGAGCTTGGCGAAGTGGTTGTCGGCGCAGTGCTGCAGGTACTGGCGCATGTCGCGGGTCGAAATGCCTGCCACGCCGCCGGACAGCACGTCCTCGGCGAACTGCACTTCGCATTCGATCGCTTCGGCCAGCATGTCGTAGACCTGCTGCTTCATTTCATCGTCGAACAGATCCGGCTCTTCCTCGCGCACGGTACGCACCGACTCGAACGCGAACTCCATGTGCGCCGATTCGTCGCGGAACACCCAGTTGGTGCCCGACGCCAGGCCCGGCAGCAATCCGCGTGAACGGAAATAGAACACGTAGGCGAACGCGCCGAAGAAGAACAGGCCCTCGATGCAGGCGGCAAAGCAGATCTGGTTGAGCAGGAACTGGCGGCGCTGCTCACGGGTTTCGATGCGCTTCAGATCCTGCAGCGAATCGATCCACTTGAAGCAGAAATCGGCCTTGGTCTTGATCGAGGGGATGTTCTCGACTGCGGCAAACGCCTTGGTGCGCTCGTCCGGATCGGGCAGGTAGTTGTCCAGCAGGGTCAGGTAGAACTGCACATGCAGCGCTTCCTCGTACAGCTGGCGTGACAGGTACATGCGCGCTTCGGGCGCGTTCAAGTGCTGGTACAGGTTCAGCACCAGATTGTTGGACACGATCGAATCGCCGGTGGCGAAGAACGCGACCAGGCGGTGGATCAGATGGCGGTCGGCCGGCGACATCTTGTCGTGCAGATCGGAAATATCGATCTGGAAGTTGATCTCGTCGACCGTCCAGGTGTTCTTGATCGCGTTGCGGTACATCTCGTAGAACTGCGGATAGCGCATCGGGCGCAGGGTCAGTTCGAAGCCGGGATCAAGCAGCATCTGGTTGCGGGAAGGTTGTGCGGACATGGTGGATCTCCTATCGCTTCTCCGCTGCGGAGAAGGCGGCGCATGGCGCCGGATGACGGTTCGGCGAGGGAACAGGGCGTCGCCGCGCCCTTGCCCCTCTCCCGGCGGGAGAGGGGCGGGATGGTGTTACTGGCAGGCCTCGCAGGATTCCGGATTCTCGAGCGAGCAGGCCACTGCTTCTTCCGGCCTGTAGGCCTTGGCCGGGGCACTGCTGACCGTGGTCTTGGCGATCTTGGTGGCCGGACGCGAGCGCAGGTAGTAGGTGGTCTTGATGCCCTGCTTCCAGGCGTACATGTACATCGAGGACAGCACGCCGATGTTGGGGCTTTCCATGAACAGGTTGAGCGAGGCCGACTGGTCGATGTAGGCGCCGCGCTCGGCCGCCATGTCGATCAGCGAACGCATCGGCAGCTCCCATGCGGTGCGGTAGATGTGGCGCAGGGTTTCCGGGATGTCCTGGATGCCCTGGATCGAACCGTCGGCCAGCTTGATCTCGTCGCGCATGTTGGCGGTCCACATGCCGAGCTTCTTCAGTTCGTCCACCAGGTACTTGTTGATCTGGATGAAGTCGCCGGACAGGGTTTCACGCTTGAACAGGTTCGACACCTGCGGCTCGATGCACTCGTAGCAGCCGGCGATCGAGGCGATGGTCGCGGTCGGCGCGATCGCGATCAGCAGCGAATTGCGCAGACCGTGTTCCTTGATCCGCTCGCGCAGGCCGTCCCAGCGTTCGGCGTCATCCGGCGTCACGCCCCAGGCGTCGAACTGCAATTCGCCATTGGCGGCGCGGGTATCGCTGAACGAAGGATGGCGGCCACGTTCGCGTGCCAGCTCGCAGGAGGTTTCCAGCGCATGGAAGTAGATCGTGGCGGCGATCTTCTTCGAGATCACGCGCGCCGCATCGCTGTCGAAGGCCAGGCGCATTTTGAAGAACACGTCCTGCAGGCCCATGCAACCCAGCCCGACGGGACGCCAGCGCAGGTTGCCGCGACGCGCCGATTCGATCGGGTAGAAGTTCAGGTCGATGACGCGGTCCAGCTGGCGCACCGCCAGCTGCACGGTCTCGGCCAGCTTTTCGTAGTCGAACTCGCCGTGCTCGTTGAAGTGGTGCGCCAGATTGATCGAACCCAGGTTGCAGACCGCGGTTTCCTCGGCCGAGGTCACTTCCAGGATCTCGGTGCACAGGTTGGAAAGATGGATGACGTTGCCGGCCTTGGCGGTCTGGTTGCTGGAGCGGTTGCACTTGTCCTTGAAGGTCATCCAGCCGTTGCCGGTCTCGGCCAGGGTGCGCATCATGCGCGCGTAGAGCTTGCGCGCCGATACCTTGCGCACCGCCTTGCCCTGCGCTTCAGCCTGCTCGTAGGCGCGCTCGAACGCTTCACCGTACAGATCAGTGAACTGCGGCACCACGCGCGGATCGAACAGCGACCATTCGGCGTCGGCTTCGACCCGGCGCATGAAAAGGTCGGGAACCCAGTTGGCGATATTGAGGTTGTGGGTGCGGCGTGCATCGTCGCCGGCGTTGTCACGCAGTTCGAGGAAGTCCTCGATGTCCGCGTGCCAGGTTTCCAGATATACACAGGCCGCGCCCTTGCGCTTGCCGCCCTGGTTGACCGCCGCGACCGAGGAGTCCAGGGTCTTGAGCCACGGCACGATGCCGTTGGAATGGCCATTGGTGGACTTGATCAGCGAGCCGCGCGAACGCACCCGGGTGTAGGCCACGCCGATGCCGCCGGAGAACTTGGACAGCTGCGCGATATCACCATACTTCTGGTAGATCGATTCGAGCGAATCCTGCGGCGAATCCAGCAGGAAGCACGAAGACAGCTGCTCGTGCGTGGTACCGGCGTTGAACAGCGTCGGCGAGCTGGGCAGGTAATCCAGATTGCCCATGCGCTGGTACAGCGCCAGCGCCTCGTTGACGTCCTCGGACAGCGCGCAGGCAATACGCAGGAAGAACTGCTGCGGGGTTTCGATCACCTGGCGGGTGTGCGGGTGGCGCAGCAGGTAGCGGTCGTACAGCGTGCGCAGGCCGAAGTAGTCGAAGCGCAGGTCGAGCGAAACATCCAGCGCGTCATTGAGCTTGCGCGCATTGGTCTGCACGAAGTTCAGCAGGCGGTCGTTGATCAGCCCGACCTCGTGCCCGCGCGCGACCGACTGGGAGAACGCGTGGATCTCCTGGCCGGCGACTTCCTTGGCGATGTAGCCAGCCAGCAGGCGCGCTGCCAGGCGGCTGTATTCGGGTTCCTCGGTGGTCAGCATCGCCGAGGTGCGGATCGACAATTCGTCCAGCTCGCGCGTGGTGGCACCGTCGTACAGCCCGGAAATCGTGCGCGTGGCCACGCGCATCGGGTCGATCGCGTAAAGACCATCGCTGCAGCGCTGGATGGCGCGCACGATCTTGTTCAGATCCACCGGCTCACGCTGGCCGTTGCGCTTGGTCACGGTCATCGTGCCGCTGGAATGCGGCGGGGTCAGCGAGAAGTTGTCGCGCGGCGGCTGGGCGGCCGTGGACACGGCGGACGGCTGGGACTGGGTGGTCGGCATGAGCTCAGGTTCTCCGGAAAACATCCAACGAGGATCACCATGCGGCATTCCCCCGGGCCAGCGTCCTCTGATGCGCTGCTGCCCTGCCGCGGGTCGTTCGGCCATGCCGGATGGTGGAAAGACAAGACGGCCGGCGGCGTCGACCTGGGCTGGATCGCGCGGCTCCCGGACCGACTCCTCCCTCCCCCCGGGTGGCGCCGAAACCCGGTCGCGGCATCGCTTGATGCTGCGACCGGGAACACAAGTTATCCGGGGAATCCCCCCGGGTCAAACACAAGATGTTGTGGTTGCCTACCCAATTTGGGGGTCACGGCAGCGTGCAGGCCGCATGGCCATTGGCTTTGTGCAGCGCGGCAGGGCAACGTGACTCCGGTCACGAAGCCGCAGCGGCAGAAATCCCCGTCAATGACTTACGTGCCTGTGGTGCGCAGACAACAGATGCAGACACGGCAAAGGCGTCTACGCCATCACGCAGACCGGGTCCGGCAGCGGCACAGCGACGTCCGGACTTGAGGTTTCTCAGGTCTTTTTCAGCGGCCGTTTCCAGGCCGGGATGCTGGTCTGCGGGGTACGCGACAGGGTCAACTGGCCATCAGGCGCATGGCGCGTCAGCACGGTGCCGGCTCCCAGCGTGGCGCCTTCTCCGACGCTGACCGGCGCCACCAGCGCACTGTTGGAGCCGATGAAGGCGTCATCGCCGATGGTGGTGGTGGACTTGTTGGCGCCGTCGTAGTTGCAGGTGATGGTGCCGGCGCCGATGTTGACCCGCGCCCCGACCACGGCATCACCCAGATAGCTCAGGTGATTGGCCTTGCTGCCCGGGCCCATCCGGATCTGCTTGGTTTCCACGAAGTTGCCGATGTGCACGCCCTGCGCAAGCTCCGTGCCCGGGCGCAGGCGTGCGAACGGGCCGATGCGGCTGTCTTCACCGACCTGCGCGCCTTCGATATCACAATGCGCCGCCACCCGGGTGCCTGCGGCCAGCCGCGCATCGCGGATGCGGGTGAAGGGACCGATGTGTACGCCATCGCCCAGTTCCACCTCGCCTTCCAGGATCACGTCGACGTCGATCTGCACATCGCGCCCGACGCTAACGTTGCCGCGGATGTCGATCCGTGCCGGGTCGGCCAGGCGCGCGCCGGCCAGGCACAGCGCACGCGCGGCGCGCTGCTGGAAGGCACGCTCCAGCTGTGCCAACTGCCAGGGATCGTTGGCGCCTTCCACTTCCAGCGGATCGGCGCAGGGCACGCTGGCCGCGGCCGAATCTTCTGCTGCGGCATGGCCGAACACGTCGGTCAGGTAGTACTCGCGCTGGGTGTTGTTGCAGTCCAGCGCCGCCAGCCAGCGCCGCAACGGCGCAGCATCAGCGGCCAGGATGCCGGTATTGATGCACCCGATGGCGCGTTGCTCCGGCGTGGCATCACGGTGCTCGACGATCGCCGCGACATGGCCGTGGGCGTCATGCACGATGCGGCCGTAGCCGGAAGGATCGGCCGGTTCGGTCACCAGCACTGCGAGGGAACGCGGCGCGGCCACCACCTGCGCCAGGGTGTCGGGCAGGATCAGCGGCACATCGCCATAGAGCACCAGCACCCGCGCCGCATCGGGAATGGCGGGCATCGCCTGTTGCAAGGCATGGCCGGTGCCCAGGCGCTGCGTCTGTTCCACGAACAGCAGATCCGCTTGCTGCGCAAACGCCGCCCGCACCGCGTCGCCGCCGTGGCCGACCACGACATGGATGCGCGCCGGCCGCAATGCGCACGCCGCCTCCAGCACATGCGCCAGCATCGGCCGACCGGCCAGCGGTTGCAGCACCTTGGGCAGCTCCGAACGCATCCGCTTGCCTTCACCTGCGGCAAGGATCACCACATGCAGCGGCAGCGACGAAGGGATCGGATCGGAAGGAGTCATGCGCAGGTTTCCTGACACCCGGCAACAGCGGGCAAAACGGGATTATCAGACAAAGCCGACGACGGGTCGAAAGCGACCTGTACGACGAGCCGTGTCTGCCCGCCATCGCGGCAGGGAGCAACGTCGTCACGCCATCGAACACGGCGTTGCCGCCCGGCGATCCACCCGGGCTTCACGCAGGGTTTGCCTGTTGGGTTGTCTGGCGGCGTTGCCGCCTGGCGCGCACGATCATCCAATGCGATCGTGGCATCGGCACGCAGCCCGGTACGGACTGCGGCCGGGCACTGTACTCAGTGCTTGAGGTTCTTGCGCAGGCGCTCCAGCGCCTGGAGCTGGGCCAGCGTTTCGGACAGCTTGGCCTGGGCCTCGGCCAGGTCCATCGCCTCGCCGCGGCCGGCCAGCACGCGCTCGGCTTCTTCCTTGGCCTTGCGGACAGCGGCTTCGTCGATCTCGTCGGCGCGGATCGCGGTATCGGCCAGCACCGTGACCACGTCCGGCTGCACTTCAAGGATGCCGCCGGAAATCGCGAAGTCCAGCTGTTCGCCCTGCGGCAGCGTCACCACGACCTTGCCGGGCTTGAGCCGGGTGATCAGCGGTGCATGGCGTGCGGCAATGCCGAGCTCGCCGACCTCGCCGGTGGCGACCACGAGCGTGGCCTCACCCTGGAAGATTTCGTTCTCGGCGCTGACGATGTCGCAACGGAAGGTGGTCATGCTGTGGTTCCTCGCTTTGCTCGGAACGGGATTGGGAAATCGGGGCTCGGGGTTGGCAAGAGCGCATTGCTCCCGCCCACACCATCATCCCGAATCGCCGCGATAACCCGCTTCTACGAATCCCTATTCCCTATTCCCGAATCCCGGCTTCAAGCCGCGATCTTCTGCGCCTTCTCGACGGCTTCCTCGATGGTGCCGACCATGTAGAACGCCTGCTCGGGCAGGTGGTCGTATTCGCCGTCGACGATGCCCTTGAAGCCGCGGATCGTGTCCTTCAGCGAGACGTACTTGCCGGGCGAGCCGGTGAACACCTCGGCGACGTGGAACGGCTGGCTGAAGAAGCGCTCGATCTTGCGTGCGCGGGCCACGGCCAGCTTGTCGTCTTCGGACAGCTCGTCCATGCCCAGGATCGCGATGATGTCCTTGAGCTCCTTGTACTTCTGCAGCGTGGCCTGGACCTTGCGCGCAGTCTCGTAGTGCTCGCTGCCGATCACGTTCGGATCCAGCTGGCGGCTGGTCGAGTCCAGCGGGTCCACGGCCGGGTAGATGCCCAGCGAGGCGATCTGACGGCTCAACACCACGGTGGCGTCAAGGTGGGCGAAGGTGGTGGCGGGCGAGGGGTCGGTCAGGTCGTCGGCCGGCACGTAGACGGCCTGGATCGAGGTGATCGAACCGGTCTTGGTCGAGGTGATGCGCTCCTGCAGCACGCCCATTTCCTCGGCCAGCGTCGGCTGGTAGCCCACCGCCGACGGCATGCGGCCCAGCAGCGCCGACACTTCGGTACCGGCCAGGGTGTAGCGGTAGATGTTGTCGACGAACAGCAGCACGTCCTTGCCCTTGCCGGTCTTCTCGTCCTTGTCGTCGCGGAAGTACTCGGCCATGGTCAGGCCGGTCAGCGCCACGCGCAGGCGGTTGCCGGGCGGCTCGTTCATCTGGCCGTAGACCATCGCGACCTTGGACTCCTCGGGCTTTTCCTGATTGACCACGCCCGACTCGATCATCTCGTGGTAGAAGTCGTTGCCCTCGCGGGTACGCTCACCGACGCCGGCGAACACGGACAGACCCGAGTGCGCCTTGGCGATGTTGTTGATCAGTTCCATCATGTTGACGGTCTTGCCGACGCCGGCGCCGCCGAACAGGCCAACCTTGCCGCCCTTGGCGAACGGGCACATCAGGTCAATCACCTTGATGCCGGTTTCCAGCAGTTCGTTGGCCGAGGACTGATCCTCGTAGGACGGCGCGGCGCGGTGGATTTCCCAATGCGCATCGGCCTTGACCGGGCCGGCTTCGTCGATCGCGTTGCCAAGCACGTCCATGATGCGGCCCAGGGTGCCGGTACCGACCGGCACCGAGATCGCGCTGCCGGTGTTGGTGGCCACAAGGTTGCGCTTCAGGCCGTCGGTGGAACCCAGCGCGATGGTGCGGACCACGCCGTCACCCAGCTGCTGCTGGACTTCAAGCGTGATCGAGGTGCCATCGACCTTGAGCGCGTCGTACACCTTCGGCACGTTGTCGCGCGGGAATTCGACGTCGACGACCGCGCCGATGATCTGAACGATCTTGCCCTGACTCATGATGGTTTCCTCAAGCTCTGAATATGCAATGCGTATGTTGGAGGTCCGCACACGGGTGCGGGAGTAGGTGCGGATGCGGGTCAGACCGCCGCCGCGCCGCCGACGATTTCCGAGATTTCCTGCGTGATCGCCGCCTGGCGGGCCTTGTTGTAGACCAGGTTCAGCGTATCGATCAGCTTGTTGGCGTTGTCGCTGGCCGCCTTCATCGCGACCATGCGGGCGGCGTGCTCGGAAGCGACGTTCTCCAGCACCGCGTGATAGACCAGCGATTCGATGTAACGGTTGATGACATGGTCCAGCACGGTGGCCGGATCCGGCTCGTACAGGTAATCCCAGTCGTGCTTGACACTGCTTTGCTCAGCGGCCGGCAGCGGCAGCAGCTGATCGAACGCGGCGCGCTGCACCATCGTGTTCACGAAATCGTTGTAGACGATGTAGACGCGATCCAGCTTGCCTTCGGTATAGGCGTCCAGCATCACCTTGATCACGCCGATCAGGGCTTCCAGGCGCGGCTCGTCGCCCAGGTGGCTGACGCTGCCCACCATGTTGACCTTGACCCGGCGGAAGAACACCGACGCCTTCTGTCCGATGGTGACCATGTCGGCTTCGACACCCTTGTCGTGCCAGCCACGCAGCTCGCCCAGGATCTTGCGGAACAGGTTGTTGTTCAGGCCGCCGGCCAGACCGCGATCGGAGGAGATCACGATGTAGCCGACGCGCTTGACGTCCTTGCGCTCAGCCAAGAAAGGATGCACGTAATCGGTATTGGCCAGGGCCAGGTGACCGATCACCTGCTTCATCGCACGCGCATATGGGCGCGATGCTTTCATCCGCTCCTGCGCCTTGCGGATTTTCGATGCCGAGACCATTTCCAGCGCACGCGTCACCTTGCGGGTGTTCTGCACGCTCTTGATCTTGGTCTTGATTTCTCTGCCGCCGGCCATTGCTCGCTCCGCTCGCCGGGATTCGGGATTGGGGATTCGGGATTGGAAAAACGCGTTGCGCTTCCGTGTGCCGAACCCTGCTTTTACGAATCCCTAATCCCTAATCTCCAATCCCACCGACTCAGAAAGAGCCGGTAGCCTTGAACTCCTCGATGCCCTTCTTGAAAGCGGCTTCGATATCGTCGTTCCAGTTGCCGCTGGTGTTGATCTGGTCGATCAGTTCGCCGGCAGTGTTCGCGAAATGCGCGTGCAGGCCGGCTTCGAACGCCAGGATCTTGGCGACCGGCACGTCATCGAGGTAACCCTCGTTGACGGCGTAGATCGACAGCGCCTGCTGCGCGATCGACATCGGCGCGTACTGCTTCTGCTTCATCAGCTCGGTGACGCGCTGACCGCGCTCCAGCTGCTTGCGGGTGGCCTCGTCCAGGTCGGAAGCGAACTGCGCGAACGCGGCCAGCTCACGGTACTGGGCCAGCGCGATGCGGATGCCGCCCGACAGCTTCTTGATGATCTTGGTCTGGGCCGCACCACCCACGCGCGACACCGAGATGCCGGCGTTCACGGCCGGGCGGATGCCGGCGTTGAACAGGTCGGTTTCCAGGAAGATCTGGCCGTCGGTGATCGAGATCACGTTGGTCGGCACGAACGCGGAGACGTCGCCAGCCTGGGTTTCGATGATCGGCAGTGCGGTCAGCGAGCCGGTCTTGCCCTTCACTTCGCCGTTGGTGAACTTCTCCACATACTCCTCGGACACGCGCGCGGCGCGCTCCAGCAGGCGGGAGTGCAGGTAGAACACGTCGCCCGGATAGGCTTCGCGGCCCGGCGGGCGGCGCAGCAACAGCGAGATCTGACGGTAGGCGACGGCTTGCTTGGACAGGTCGTCGTAGACGATCAGCGCGTCCTGGCCGCGGTCCATGAAGTACTCGCCCATGGTGCAGCCCGAGTAGGCGCTGATGTACTGCATCGCAGCCGATTCGGACGCGGTGGCGGCGACCACGATGGTGTGCGCCAGGGCGCCGTTTTCTTCCAGCTTGCGCACGATGTTGGCCACGGTCGAGGCCTTCTGCCCAATCGCGACGTAGACGCACTTGATGCCGGTGTTCTTCTGGTTGATCACCGCGTCGATGGCCAGCGCGGTTTTGCCGGTCTGGCGGTCGCCAATGACCAGCTCGCGCTGGCCGCGACCGATCGGGATCATCGAGTCGACCGACTTGTAACCGGTCTGCACCGGCTGGTCGACCGACTTGCGCCAGATCACGCCGGGGGCGACGCGCTCCACGGGTGCGCTCAGCGAAGCGGCGATCGGACCCTTGCCGTCAATCGGCTCGCCCAGGGCATTGACCACGCGGCCCAGCAGTTCCGGGCCGACCGGCACTTCCAGGATGCGGCCGGTGGTCTTGGCCACATCGCCTTCGCGCAGGTGTTCGTAATCGCCCAGCACCACGGCGCCGACCGAGTCGCGCTCCAGGTTCAGTGCCAGCGCGTAGGTGGCCGAACCATTGGCGGCGGCGGGCAGTTCGATCATCTCGCCCTGCATCGCATCGGCCAGGCCGTAGATGCGCACGATGCCGTCGGCGACCGAGGTCACGGTGCCTTCGTTGCGCGCTTCCGCAGAAAGCTGGGCCTTCTCGATGCGGTGCTTGATCAGTTCACTGATTTCAGACGGGTTGAGCTGGGTTTGCATGGGTGTGTCCCTGATATCCGGCGCCTGCGCCGGAGGAGGTTCAAGAGGAAAGCGTCATTGGGCGAGCGTGGTGCGCAGGCGGTCCAGTTTGCCGCGCACCGAGCCGTCGATCACCACGTCGCCGGCGTCGATGATGGCGCCACCGATCAGGTCCGGATCCACCGCTTGGGTCAATGCGATCTCGCTGCCGAAGCGGCGCCGCAGCGCGGTGCTGATCGTTTCGACCTGGGCGGCATCCATCGCGCTGGCCGAGGTGACGCGGACGTTGACGATCTTTTCCGCTTCGGCCCGGGCCTGTTCGAACAGCGTGGCGATTTCCGGCAGCAGCGGCAGGCGGCCATTGGCCGACAGCACGCGCAAAAACTGCAGGAAATCGGCATCCACTTCACCTTCGGGCGAAAGCAGCGTGATCGCCGCATCGGCACTCATCGATGGGCTGTTCAGCAGCGAGGCCACCGATTCATCGGCGGCAATCATCGCGGCAAAGCCCAGCGCGTCGGACCAGATGCTCAGGCGGCCCTGTTCCCTGGCCAGCGAAACCGCAGCACGGGCGTAGGGGCGTGCAAGGGTGAGGGCGGTGCTCATCGCAGGCTCCGGATCAAAGCTGGCCGGCCAACTCGTCCAGCAGCGCCTTCTGGGCAGTGCTGTCGATCTGGCGGTTGATCAGCTTCTCGGCGCCGGCCACGGCCAGATCGGCCACTTGTCGACGCAGTTCTTCCTTGGCACGGAAGGTGGCTGATTCGATTTCGGCCTGGGCCAACGCCTTCTGCTGTTCGGCTTCGGCCACGGCTTCCTGCTTGGCCTGCTCGACCAGCTGGTTGGCGCGGACATTGGCCTGATCGATGATCTGGTTGGCCTTGGTGCGGGCCTCGCGCAGCAGCTCGGCGACCTGCTCCTCGGCCTTGGCCAGGCTTTCCTGGCTCTTGTCGGCGGCGGCCAGGCCTTCGGCGATCTTCTTCTGGCGCTCTTCGATCGCCTTGAGCAAGGGCGGCCAGATCAGGGTGGCGATCAGCCAGATCAGCGTGGCGAAAGCCAGTGCCTGGGCGATCAGGGTCAGATTGAGATTCATGGTTGCGCTCTGCCTGTGCTCGGGAAGCCTTCGGCGCGAACGCCTTCAGGCTTCCCAATCAACCTGCCGCTGCCTCGTGGGCGGGCGACAGGCCCGTCGGGTTCGTTCCGGAACCTTACGGTGCCAGTCCGCCGACCAGGAACGGGCTGGCGAAGGCGAACAGCAGGCCGACGGCGACACTGATGATGAACGCGGCGTCGATCAGGCCGGCGGTGATGAACATGCGGACCTGCAGCACCGGGATCAGCTCAGGCTGGCGGGCGGCGGATTCGAGGAACTTGCCGGCCATGATGGCCAGACCCAGACCTGCGCCAAGCGCGGCCAGGCCGATCATGATGCCGATGGCCAGAACGGTCGAGGCCTGGACGGAAGCGAGGGCGGACAAAGTTTCCATGGTTTTCTCCGGAACGGATATCTAGGGTTGAAAGACAAAGGTGAAACGGAAAGGATCAGTGACTGTCTTCGGACAGGCTGAGGTACACGATCGACAGCATCATGAAGATGAAGGCCTGCAGCGGCACGACCAGGATGTGGAAGATCATCCAGCCCAGGCCGAACACGGCACCACCCAGCAGACCCAGCAGCCCGGCACCGCCGAGCACCCAGATCAGCAGGAACACGATTTCGCCACCGAACATGTTGCCGAACAGACGCATCGCCAGCGAGATCGGCTTGGAGATCCACTCGACGATGTTGAGGATCAGGTTGAACGGCATCATCCACTTGCCGAACGGCGCGGTCAGGAACTCCTTGCCGAAGCCGAACAGGCCCTTGGAGCGCAGCGCGAAAAACAGCATCAGGAAGAACACACTGATCGACATGCCCAGTGTGGCGTTGACGTCGGCGGTCGGCACCGGCTTCCAGTACGGCACACCAAGCAGCTCCAGCGGCTTGGCGATGAAATCGGCCGGGATGAACTTCATCATGTTCATCAGCAGGATCCAGAAGAACAGCGTGATCGCGATCGGCGTCACCAGCTTGCTGGTCCCGTGGTAGGTGTCACGCGCCTGGCGATCGACGAACTCGAGCAGGATCTCGACGAAGGCCTGCCATTTGCCCGGCACCCCGGCGGTGGCCTTGCGTGTGGCCATCCAGAACGCGAACACGATCAGCAGGCCCATCAGCACCGAAGTGATCAGGGTGTCCAGATGCAGCGTCCAGAAAGTACCTTCGCCCACCGGCATCACCAAATTCTGAAGGTGATGCTGGATGTACGTTGTCGGAGTGAGTTCCGCCTCGCCCGCCATGTGTCCTGAACCCCGGAAAGTTGTTGGATATCAATGCCGCAGCAATGCCACGACCTGTGCCACCAGCGCTGCTGCAACACCGGCGGCAAGGCCGATGGGCGGCAGCTTCAACACTGCGGCGCCCAGTGCCAGCGCAAGAATCAGCACCAGCCACTTGAACACCATGCCCGCAAGCAACCGCCCCAGCGCCAGCCCGGCTGCTGCCGGCGCCTGTCCCGACAGGGCAAGCCATGCCGCCACGCCCGAACCCAGCACCAGCGCTCCACCTCCGAGGGCCGCCGCCAGCGCATGCGCCGGGCTGACGAACCAGAGCAGAAGCGCGGACGCAACCACTGCGGCCAGCTGGACGATCAGAACCTTGCGGGCCTGCTGTCGGCCATGGGCCACGGAATTGAGCACGATTGACTTCCGGATTCGGGACGGCGCCCGCATGCTGCTGCGGAGGAACGTCCTGCTAAGCCTGTGAATCATAACAGCTGTGAGAATCGGGGGGCAACCATGTTGCGGTGCAGCACACTTCCATCGTAGCGAACCATGCCGTCAATGCGATCAGCTCATCGCGGGCGCATCGGCCGCCAGCACCAGCCAAACCCGCAAACCGCCGTCCTCACGGTTGGCCAGACCCAGATGGCCGCCATGGGCTTCCGCGATTTCGCGTGCCAGCGCCAGACCCAGACCGGTGCCGCTGCGCTTGGTCGAATAGAACGGCAGCAGTGCATGTTCCAGCGCGGCCGGATTCATGCCGGCGCCCCGGTCACTCACTTCGATCCGCCATCCCCGGGCATGAAGCTGCCAGCCGAGCCGGACCTGGGCCGGATCGCCGCCAGCTTCGTGCGCGTTCTTGAGCAGGTTCAGCAAGGCCTGTTCGATCTGGGCCGGATCGAACAGCACCCGCCTCTGTGGCAGCGGCCCGTGCAGCACGAATTCCACCTGCGTACCGAGGCGCTCGATGAAGCTGCGCAAATCCACTTCCTCGATGCGCGGCGCCGGCAGCTTGGCGAAATGGGCGTAATCGCGCAGGAAACGCTCCAGATGGCGCGCACGCTCCTCGATGGTGTCCAGCGCCAGCGGCAGTTTTTCCAGCTTGCCGCGCTTCAGCAGCTCCCGGCCCGAATGCGCCAGCGAGGCGATCGGTGCCAGCGAGTTGTTCAGCTCGTGGCTGATGACGCGGATCACCTTCTTCCAGGTACGCACTTCCTGACGACGCAGTTCGGCCGTGACCTGGCGCAACAGCAGCAGTTCGTGCGGGCGGCCGTTGAGGCGGAATACCCGCCGGGTCAGCTGGAAGATGTCCTGCTCTTCACCAGCGCTGAACATGCTGTCGCCGCCACGTGCCAATGCATCGCGCATGGTGTCCGGCAGCTGCGTCAGCAGCTTGTCGAAGTGGCGGCCCTCCAGTTTGCGGCCTTCGCCGAACAGGCGGCGCGCGGCGAGATTGCCCAGCACCACGTGCTGCAACGGATCCAGCAGCAGCATCGCCACCGGCGTGTTCTGCACCACCGTGTCCAGCAGCAGTTCGCGCTGCACCAGGTTCACGCGCTGCTCGCGCAGGGCCTGGCCGAGGGCGTTGTGGGCATCGACCAGTTCGCGCACATCGGCATGGCCATCCCAGCGGATGCCGAAGCTGAAATCACCATCGCGATAGCCGGCCACGGTGCCGGCCAGCGCACGGAACAGCGCCCGCAGCGGCACCAGCGCGCGCCAGACCAACAACGCCATCACTACACCCGTCACCGCCACAGACAACAGCGCGGCAAGCCACGGCGGCAACCAGTGCGAGAACAGCACCACGCCCGCCGCCGCCAGCACGATGCCCAGCAGCATCAGCGCCAGCATCCAGACCGCCAACGGCAGCGCGCGAAGGGAGCGCATCGTGTCCGGCCCGGCCTATTCGCGCCCGATGCCGAAGCGTTCGAGGCGCCGGTACAGCGCCTGACGCGACAGGCCCAGTTCGGCGGCGGCCTGCGCCAGCACGCCACCGGCGCGCTGCATCGCCGCCTCGATCGCGGCCCGGTCCGGTTCGTTCCCCGCATTCACCGGTGTAGTGCTGGCCGCTGGCGGCAGGCCCAGCGCCGCCGCCTCGATGTGTTTACCGGAGAGCAGTGCGGCGCGCTGCACCGCATTGCGCAGTTCACGCACATTGCCCGGCCAGGGGTGGGCCAGCAGGGCCTGCTGCGCACTGTCGGAAAAGCGCGCGCCTTCAGGCAGGAAATGCCGTGCCAGCGGCAGGATGTCGCGCGGGCGCTGCGCCAGCGGCGGCAGCTGCAATTCGATGCCGTTGAGGCGGTAGTAGAGATCCTCGCGGAAGCGGCCTTCGGCGATCATCGCGGCAAGATCGGCATTGGTGGCGCTGACCACGCGCACCGTCACCTGACGCTCGCTGTTGCTGCCCAGGCGCTGGAAACGGCCGGTCTCCAGCACCCGCAGCAGCTTGACCTGACCGGCCAGCGGCATCGTACCGATTTCATCCAGGAACAGAGTGCCACCATCGGCCGCCTCGAACTTGCCGGCACGCGGCTTGTTGCCGGCGCCGGTGAACGCACCGGGCTCGGCACCGAACAGTTCAGCCTCGATCAGATCCTGCGGCAGCGCGCCGCAGTTGACCGCGATGAACGGCCCGCCCCGCACCGGCGAATTGAAATGCACGATCTCGGCATACTTTTCCTTGCCGCTGCCATTGGCGCCGGTGATCAGCACCGGCAGATCCGAGCGCGCCACCTGCAAGGCCAGCCGCAGCAGCGCCTCGCTGGCCGGATCGGCCCAGACCAGACCGCGCAGATCGTGCTGTGTGGCCAGTGCGGCGTGCCGGTTGCGCTCACCGGCGCGGTGTTCGGTCAATGCCTGGCGGGTCTGCGCCAGTTCCAGCAGGTTGTTGACGCAGGTCAGCAGCTTCTGGTCGTCCCAGGGCTTGCCCAGATAATCGGCGGCACCGGCCTTGACCAGTTCCACTGCCGCTTCCAGATGCGTCCACGCGGTCAAAAGGATCACCGGCATGTCCGGATTGCATGCGCGGATCTGCCGGAACAGCGCCACGCCTTCTTCGCCGGACGTGGTATCGGCGCGGAAGTTCATGTCCGAAATCACCAGATCGATGCCGCCGCTTTCCAGCACTTCCAGCCCGGCCTCGGGCGAATCGGCACCGAGCGTGCGGATGTCGTGCAGCGAGAACAACGTCTCCAGCGCGGTGATCACTGCGTGGTTGTCATCGATGACAAGAACGGTGGACATGCGGAAAACCTTCAGGAAACCATCGGTGAAGCAACCCGGCCGGCAAGCGTACCTGTGCTGCGGCAGGCGCGCGCGCCGGCTGTTCCGGCGTCGCGGTACCATCGCCGCGAACCCGTCACCGGAACCTGCCCATGCCCTGCCGACACCGCATCCTCGCCGTACTTCTTCTCGGCCTTGTCTGGCTGGCACCGGCCGACGCCCAGCCGCTGGACGAAGCCCGGGCCGGGCGTTTCGCGGCGCTGGCGCTGGCCTGCGTGGAAAAGGAATTCCCCAACATCGTGCACCACGTGATGGCCGATGCGCAGGACGTGGACCGGCCCAGCCGGCTGACCCCGGCGTTCTACGGCTGCTTCGACTGGCACTCCTCGGTGCATGGCCACTGGCTGCTGGTGCGGCTGGCGCGACTGCATCCGGAGGCCGGCTTTGCGGCCGACGCGAAAGCCGCACTGGCGCGCAACCTGACGCAGAGCCGGCTGCTGCAGGAAGCAGCCTATATGGCGCACCCGGAGCGGGCCGGATTCGAGCGCCCCTACGGCCACGCCTGGCTGCTGCAACTGGTGGCCGAACTGGAGCAATGGGACGACGCCGATGCACGCCACTGGCGGCAGTGGCTGCGGCCGCTGGAGGAAGTCACCGTGCATCGCCTGTCCGACTGGCTGCCGAAACTGCGCTACCCCATCCGTGGCGGCGAGCACTACCAGACCGCCTTCGCCTTCGGCCTGATCCACGACTACGCCGTGCAAGTCGAAAACAGCACGCTGCGTGCCCTGCTGGCCGATGCCGGGCAGCGCTTCTACAGCGCCGATCGCGACTGCCCGCTGGCCTACGAACCCTCCGGCCACGATTTCCTTTCGCCCTGCCTGGCCGAAGCCGATTTCATGCGCCGGTTGCTGCCGCCGGAACGCTTTGCCGAATGGCTTTCGGCCTTCCTGCCCAGCATCGGCCAACCGGAGTGGTTGCCCGTGGGCGAAGTCAGCGATCGCGCCGACGGCAAGCTCGCCCACATCGACGGCCTCAACCTCAGCCGTGCCTGGATGCTGGAAGGCATCGCCGCCGGCCTGCCGGAAAGCGATGCTCGCCGTGCCGCGCTGCACGTCGCCGCGAAGGCGCATGGCGAGGCCGGCGCAGCGGGCGTCAGCGACGCCCATTACGCCGGCAGCCACTGGCTGGCGAGTTTTGCGGTGTACTGGCTCACGCAACGCGGCATCGCTCGCTGACACGCATCACGCGGTGCGCGTGGCGATGGCCGGCGGCACGGCAGCGGCACGCCGGGCCGGCCCGAACACGGCGATCTGGCCGAGCAGCCACAGCGCCACGGCGCCGATGGGCAGGTAGACGAGTGGGAGCCGGAACATCTCGTACTGGCTCATCAGCCACTGGTTGATGCCGAACGCCGCCAGCATGCCGAGCACGATGCCGATGCCGGCAAGGATGAAGTTCTCCACCTGGAAGTAGCGCAGGATCTGGCCGCGGGTTGCACCCAGGGCGCGCCGCACGCCGATCTGCTTGGTGCGCTGCTGCACCCAGAAACTGGCCAGACCTACGATGCCCAGCGCCGTCACCAGCAGCAGGGCGGCGCAGACGATGCCCAGCAGCCAGGCCATGCCGCGCTGTTGCTGGTAGAACTCGCTGCGCAGTTCGGAGAAGGGCTTGGTGTTTTCATCGATGACGATGCGCACCGGGCCGTTGCCGCGCAGCGCCGCGATCGCCGCCGCGAGCACCTCCTGCCGCCGCTCGGGCGAGGTGCGCACGATGTACTGGGCGCCAAGATCGTAGGTGGCGCGGATCGGCAGGATCATCGTGTACTCGCGCGCCGATGGGCCGCCCTGCCGGCTCGGGCGCACCAGGTGCTCGATCACGCCGACGATGCGCGTGGGCGTGCTGCTGCCGAGGTAGATCGACTTGCCCACCGCGTCCTCGCCGGGGAACAGGCGTTCGGCCATCGTCCGGGTGACGATGACGCTGGGATAGCCGGTAGTGCGATCCGGCGCGTTCAGCTCCTCCAGCGTGAGGTATTCGCCGGCCTCGAAGTTGCGCCCGGCCACCAGCTTCAGGCCGAAGGTGTCCATGAATTGCTCCTCGCCCATGTAGTTGGTCGCGTTGAGCGTTGGCCGTTCCTGCTCCGGTTGCAGGTTGACGCTGCTGTTCCAGGACGAATTGACGAACGGTACCTGGTTGCTGGTGGTGGCGGCGACGACGCCGGGCAGGTTGCGCAGCAGCGCCAGGTCGGAGCGGGTTTGCGCCTGCGCATTGGCTTCCTCGCCGATGGGAATGATCTGGATGCGCAGCAGTTCGTCGACGGCGATGCCGCTGACTTCGCGCATCTCCGCAATGCGCTGGCCGACCATGAACAGCGCATTGCAGATGATGGCGCAGGTCAGGGCGATCTGGAGAACGATCAAGGCCGCTGCCGTCTTGTGGCGCCGCAGGGTGGAAAGAATGGGGCGAATTTCCATGGTTCGGGCCTCAGGCGATTATTGGGACTTGAGCTGGATGGCCGGCGTCACCTGCATCGCGCGCCATGCGGGCAGCAGGCCGGCAAGCAGGCTGGCGACAACGGCAATGAGAAAGGTGGTCAACAGCATCGTGCCGTCCAGGTGGGCGAGCCGGGCGTAGCTGGTCGGCTGCTGCCGCACCGCCCACAGCCCCAGCAAGGCCAGCCCCAGCCCGATCGTGCCGCCGGCCAGGCCCACCGTGCCGGCCTCGACCAGGCATTGCTTGAAAACTTCCAGCCGCGAGGCGCCCAGCGCGCGTCGCACGCCGATTTCCCCGCTGCGGCGCAGGAACTTGGCCAACAGCAGGCCCACGGTGTTGAGCAGGCACACCAGCAGGAAACCGAAACCCAGCCACAGCTGCATTACCACGTCGTTGGGCACGATGCGGTTGTAGTCCAGCCATGCCATGACGTTGCGCAGGCGCGTGTTAGGCTCGCGCTCGAAACGGCCGGCGGCTTTCTGCTGGGCGGAGTAGTTGTCCAGATACGCCTTGTAATCGGCCGCCTGCCCCGAGTGTTCCAGTTCCACCCAGTACTGCATCCACACGCACGGTGCATTGAGCCCGGTCTCGTCACCGCCCGTATCTCCCCAGCAGTTCATTTTGCCGCTGCGACCCAGTTTCAGGTCGCGCGAGGTGGAGAACGGGACGAACACGTCCTCCACCGTGCCGAAGCGGCTCTGGTTCATGTCGTAGAACTTGGGCGTGGGTTGCCAGTTGCCGAGCACACCGACGATGCGCAATGGCGTATCGCCGATCGCCAGGGTCTTGCCGACGCTGTCCTGGCCGCCGAATACCCGCTCGTTGAGCTCCCTGGAGATCACCGCCACGCGCGCATTGGCGTCGTCGTCCTCGGCGCGCCAGCCGGTGCCATGCAGAAACGGGGTGGCGAACATCGGGAAGAAATCGGCGCTGGTATAGCGTGCGTCGGTGTAGAACGGCGCAATGTCGCCGCGTTCGGGCGTCACTGTCACCGAGCCGCCGGTCATCATGGCCTGGTGCAGGCCGCGCTTTTCGCGCAGCAGGGTTTCGGCATCCAGGCGGGTGACCTGATCCTCCGGCTCCTCGCCGGGCAGCATGCCGCGCAGGGGCTGTGGGTCGAGCTGTACGTAGAACAGCCGATCGCTCTTTTCCGGAATGGGATCGCCGGAAAGCACGCGGAACACGGTGAGCGTGGTCATGCATGCGCCAATGCCCAGCGCGATCGCCAGCACCATCAATGCGGTGAGCGCCTTGTTGCGGCGGAAGCTGCGCAGGGCGAGGTTGAGGTAATAACCGAACATGGCGCGGCCCTCAGACACCGGCCGCCGCGGCACCGTGGCCCGGACGCGGAACGCGCCCGAGCGCCGGCCCGGTGGAAAGATCGGTCGCGATGCCGTCCACGATGTGCACATTGCGCTGCGCCCGCGCCGCCAGTTCCGGATCGTGCGTGACCATGACGATGGTGGTGCCCTGCGCGTTGATCTCTTCCAGCAGCTCCATGACGCTGCGCGCCATCTGCGAATCCAGGTTGCCGGTGGGTTCGTCGGCCAGCAGCAGGCGCGGCGAACCGGCCAGCGCGCGCGCGATCGCGGCACGCTGCTGCTGGCCGCCGGACAGTTCGGCCGGGTAGTGCTTCATGCGCGAACCCAGGCCCACGCGGGTCAAAGCGGCCTCGATGCGCTGGCGACGTTCGGCGGCCGGCATGCGGCGGTAGCGCAGCGGCACGTCGCAGTTGTCGAACAGGTTGAGGTCGGGGATCAGATTGAAGCTCTGGAAGATGAAGCCGATCTTCTCGTTGCGCAGACGCGAGCGGGCGTTGTCGTTCAGCCCTTTGACATCGACGCCATCCAGCACGTACTCGCCTCGCGTGAAGGTCTCCAGAAGGCCGGCGATGTTGAGGAAGGTGGTCTTGCCCGAGCCGGACGGGCCGGTGACGGCGACGAACTCGCCTTCGGCCACGCGCAGATCGAGCGAGCGCAGCGCATGGGTTTCGACCAGTTCGGTGCGGTAGACCTTGGTGACCTGACGCATGTCCAGCATAAAAAACCTCGGGATTGGAAATTAGGGATTGGGGACTGGTAAAGCGGGACGACGGGTGGGTTTGGCTTTTTCGCTCTTGCGAATCTCCAATCCCTAATCCCGAATCCCTCGTACTCTCACGCGCTGCGCATCGCCGAAACCGTCGGCGCCGGACACGATGACCTGCTCTCCGACGGCCAGGCCGGAGACGATTTCGACCGCGTTGAGGCTGCTGGCGCCGGCCTGGATCGGGCGGCGTTCGGCGACGCCGTCATGCACCACCCAGGCGAAACGGCCGCCGCCTTGTTCCAGGAACGGGCCACGTTCGACCATCAGCACGTCGTCGCGCCGGTCCAGCACGATGCGTGCGGACAGGCGCTGGTTCTGGCGCAGGCCGGGCGGTTGCTGGCCATCGCCGAAACGCAGCCGCGCGGTGACTTCGCCGTTGACCACTTCCGGCGAGACTGCCGCCACCTGTGCCGCGTAGTCGCTGCCGCTGCTGCGGATCTGCGCCGGCACGCCGATCGCCAGATCACGCGCGAAACTTTCCGGCACGCGGATTTCCACTTCGAATTCGGACAGATCCACCACCGTCAGCACCGGCGCGTTGACCGCGACATTGCTGCCTTGGGCCATCTGCACCTGGCCAACCTGGCCATCGAACGGGGCACGCAGCGTCAGTGCATCGACTTGACGTTGCAGTTCATCGACCACGGCCTGCTGGCGCTCGGCCATCAGGAGCTTGTTCTGCGCATCGATGTTCGCGCCCTGGCTTTGCAGCGTCTGGCTCTGGCGTGCCGCTTCCAGCCCCACTTCGGCCTTGCGCAGGTTGTCGCGCGAGCGGTCCAGATCGTTGCGCGGCACCGCGCCGCGTTCGAAGGCGCGCTCGCTGCGCTCCAGTTCGCGCTGCGCTGCGGTGTGTTCGATGCGGGCCTGATCCAGCAGTTTCTGCGCCTCGAAGCGGGCCAGCTGTGCATCCAGTCCGGCGCGCCGCGATTCGCCTTGCAGGCTGGCCAGGGTGGCGGCTTCCTGCACCAGCCGGCTGCGCAGTTCCGGGCTGTCGATGCTGGCCAGTTCCTGCCCACGCGTCACCGCATCGCCGGCCACCACCTTCAGGCTCACGGTGCCGCCGGCAATCGCGTACAGCGTCGGGCTGTTGGCGGTGATGACGCGGCCATCGGCGGCGATATCGCGCACCAGATCACCGCGCGTCACCTGCGCGATGCGCAGACGCGAGGCATCGAAGGACTGGCTCGCCCCGGACCAGCGTGCCGCGATCCAGACCAGGGCCAGCACCAGCAGCACAAGTCCAGCACCAGCAAGCAGCCATTGCCGCGGCACGCGGCGGTCGGGAGTCAGGCGCTGGTCCTGGGCGGAAGTGTCGGGAATCATGGGTACGGCCGTGTCCGGTGGCATTGTTCCGTTTGAAGGATGCATGGAGCGTGCCAGCCTGAAACCCGACGCAAACTATTGATTGCCATGGATTCGCCTCAGCTGCGCCCGCTGTCCGCCACGTCCGGCCGGACGTTCGCCCCAGCCGCCGGACGGTCGCATGCGATACTTGCCGCCCTTCCCCAAGTGCGAGCATCTACATGTGTGGCATCGTTGGCGCGATCGCCGATCGCGATGTGGTTCCGGTTCTCATCGAAGGTCTGAAGCGGCTTGAATATCGTGGCTACGATTCGGCCGGCATCGCGATCGTGGACGTGGCCAACATCCGCCGCGTACGCCGCACCGGGCGCGTGGCCGAAATGGAAGGCGCGGCCGGCGCCGAGGGTTTCTCCGCCACGCTGGGCATCGGCCACACGCGCTGGGCCACGCACGGCGGCGTCACCGAATCCAATGCCCACCCGCACGTCAGCCACGGTGTGGCGCTGGTGCACAACGGCATCATCGAGAACCACGAACAGCAGCGCGAACGCCTGATCGGGCTGGGCTACCAATTCGAATCGCAGACCGATACCGAGGTCATCGCGCACCTGATCCACCACTACCTGAAAGACGACGACACGCCCGGATCAGGCCCGGCGCGTGGCCTGCTCGGTGCGCTGCAACGTGCGGTCAAGGAGCTGCACGGCGCCTACGCGCTGGCCGTGGTCAGCTGCCGCGAGCCGGAGCGGATGGTGGTGGCGCGCATGGGTTGCCCGCTGCTGATCGGCCTGGGCGAAGGCGAGAACTTCGTCGCTTCGGACGTCTCGGCGATCCTGCAGGCCACGCGCCGGGTGATCTTCCTGGAAGAAGGCGACACCGCCGAAATCACCCGCGCCGGCGTCACCATGTTCGATGGCGATGACGCGCCGGTGCAGCGCGAGCAACACCTCTCCGACGTCTCGCTGGCCTCGCTGGAACTGGGCCCGTACCGCCATTTCATGCAGAAGGAAATCCACGAGCAGCCGCGCGCGCTGGGCGACACGATGGAAGCGATCATCGACGCCGGCAGCTTCGAGCCGACCTTGTTCGGCAAGGATGCCGCCGCCGTGCTGGGCCAGGTCGAAGGCGTGCAGATCCTGGCCTGCGGCACCAGCTATTACGCCGGCTCGGTGGCGCGCTACTGGATCGAGGCGATCAGCGGCCTGCCGTGCAGCGTCGAAATCGCCAGCGAATACCGCTACCGCACCGCCGTCGCGAACCCGAAGCATCTGGTGGTGACGATCTCCCAGTCCGGCGAAACGCTGGACACGATGGAGGCGCTCAAATACGCCAGATCGCTCGGGCACGAACACACGCTGTCAATCTGCAACGTGCCGGAAAGCGCCATCCCGCGCGCCAGCAAACTGGTGTTCTACACCCGCGCCGGGGCCGAAATCGGCGTGGCCTCGACCAAGGCCTTCACCACCCAGCTGGTCGGCCTGTTTGCACTGGCCGCGACGCTGGCCAAGCTCAACGGCCGCCTGCCGGAAGCCCAGGAAGCCGAGTACATCGAAGCACTGCGCCACCTGCCCGGCAGCGTGCAGCACGCGCTCAACCTGGAGCCGCAGATCATCGGCTGGGCCGCGCACTTCACGCCGAAACAGCACGCACTGTTCCTCGGCCGCGGCGTGCACTACCCGATCGCGCTGGAAGGCGCGCTCAAGCTCAAGGAAATCTCCTACATCCACGCCGAGGCCTACCCCGCCGGCGAGCTCAAGCACGGCCCGCTGGCGCTGGTGGACGAGGACATGCCGGTGGTGGTGATCGCGCCCAACGACAGCCTGCTGGAGAAGGTGAAGTCGAACATGCAGGAGGTGCGCGCGCGCGGTGGCGAGCTGTTCGTGTTCACCGATGCCGACAGCAATTTCAGCGAATCCGAAGGCGTACACGTGATCCGCACCGCGCGCCATGTCGGCGTGCTGAGCCCGATCGTGCACACCATTCCGGTACAGCTGCTGGCCTACCACGTCGCGCTGGCCCGCGGCACCGATGTCGACAAACCGCGCAATCTGGCCAAGAGCGTGACGGTGGAATGAAGCCTGCGCGCGCGCCGGAATCCATCGGCGCGCGCTGATGTCGTTCGCCGTCAGCAGGTAAGCTGGCCACTTTCCCTGCCGGCCACACCGATGATCCTGCGTTCCGTGCTGTCCCTGCTGTTGCTGCTGATTGCGTTGCCACTGCCGGCCGGGGAGGCCACGTCCGTGGATGACGACCATCTGGCCGCGACCGAAGCCTGGCGCAGCGCGCGCTACGAAGCGTTGAAGCGGCCAGACGGCTATCTGGGCTTCATCGGTTCCGGGCTGGTGCACGAAGGTGAAAGCCGCGTCGGCTCGGCGCCGGACAGCGACATCGTGCTGCCCAAGGGCCCGGCCTGGCTGGGTACGCTGCGACTGGACAGCAACGGCAAGACGCACTTCCGTTCCGCGCCCGATGGCGCCGGACGCATCGACGGTGCCACCTTCGACGACGTGGCGCTGAAAACCCAGCTGGACGAAGGCGGCCCGACCCGCATCGATTTCGACAGCGCCTGGTTCTACGTGGTGCGCACCGGCGATCTGGTCGGCTGGCGCCTGCGCGATCTGGATTCGCCGCTGCGCGCGCAGTTCGATGGCATCCCGCATTTTCCGGTCGACCGGAACTGGCGGATCGAAGCCGAATGGGAGCCGTTCGATCCGCCGCGCACGCTGGAATACCTGACCGTGCTGGGCACGCCCGAATCCGGCACGGTGTCCGGCCAGGCCGTGTTCGAACACGACGGCCAGCGCCAGGTGCTGTGGCCGATGGATGCCGGTGAGGGCCGGCTGTTCTTCGTCTTCGCCGACCGCAGTTCCGGCCGCAGCACCTACGGCGGTGGCCGCTTCCTGTATGCCGACGCGCCGCAGAATGGCCGCGTGGTGCTGGACTTCAACCGCGCCTACAACCCGCCCTGCGCGCTCAACGGGCATGTGGTCTGCCCCACCGCGCCGCCGGAAAACCGTCTGCGCATCTTGATCGAAGCCGGCGAAAAGACCCCGGCCACGCCGTGACCGGACCGTCCGCACTGGCAAGCACGGCGCGGACCTCTACAATGCCTGCGCTCCTGTCCTGGTGTTCCGCGTGTCGTCCAGCCCAACGCCAACGATGAAGTCGCGCCGCTTCACTCCGACCCAGCTCTGGGGCGGACTGCTGGCGATGGCCACGGCGGTGGCGTTGCTGTTGTTCCTGGACCGCTATCTGGACCGGCTGGCCTCGGACCGTTCGATCGAATGGCTGCGCATCCTGCTGGAGGAAGCCACCGGCACCTATGTCGCGGCGCTGCTGGTGCCGGTGATGGTCTACGCCACCCGGCGCTGGCCACCATTCGGGCCACGCTGGCCGCGCCATCTGCCGTTGCACGGGCTGATCGTGCTCGCGGTCGGTTTCACCCACACCACCGCCACCGGCCTGCTGCGCCAGCTGCTGATCACGTGGCCGGGGCTGGATGGCGCCGGCGACTACAGCCTGAGCCTGCACCGTTACCTGTTGGCATTGCCGGCCGAGGCCATCGTCTATGCCGTCGTGGTGGCGCTGACCCTGGTCGTGGACCGCTACCGCGGCGTGCGCAACCGCGAACTGGAAGCGGTCGAATTGCGTGCCCAGCTCAGCCAGGCGCAACTGCTGGTATTGCAACGCCAGCTCGAACCGCATTTCCTGTTCAACACGCTCAAGTCGATCGCCCAGCTGGTCTACGCCAACCCCAAGGCGGCCGAGGAAATGATCGCGCGCATGACCGCGCTGCTGCGGCACTCCTTCACCAGCGAACAGACCCCCGAAACCACGCTGGCCGACGAGCTGCGGCTGCTGGAGCTGTATCTGGAAATCATGCGGCTGCGCTATGCCGAACGCCTGTTCGTGCAGGTCGATTCGCCGCCCGAACTGGCGCGCGCGCGGGTGCCGCGCTTCCTGCTGCAACCGCTGGTCGAAAACGCGCTGCGCCACGGTGACGATCCAGCCATGACGCTGGTGGCCGCGCGCGTCACGGTGCGCGCCGAGGATGACAGCCTGGTGATCCGTATCCGCGACCACAGCCATTGCGATGATCAGTCACCGCACAGCGTCGGCGTCACCAACGCCACCGCCCGCATTGCGCAGCTTTACGGCCCCAACTACGGTTTGAGCAGCCGCCGCACCGACGAAGGCATCGAGGTGACCGTGCGCTTGCCGCTGCGCCTGGGCGAAGGCTGAACCCGGCCCACGGCCGCTTCGGCCCGGAAATGAAAAACCGCTTGCGCAGCGACGCGCGACGGAAAAAAATGCGTGCCCTTCCCGGCATTCCCGCCCCGATGCATCCCTGCCTCCGCTGTGGCGCCTGCTGTACCCAGTTCCGCGTCGCCTTCCACTGGATGGAATCGGACGCAGTCAACCCCGACGGGGTTCCGGATGAACTGACCGAAACCCTCGACCCGCACCGCCTATGCATGCGTGGCACCTACTCCGAACCGGTGCGCTGCGTGGCACTGGATGCGCGCATCGGCGAATACTCGCGCTGCACCATTCACCCGCGCCGGCCCTCGGTCTGCCGTGAAGTGGAGGCTTCCTGGGAGTTCGGCCGCGCCAGCTCGCAATGCGACCGCTCACGCATCGCACACGGCATGCCGGCCCTGACCCCGGCCGACTGGCGCTGGCGCGATGCACCGGCCAACGACAACGAGCACCCTGACGACAGCCCCAACAGCCCGTCCGTGCCGCCTGTCGCGGCGTGACAAGGAGTGGCTTGGCACATGACCAAGCCCAGACTCCCACCCAAACTCTGACAGCCCGGTAGCCGGCAAGACGCAGCTGCGCGCAGGGGCGGTACTGACAAAACATGGGAACGGCCGAGCCCGAATGCGTGCCGCTTGTCCGGGCTACCCGCTCTGTCGCGAAATCCCCCTCACCCCAGCCCTCTCCCCCGCAAGCAGGGGAGAGGGAGCTCGAAGGCGAATCGGACTTCAGCCTATGGCGTGCTGACCACACCCGCTTCCATCGCCTGCCGATCAGCGTGGTAGCTGGAGCGCACCATCGCGCCGGAGGCGACGTGGGAGAAGCCGATGTCCAGGCCGATGCGTTCCAGTTCGGCGTATTCCTCCGGCGTCCAGTAGCGCAGCACCGGGTGGTGGTGGGCGCTGGGCTGGAGATATTGGCCAATGGTGATCATGTCCACGTCGTGCGCGCGGAGGTCGCGCAGGGTCTGGATCACTTCTTCCAGCGTTTCGCCCAGGCCCAGCATGATGCCGGACTTGGTCGGGATCTCCGGATGCTGCGCCTTGAAGTTCTTCAGCAGCCGCAGCGACCATTCGTAATCGGCGCCGGGGCGCACGTCGCGGTAGCGGCTGGGGACGGTTTCCAGATTGTGGTTGAACACGTCCGGCGGGGCGTGCGCGAGGATTTCCAGCGCGCGCTCCATGCGGCCCTTGCCGCGGAAATCCGGGGTCAGGATCTCGATCCGGGTGCCGGGGCTGAATTCGCGGATCGCCTTGATGCTGTCAACGAAATGCGCCGCGCCACCGTCACGCAGATCGTCGCGGTCGACCGAGGTGACGACGACGTATTTCAGGCCCATGTCCTTGACCGTCTGCGCCAGACGCAGCGGTTCGGCCGGGTCGGGCGGTGCCGGGCGGCCATGCGCCACGTCGCAGAATGAACAACGCCGGGTGCACACCTCGCCCAGGATCATGAAAGTGGCGGTACCGTGGCTGAAGCACTCGTGGATGTTGGGGCACGAGGCTTCTTCGCAGACGGTCACCAGCGAGTTGGCGCGCAGCTTGGCCTTGAGCTGCTGCACCGCGTTGCCGCTGGGAATGCGGACCCGGATCCAGGACGGCTTGCGCAGCGCCGGGGCATTGGTATCGAACGACACCGGGCTGCGGGCGATCTTGTCCTCACCCTGTTGCTTTTCACCGACCACCAGCAGCGGGATCGACTTCTCGGGAGCGGGGACGGCGGACATGTGCGGACTCTCTGGAGGCGGGGTCGGAAGGGTCATTGTAGGAGCGCATTCGCAGGGGAAGGGATGCGGATCGGCTGCATCGAAAGCGCCATCGCGCCCCCTTTGGGTGCGCTCCTACAAGGGAGGCGCGGAAACGGAAACCGGCACGAGACGAAGCTGACGACACAGCTCGCGCACCAGTACCGGCGCGACGATGGCCGGCTGCGAAGGCCCGCCCAAGTCTACCACCTGGGTAATGGCCAGCCCCTGATAGCCGCAGGGATTGATGCGCTGGTACGGGGAAAGATCCATCGCGATATTGAAGGCTAGGCCGTGGAAACTGCATCCACGCCGCACCCGCAGCCCGAGCGCGGCGATCTTGGCGCCGTCCACATAGACCCCGGGCGCGCCTTCCCGGCGTTCGGCGCTGATGCCGAATTCGTCCAGCGTGTCGATGATGGCCTGCTCGATGCGGCAGACCAGCTCGCGCACGCCGATGCCCAGACGCCGCAGATCAACCATCGGATAGGCCACGATCTGGCCCGGCCCGTGATAGGTGACCTGGCCGCCACGATCCACCGGCACCACCGGGATGTCGCCGGGCGCCAGCAGGTGTTCGGCCTTGCCGGCCTGGCCCTGGGTGAACACCGGATCGTGTTCGACCAGCCAGATCTCGTCGTCGGTGTCCGGCCCGCGTGCATCGGTGAAGGCCTGCATCGCGTGCCAGACCTTTTCATAGGGCTGGCGCCCGAGTTCGCGCACCAGCACGCTGCCGCCGGGCGCAGGATCAGGCGATTCGGCGATCAGACCGTCCACTTCACGTCCGGATGCGAACGCAGCAGGGCGTGCGCGGCGACGTACTGCTCGCGGCTGTGCGCCTCGAACGCGATGCGCACCGAGACATAGCGCCCGGCGCTGGAAGCACGCACCGTCACGGTTTCATGACGCACGCTCACGCCATTGGCTTCGAGCAGCACCGGCAGCGACTTTTCGAGCCCGGCCTCGGCGGTGCCCATCGCGGACAGCTCGAAGACGCCGGGGAACTGGAAGCCGTGCTCGGGGTTGTCGCTGCTGACGCCGCTGGGCAGGTTGTCGGTGGGAATGTTCATGCCGCGCATTATCGGGGCGCCCGGAGCGATTCCCAAGACCCGGACACCACCGTGATGGCAGGAGCGACGCTTCTGTGGGAGCGGGCTTGCCCGCGATCAGATGGTTGGGGTTTGAAGATAAAGCCCTGTCGCGGCCAAGGTCTGCCACCGGGATTTCGCGCCCCCTGCGGGTGCGCTCCTACATTGGCATGGGCATGGGCGGGGTCGAGGTTGGGTTTATCTGGCTGCGCGCTGCTCAGTCGCCCAGCGCGCCAGCGCCTCGCGCCCGATCTTGGCGTTGTGGCGGATGTCGACCGGGAATCCGGGGTGGAACAGCAGGTGTTGGATGCGCGCGGTGTGGGCATGTCGTTGGCCCAGGTTGAGCAGTTCGGCTTCGATCCGTTCGCGCTCGCCTGCGGCCACACCAGGTTCCAGCTCCACGCACAGCACTGGCAACTGCGCGCCCTTTTCCCCGACGCCGACCAGCGCGCTGCGGCGTACTTGCGGGTGGGTGTTGAAAACCGGTTCCACCTGCTCGGTATAGAGCGGGCCGTCGGCGGCTTCCACGCGCTGGCTCTTGCGGCCGCAGAACCACAGCCGGCCGGCTTCATCGCGCCAGCCCAGATCGCCCATGCGGTGCAGGGTGCGGGAACTGCCATCGGCCAGCGTTTCGCGGATCTTGGCGACTGCGTTGGCCTGCGGGCGGGCGAAATATTCATCGGTGACGGTCGGGCCGGCGACAACGATTTCGCCAACTTGGCCGGGAGGCACCTGCAACTCCTCGCGCCATTCGGGGATCGGCTCATCGGTGATCGCGATCAGGCGCACTTCGTTCGGCGGCACCGGCTTGCCGATACAGGTGCCGGCGCCGGCTTCGGTCGCGGCACGGGTGTCGCGCAGTTCACGGCCTTCGATGATCGCCACCGGCAGGCACTCGGTGGCGCCATACGGAGTGAAGATCGCGGCATCGTCGGGCAGCATCGCGGCCATGCGTTCGATCACCGCCGGCGGCACCGGCGCACCGGCCGACATTACCCGCCGCAGCGTCGGCAGCTTGACCGAATGCGCCGCGCCGAAGCGGCTCAGCGTATCCAGCAGCGCCGGCGAACCGAACATCTGTGTGACACCGAAGCGCTGGATCGCGTCGATCAGCTTGCGCGGATCGGCCTTGGCCGGGCGCGTCGGGTCCATGTCCGGGACCACGCTGGTCAGGCCCAGCGCTGGATCGAACAACGCGAACGGCGGGAAGGTCGGCAGATCAACGCCGCCAGCCTCGATACCCAGCGCCGCACCCAGCATTTCCACCTGCGCCACAAAATGCCGATGCCGGTACACCACGCCCTTGGGCACTCCGGTAGAGCCGGAGGTGAACAGGATCGCAGCCATGTCATCGGGCGCGGTGGCGGCCATCGTGAAACCATCGCCACGGCTTTGCGCCAGCAGGCCGTCGAGCGTGTGTCCGCCCCAGAACCAGCGTCGCCCAACAGTGACCTTGATCGTGCAGCTTTTGCGCGCCCAGCCCAGCAACACCCGTGCCGCGTGCGCCAACGGGATGCCGATGAACGCCTCCGGCGCGGCCTCGTCCAGGCACTGGCGCAAGGCGCGTTTGTCGATGCCCGGATCGATCAGTACCGGCACCGCACCGGCCTTGAACAGCGCGAACATCAGCAGGAACAGTTCCGGCGAAGGCCGCACCATCAGCGCGGTGCGGGTGCCGCGCACGATGCCGGCGCGCGCCAGGGCGGCGGCGATCGCGTTGCTGCGCGTTTCCAGCTCGCGGTAGGAAAGTTCAATGTCGTAACGCACCCGGCCATCCTCGCCGACTCCGTTCGGGCAGCGGATCGCAATGGTGTCGGGCTGGCGCTCGGCCATGGCCGGCAGCGCGGCGGCGATATTGCAGATAGAAGTCATCGGGCCATTGTAATGTGCGCTGGCGGCAGCCAACCGGCCGGCGCGGTACAGTTCGGCATCGTCTGCGCCGGAGTCCACCATGTTCCGCATCCTCGTCGCCAGCGCCAAGGGAGGCGTCGGCAAGACCACGATCTCCACCACGCTGGCCGGACATTTCGCGTTGAAAGGCAAACGCACCGTGCTGCTGGATGCCGATCCGCAGGCCTCGGCGCGGATCTGGTGCGGCAAGCGCGAAGCCGCCGGTGCGGCGCCGGTGCTGGCGCTGGACGGCACCCGGCGGCAATGGCGCCAGCAGATTCCGGACAAGGCCCAGCGCGTGGTCATCGATGCGCCGGCCGGCGCGATGCCGGATGATCTGGAGAAACACCTGGAATTCGCCGACGCGCTGCTGGTGCCGGTACTGCCCTCGGTGCTGGACATGGAAGCCACGGTGCGCTTCCTGAACCCGCTGGCCGAAGTACCGCGCGTGGCGCGTGGCGAACTGCCGGTCGGGCTGATCGCCAACCGCCTCAAGCCCTGGACGCACGCTTCGCAACAAGTGACCGAACAACTTTCCCAGTGGCCGGTGGAACTGGTGGCGCAACTGCGCGACACCCAGGCCTATGTGCTGCTGGCCAGCCTGGGTAAATGCATTTACGACTACAACTCCGGCAACGTGCGCGACCACCAGGGTGACTGGGAACCGCTGCTACGCTGGCTCAAGCAGGTGCGCCGCAATGGGCGCTGACGGCTCGGCCACATCGGCCGCACACGGCGCCGGGCGGTGATCCCGGTCACGCAACGCGCGGCTGGATTCAATGGCGATTAAGTGCAGGCTGGTAGCGTAACCGGTCACTTCCGCCGAGGGCTCCGCCATGCGACGCATCCTTCTCACCCTTCTTGCCGCCGCAGGCCTTGCCGCAACCTCTGTCCACGCCTACGAACCGGAATCCGGCATCTGGTGGAACCCGGCCGAATCCGGCACCGGCTATGCCATCGAGGTGCAGGACGACATGATGGCCGTGACCATCTATGGCGGCGACCAGAACGGCTTCGCCAAGTGGTACACCTCCACCGGACGGCTCGATGGCAACGCCTATTTCGAAGCCGACCTGCTCGGTTTCGATCACGTCCAGCCGATCGGCAAACCCTATCCGGGACGTCCGGTGCTCGAACCGGGCTACGGCAAGCTGAAGATCGTCTTCGACCCGGACGACAGCCGCCGCGCCACGCTGACCTGGCCCAATGGCCGCAGCATTCCGATCCAGCGCCAGGAGTTCTATTTCTGGCGGAGTGGCGAAGATCCGAACAGCATCAGCGTTGACACCACAAAGATGCTCGGCGAATGGCAGATCACCGCCGATATCTCGAGCTTCCCGAATGCCGACTACCCCTTCATGGCCGATGTGCTGGTGCTGGATCTCTACAGCCGTGGCAGCGATGGCATCTGGTACTACGAGGGCTGTCGCCCGGACGATGCACAGGTCGGCGGTTGCAGCGACTACGCACTGACGCACTTCGAAGCCGTCGGCTATTTCGAAGCGCCAACCGGCCTGCATGTCACCGTGGTCAAGGATGGTGTCGACCAGTACGGGCGCCAATACTACGTGCTGTACGTCATGAAAATGGGCACCAATGACGGCTCCGGCGAACTGACCGCCTACATGGGCGGCACCAACCCGGACCACCAGCCCGCCTATCCAGCCCGTGCCTTCCGCAGTGCCAGCCGCACCTTCGTGCAGGAAGGCAGCGGGCCGGCCAAGAGCGCCCAGGATTCCCCGGCACGCCTCGGCCTGAGCGCGCAGCTGGTGGCGCAGGGTGCAACGCTGCCAGCGCCATCCAAGACCAAGATCGCATCGCGCTTTGACCGCACCGCATTGCTGCCAGTGATCCGCCAACTCGAAGCCCGTCTGCAGGCAGACTGAGCACTACACTGCGCCAGTCGGAAAAAGGAGGCTCCGGCCTCCTTTTTCATGGCCACCATCCGGCCCGGGCACGTTGATCGGCTACCCTTGCCGCCGCATGAGCACCGCCTTTCCGATCGATCCCCTGCTGCCCGCGATCCGCGAATCACTGGCCGCGCATCCGCGTCTGGTGCTGGAAGCTCCGCCCGGCGCCGGCAAGACCACGCGCGTGCCGCTGGCCTTGCTGGATGCACCGTGGCTGGCCGGACAACGCATCGTGATGCTGGAACCGCGCCGTGTCGCCGCCCGCGCCGCCGCCGGCTTCATGGCGCGGAGCCTCGGGGAAGACGTGGCGCAAACGGTCGGCTACCGCATCCGCTTCGAGAACCGCACCAGCGCCTCGACCCGCATCGAAGTCGTCACCGAAGGCATCCTCACCCGCATGATCCAGGACGACCCGATGCTCGACGGCATCGGCGCGATTCTGTTCGACGAATTCCACGAACGCCATCTGGCCGGCGACCTTGGCTTGGCGCTGGCGCTGGATGTGCAGGCACAGCTGCGCGAGGACCTGCGCATCGTGGTGATGAGCGCCACGCTGGATGGCGAAAAACTCGCGCGCTTCCTCGATGCCCCGCGCCTGACCTCCGAAGGCCGCAGCTTCCCGGTCACGATCTCGCACCCGCCCGCACGCCGCGACGAACCGCTGGCCGCACAGGTGCGGCGCACGGTGGAAGCCGCCTTCGCCGCGCATCCCGGCGACATATTGGTGTTCCTGCCCGGCCAACGCGAAATCGGCGACGCCTCGCGTGCGCTGGAATCGGCCGGTCTGAATGCGGAGGTGCTCGCGCTGCATGGCGAACTGTCCATCGAAGCGCAGAGCGCTGTGCTGCAACCCTCGCACGATGGCCGTCGCCGCATCGTGCTGGCGACCAACGTGGCCGAATCCTCGGTCACCCTGCCCGGCGTGCGCGTGGTGATCGATTCGGGCCTGGCGCGCGAACCGCGTTTTGATCCCAACTCCGGCTTCCCGCGTCTGGATGTGGTGACGATCCCGCAATCCTCCGCCGATCAGCGTGCTGGCCGCGCCGGCCGCGTTGCCGAAGGCTGGTGCTATCGCCTATGGCCGCAATCGCAGCGTCTGGAACCGTCGCGCCGCGCGGAAATCACCCTGACCGAACTCACCGGCCTGGCGCTGGAACTGGCCACCTGGGGCAGTGACGAACTGCGCTTTTTCGATTCCCCACCACAAGGCGCACTCGCCGCCGGGCGTGATCTGCTGACGCGTCTAGGTGCGCTGGAAAACGGCCGCCTCACCCCATTCGGAAAACGCCTGCTCAGACTCGGCACCCATCCGCGCCTGGCCGCGATGCTGCTGGCTGCTGACACACTCGAACGCAGCGCACTGGCCTGCGACCTCGCCGCCCTGCTCGAAGCCCGCGACCCGCTCAAAGGCCCGCGCCGCGACGACATCGCCGCCCGCTGGCAGGCACTGGCCGCCTTCCGCAACGGCCGCACCCCGCCGGATGCCTCCCGCAGCGCCCTGGCCGCCATCGACCAGACCGCCAGACAATGGCAACGCCGCCTTTCAACCCTCAACCCGGACTCGCCGAACATCAACGCAGGTCGGATCAAGCGCCCTGGGCGCGGATCCGACATCCGGGCGTCGGATCCACCGCTTCGCGGCTTGGTCCGACCTGCGCCTACCCGCGAGAACGGGCACCACGACGACACCGCCAGCGCCCACCACCTCGGCGAACTGCTGATTCACGCCTTCCCCGACCGCATCGCGCACCAGCACCCGTCCGATCCGCACCGTTACCAGCTCGCCAACGGCCGCAGCGCCACACTCGCGCCGGACAGCGCGCTCTATGGCGAAGCGTGGATCGTCATCGCCGAACTACGCGACGCCGAGCGCGACGCCCGCATCCAGCGCGCCGCGCCGGTCGATGAAACCGCGCTGGAACACGCTTTCCCTCAACGCTTCGTAACCGAAGACCGCGTGTTCTGGGACACCAACGCCCACCGCATCGCGGCCCAGCGCGAACGCCGCTTCGACCGCATCACCCTCGACGTGCGCCCCATCGCCCAACCTGACCCGGCGCAGTTTGCCGACGCGCTGGTCGATGCCGTACGCCACCTTGGCCTTGACGTCCTGCCGTGGACGGACGCCCTCAAACAATGGCGCGAGCGCGTCCGCTGCCTGCGCGACTGGCTGCCGGAGAATGAAACCGAGTCGCTGCCCGATCTGTCCGACGAAACCCTGATCGAAAATCTGGATGACTGGCTGAAACCCGCGCTGCGCGGCAAACGCCGCCTCGACGCCCTCAGCGAAACCGAACTCGCCGACGCGCTCAAATCCAACACCGACTGGCCCGCCCGCCAAAAAATCGACAGCCTCGCGCCGACCCGGATACTCGTACCGTCAGGTCTGGAACGCCCGATCCACTACCGCCACGGCGAAGCCCCGGTACTGGCGGTGAAACTCCAGGAGCTGTTCGGGTTGGCCGACACCCCCAGCATCGCCGCCGGCCGTGTGCCGCTCACCCTGCACCTGCTCTCCCCCGGCGGCCGCCCGCTGCAGGTCACGCAAGACCTCAAAGGCTTCTGGGAACGCACCTACCCCGAAGTCAAAAAGGAAATGAAAGGCCGCTATCCGAAGCACCCGTGGCCCGACGATCCGTGGACGGCCACTGCCACGCATCGGGCGAAGCCTCGAACATAGCCCTTCACCGGCTTTGTCTCCCCGTGCCTTGTAGCCCGTCCGCTTACGTGTAACGATTCCGCTTCATCAACCAGTTGGAGAAGCGTCGAATGAATCACGGGGAAGAGGTGGAACGTTGGGTTGAAGAAAACGTCCTTTCATTTCCAACCCCGGAAGTGGTCACACTGAGGTCATTCGACATAGATTGGACAGCGGTCTCCGGTTCCTTCTCAGTAGTGTTGGACGACGAAGAGATTCCCCACCCGTTTACGCTGAGCTTGGGCATGACAGACCGTATCTCGGTGGAGCCTCCCTACTTCACTTCTCCGCTCGGAGCGCCGTGCAGTTACTGCGCTGTAGAGCTCACCGATGATACCTGGAATACAATTGACAAGATAATGAAAAAGTGCTTCCCACGATTTCAACCTTATGGTCGAGATCGGGAGACAGGGATTTTCATATGCAGCTCAACTCCGCTATCGAAACGCGTTATTGATTCCTCAGAATTCCAGCGGGCGCAGGCCAAAATCAACCGGGACTTTTCGATTTCAATCAAAGTCAAAGATGATCAATAACTGAAAACCAGAGCCACCTCACGGCACAGACTGGTTTCCTGGTAACACCACGTAATTCGTCCTGTACACCCACGCAGCAAGCCGGGTGGAGGTGTCAGAACAAGCGTGTTATCGCCCCTGTTCGCCTTCTTCTTTGGTCCCGGCGGCGGATGCCATGCGGTCCATGTCGCGGGTCCAGCGGCGGTAGCGCGCTTCGGCCTGGGCCGAGTGCAGTTCGGCGACGAGGGATTTTGCGGCGCGGCGGTGGCTGCCGCGGATGCGCAGGCTGAGGTGGCCGGACTGGTCGGCATCCAGCGTGGCGAGTGCGGCGAAATCCGAGGCCTGGAGTTCGATGCTGGGCGCGATCCACAGGAACCCCTTGCGGAATTCGGCGTGGACGATCGCTTCCGGGCTCAGCCGCAGTTCACGTGCGTTGGGGTGTTGCGCGCCCTGATGCCAGTCCAGCGTCTGGTATTGCAGGCGCAGGCTGGCGCCGTCGAGCACCAGCACGCCATCGAGCGTGCCGCTGCCATCGCGCGTGCGCCAGCTGACCGGGACACTGAGCATGGCTCAACCGGCCCCGCTACGCGCGGTGGCGTCGCGTTCTGAAGGGTGGGCTTTGCGTGGCGCGATGCCGCCGCTCGCATCACGTCCGGATCGCAGCGGCAGCACGCTGTCGGCGAAGGGGCGGGCGGGGCGAAAGCGGGGCACGGTCATGTTCAACGCGAAAGGGTGTTTCCAGACATCAGGGCGGGCAGTCTGCGGCGTAGGCAGGCCGGGGCGCAAGTCGAATCCAGCGGCGGGGCTTGCATGTCCGACGTGGAAGAACCGGCCGCCGGAAGGCACGGACTCCGCCCCGTGCAACATGCCGACCACACCTGCCCGCGCGCCGGATAGCCGGATGCGGAAAACCTGCAAACAAGCCCGCTTCCACGATGCCCGACCGGCCACTTCGCGTTAGGCTGGCGGGCATGAAGCGCTGGGTAGTTGCAGCACTCGTACTGGTGTTGATCGGCTGGTGGATGGCGCCGCCGATGGGGCGCGACCGTGCGCCGGGCGTGCTCGCGCCGCAGCTGCCGGTGCAGCAGGATCTGCACGATGCACAGGTGATCGAACACGGCGATTTCCGGCTCACGCCGCTGGCGCATTTCAGCATCGAGGCACGGGTGCTGGGACGCGAGGATTACCGCTTCGATGCCGAGGCGGCGCTGTCGCCGATGGATCTGGCGCTGGGCTGGGGGCGGATGAGCGACAGCGCGGTACTGGATCAGCTCGATATCCGCCAGAGCGTACGTTTCTACAGCTACCGCTGGCGCGGCGAGCCGCCACTGCCGCCGCAGGAAATGGTGGTCTCCAGCGCCAATATGCATCTGGTGCCGGCCGATGCGCTGATCGCACGGCAACTCAAGCGCGTGCGGCGCGGCGATGTGGTGCGGATCGAGGGCTATCTGATTGAGGCGCGGCGCGCGGACGGCTGGTTCTGGCGCAGTTCGATGACACGCCAGGACAGCGGCGCCGGCGCCTGCGAGTTGGTGTATGTGACGGCGCTGTCGCGCAGCTGAAGCGGGAGGGTAGAGCAGCTCCATCGGGACTGAGGGCTTCGACTGCGGCGGTAGTGCGTCACTAGCCGTAATTATCAGCCAGGTGGCGCATCGCCGCGCGTGATGAGCGCTGGGCGGCACTCAGATCCGGCGCGCGAACTCCACATACCAGTCCATTGCGTCCGGGTTGGTCATGGCATCGGGCTTGGCGACTTCCGCCAGCTGCGCCCCCAGCAGCAGCCGCCGCACCGGCACTTCCATCTTCTTGCCGGTCAAGGTGTACGGAATCGCCGGCACCGCATCGATGCTGTCGGGCACGTGGCGTGGGCTGGCATCAAGCCGAAGGCGCTGTTCGATTTCCCGCCGCAACGCGGCGTCCAGTTCGACACCGGCGCGCAGCTGCACGAACAGCGGCATGTAGAAGCCGCCGTCGGGCAGCTCCAGGCACACAACGAGGCTGTCAAGCACGCCTTCGATCTTTTCCACGGTGCGGTAGATCTCGGCACTGCCGATGCGCACGCCATGGCGGTTCAGCGTGGCATCCGAGCGGCCGTAGATGTAGCAGCCGCCGCGGGCGTTGATGCGGATGAAGTCCCCATGACGCCAGACGCCGGGGAAGGTATCGAAATAGGTGTCGCGGTAACGCTGGCTTCCGGGGTCATCCCAGAACTGGAGCGGCATCGAGGGAAATGGCGCGGTGACCACCAGCTCGCCCACTTCGTCGTGCAGCACGGTGCCCTCATCGGACCAGGACTGTACGTTCATGCCAAGCATCCGGCACTGGATTTCACCGGCATGGACCGGCAGGAACGGCGAGCAGCCGACGAAGCCGCTGGCGATCTCGGTACCACCCGACTGGGAGGTCACCCACAGCTCCGGCTTCACACAGCGATAGAACCACTCGAAGGTTTCCGGCTGGCACGGAGCGCCGGTCACCACGATCATTTCCAATGCTTCCAGGTCAAAGCGCTGCGCCGGTACCAGGCCGGTCTTCTCCATGATCTGAACGAAGGTAGGACTGGCGCCGAAGATCGTGGCACCGGTGTCGGCGGCGATCTGCCAGAGCCGATCAGGACCGGGCCAGACCGGGCTGCCGTCATAGAACACCGCCGCGCCGCCTCCGAGCAGGCTCGCCACCAGCGTGTTCCACATCATCCAACCGGCCGTGGTGTGGAAAAACCAGATCGATTGGGGGCCGGTGCCAAAGTGCAGGCGGAACAGCTTGAGGTGCTCCAACAACATACCGCCATGACCATGCAGGATCGCTTTCGGCAGGCCGGTGGTGCCGGAGGAAAACAGGATCCACAGCGGATGGGATGATTCCACCTGCGCAAAGTGGAACTGTTCGGCGCCCACATCGGGGCCAGCCAGCAAAACGTCCCAGGCATGCACGGTGACGCCCTCGGGTACCTGCGGCTGGAATGGCACTTCCGGTTGCAAGTAGGCCACACCCACCACATGGCGCACCGTGGGCAGCGCCGCGACGATCTGACGCGCCTCCTCCGCACGCTCAAACCGCTTCCCGCCGAAGGCATAACCATCGGCCACGAGCAGCAGCACCGGCTCGATCTGGGCGAAGCGGTCGATGACGGTATTGACTCCGAACTCCGGTGCGGCGGCGGCCCAGACCGCACCCACCGCCATCGTGGCGAGCATCGCCACCACCGTCTCCGCGAGGTTGGGAAGATAGGATACGACCCGGTCGCCAGGCTGGATTCCCAACGCGCGCAGCTGGGTGGCGAGCACCCGCACCTGGCGGAACAGCTCGCCATGGGAAAGTGTGGAAAGCTCGCGGATCTCGGTCAGATGCAGAACCGCCGGGGCGGGCGGATCACCATTGGCGCGTAGCACGTTCTCGGCATAATTCAGGTGCGCGCCGCAGAACCAGCGGGTGCCCACCATGTCACGGTCCGGCACCTGCATGATCCGGTCATATAGCCGGCTGGCGCGGACCTGACAGTAATCCCAGACTGCGGCCCAGAACGCCTCGGGCGCATCCACCGACCACTGCCACAGGGCGGCGTAACCCTCTATCCGCAGACCCTCCGTCTCCCCGAGCCAGTCGATGAAGGCCTGCATGGCGCTGGCCTGGACCTTTTCCGGGGGCGGCGTCCACAGCAGCTGCCCTTCCTCAACCTGTATCCGGCTCATCGTCGTTTCCTGCTCGTGCATGGGTGCGTCGTCCGGGCCGCAGGGTGCGACCTCACCGGCCCTGTTCGGTGAAGACGGTTCCGTCCGATTCATACAGACCGCTGATCGCATCGGCGTAGCGCTGCAGCACCAGCGCCCGGCGCACCTTCATCGTGGGTGTGACCAGACCCTCCTGCTGGGTGAAACGATCAAACACCACCAGGCATTTCTTGATCTGCTCAGCGCGCGAAAAGCGCGTGTTGATCTCCGCCAAGCGATTGCTGACGAGCGCTGCGGCGTGTGCTTCCAGCGTGGTGTCCGGTGGCAGGCTCTGGCGCAGCACCGCGCTGTCCACGTCGACCACCGCGATCAGGTAATGGCGCATGTCGCCGGCGACCACCGCCCCGTTGATGCCGGGCACGCCGTTGAATGCCGACTCGATCGTCTGCGGAGCGATGTTCTTGCCACCGGAGGTGATGATGATGTCCTTCTTGCGGCCCGTGACCCACAGGTAGCCGTCCGCGTCCAAGTGGCCGAGGTCGCCTGAATGCAGCCAGCCATCGACGAAGGTTTCCGCGCTGGCCTCCGGTTCCTTGTAGTAGCCGGGAGAGATCGTGTCGCCACGCAGCAGGATTTCTCCGTCATCGGCGATCCTGACTTCGGTGCGCGGGAAGGGACGGCCACAGGAACGTGGGCGGTAGTCGCTGCGCAGCGACAGGCTGGTGGTGCCGTAGCCCTCGGTCTGCCCGTACACCTCCTGCATCCACAGTCCCAGCGCGTTGAAGAAGTCACCCGCGTCCGGATTGCCGGGAGCGCCGCCTGTGATTGAGATGCGCACCCGGTCCAAGCCGAGCGACCGCAAGATCCTGCCAGTTACCAGGCGCTGCGCGATGCGGTACTTCAATCCCGCCACGTCGCGCTCCGACGCCTTGCACTGCTGTAGCGCGTGCTCATGTTCGAGTGCGGTCCGTAGGCCCCAGCCGATCAGGCGTCGGGCGAGAGGAGACATGTTTGCAACGTTGGCCTGGAAGCCGTCGAAGATCTTCTCCCAGACCCTCGGCACGCCCAGAAAGATAGTCGGGCGGACGCTTTTGACGTCATCCATGACGCGCTCCAGATCGGAGCAGATAAAGACTTCGCGCAACTCGAACAGCGGCGCCAGGATGCTGACCACGCGCTCGCCGACATGCGAAAGCGGCAGATAGCAGCAGGAGAGCTTCTCACCGTCGCCCCATTCCGGCACCAGCGCCTCGGCCACGTTCAGCCCGGTGGTAACGCTGTTGCGATGGGTCAGCATCACGCCCTTGGGTTCGCCAGTGGTGCCGGAGGTGTAGATCAGCGTGGCCAGACTGTCCGGCTCCACCTGTGCCCGGGCCCGCTCGAGCCGATCATCCATCGTGTCGGCGTGGGCGGCGCGGAAAGCGCCCATGCCGATGACTCCGGCCACATCTTCCGGCACCGCGCCTTGGGTGACGATGATGTAGTCCAGCTCGGGCACATCGTTGCGGCGATGTTCCAGCCCGCCGAGCAGCTCCAGGCGCTCGGTCACGATCACCCGCGCCCCGGAATGCTGCAGCTGACGGATGATCTGCGGCAAACTGCTGGTGATGTAGACCGGCACCGACACCAGCCCCGACGTCATCGCGGCCATGTCCACCACGAACCAGTCGTAGGTATTGCGTCCGATCAGCGCAACGCGGTCACCAAAGCCCAGACCGGCGCCGAACAGCGCCCTGGCCAGGCGATCGACGTCGCGCCCGTAGCCGGCCCAGGTGACCGGAACCCACTCGGGTCCGGCGCGATAGTGGAGTGCGGTGGCATCCGGCCACATCCGGCAGCGGTGCTGGAAGGCCGAGGTCAGAGTCTGCACGGTTCCGGCCATCTCGCATCTACCCCTTGGCCAGTTCAAACCGCGGCAGGACGAGTTCGTCGCCGACCGGATCGAACACCACCTGCACCGGCAGTCCACAGCGCAGCTCCTCGATCGGCGTGCGGATGATGTTGGTCATCATCTTGAAGCCCTCTTCGAGCTTCACCACCGCCAGCACGTACGGCGTCATGCGGCTGAACTCGGTCGGCGCGAACATGCGCGTGACGGTGAACGAATGGATCGTCCCTTTGCCCGACGAGCGCTGCCACGCGAGGTTCTCACCGAGGCAGCCCGGGCAATACTTCCTAGGGAAGAACACGATCGCATCGCAGTCCTCGCAGCGTTGGTACAGCAACCTGCCCTGCCTGCAACCGTCATAGAACGGGCGGCTGGTTTCCGACAGCACCGGCAATACCGCGCTCATTGGCCCAGCTCCCGGCCAAGGACGGCCACATGCAAGTCCATACCCACTCCTCCTGATGCGGTTTCGACCGCGAAATCGACGTTGGGCACCTGACGCTCGCCGGCCTTGCCCATCACCTGGCGGGCCGCTTCGACCAATACCGCCATGCCGCCGCCGGTGCCGGTGTGCCCCTGTGCCAGCATTCCGCCATTGGTGGTCACCGGGAGCTTTCCGCCCGGCGAGGTGTGGCCGGCTTCGACGAAGGCACCGGCCTGGCCGGGTTCGCACAGGCCGAGCATTTCCATCGTCATCAACACGAACGACGGGAACGCGTCGTAGATCTGGGCCACATCCACGTCACCCGGCCCAATGCCCGCCATCGTGTAGGCATCGAGCGCAGCCGGCCTCCATGCCGAAATGAGGTCGTCCGGCTGCTGGGTTGTGGAGAAGTTGGTGCAGCGCGAACCCATGCCCAACACATAGGCCGGCGTGGCAGTCGCGTCCGCAGCGCGTTCGGCCGAGGTCAACACGAAGGCGGCGGCACCGTCGGCCAGCACGTTCATCATGCGCTTGCGCACTGGCGAGGAAATGACTTCGGAGGCCAACACTTCCTCGGCGCTGCGTGGCGAGCGGATCATCGCATTGGGATTCAGCGCAGCCCATTTGCGCAGCGATTCGATGACAGCGGCGACCTGCCGCTCGGACGCGCCTGAATCGAACATGTAGCGCTGCTGGATCAGTGCACCAAGCCCAAGCTGGCTCCAGCCGTAGGGGATCTCGTACTCCTGGTTCACCGACGCCTTGGAGAACATGTCCACCGCCACCTGCGGATCCAGTCCGGTGCCGAGACGGTCCGAATGCACCACTAGCACGCCACGCGACAGGCCGGTGGCGACCAGCGCACTGGCCACCTTCAGCGCGTTGGACGAGCTGGAACCCCCGGACATGACCTGGAAGTTGGCCCGCGCGGATATGCCCAGCCCCAGCTCTTCCACCAGGTAAGAGCAGACGAAGTTGGTGTTGTCCAAGCCATTCGCGATCGTGCCGAGCGGGATGACCGTGTCGATCTCGCTCTTGTCCAGGCCCGAATCCCGAATCGCCATCACCGCGACATCCACTGCGGAGCGGGTCAGGGAACGATCCGGAAAGTGGCCGGTCGGCAGTTCACCGATTCCAACAATCGCCGATTTTCCTCTGAGCTGTTTAACCATCATGGTTTCCTGGATAGTGGGTGGAGTCGGCTTACAGGCCGCGCGCGAGCAGTCGCGCGATGACACCGCGCTGGATCTGCGAGGTGCCGCCGCCAATGGTTCCCATCTTGGAAATCCAGAGACTGCGACCGATGTCGTACTCGTCCATGCAGCCGTTGCCGCCAAAGATCTGGACCGCACGGTAGGCGGCGCGCTCGGCCGCCTCGGTGATGAAGGTCTTGGCGACAGCGGCGGTCATCGATATGTCTTCGCCCTGGTCCATGCGCCGGGCCAGGTCGACGGCCAGCATGCGGGAGATATCCAGATCGATTTTCATGTCCGCGAGCATCGTCTGCACCGCACCGAAGTCGGCGATGCGCTGGCCGAACTGGCGCCGCTGGGTGGCGTATTCGAGACTGTCGCGCAGATTGGATTCGATCAGGCCGACATAGGGCACGAACGCCAGCCGTTCCCACATCAGTGACTGCAGCATGTAGGTCATGCCCTTGCCCTCCTCGCCGAGGCGGTTGCCAGCCGGCACCACGCAGTCATCGAAGAACACTTCGCCGGTCGGCCAGCTATGGCATTCCCGCTTGCGCAACGGCTGGCCGGTGGTGAGGCCGGCGGCGCCACGCTCAACCACGAACATGGTCAGGCCCTTGGCCCCCAATTCCGGCGCGGTCGAAGCCAGCACCACGAAAACATCCGCAATCGGGGCGTTGGAGATGAAGGTCTTGCTGCCATTAAGCACATAGCCGCCCGGATGCGGCCTGGCCGTGGTCTTGAGACCGGTCAGGTCCGAACCGGCGCCCGGCTCGGTCAGGCACAACGCGCCGATCTTCGCGCCTTCGGCCATAGCCGGCAGGTAGCGCTGCTTCTGCTCCTCATTGCCGAGCACGCTGATCGGCATTGCGGCCAGCAGCATATGGGTGAGCCAGGCGCCGGTGATGCCGAAGTCGCGGCTTTCGGAGGCGAACCCGATGATCGCCGGCACCACGTCCGAGGCCTTCAAGCCGGAGCCGCCGTAAGCCGGCTCCAGCAACAGACCCGGCAGACCCAAGTCGCAGATGCGCCGCCAAGTGTCATGACAGAACTCGCCGCGTTCCTCCCGCTCGCGGACGCCGGGCGCGATCACCTCGCGCGCAAAACGCGTGACCGTGGCCAGCAGCGCGTCGCGCTCTTCCTGCGAACCGCTCATGGCGTGGCTCCTGTTCCGGCAGGGGTGAGCATCAGATCGGCGTCGCCGGCGAGCACGTCCCGGTCGTTCTGGTTTTTCATGAACAGACGACAGACCAGCAGGACTCCGGAATCGGTCTGTCGGCGCTCTTCCACCACTCCGCCACCGGTGAGCTGGTCGCCGGGGAAGACCGGATGGGTGAAACGGATGCGGTAGCGCTTGACCGCCAGCGGGCCGCAGGCGTCGTACAGCACGCGGCTCAGGAAACTGGCGTGCATCAGGCCCATTGCAAACACCGACGGAAAGCCGGCGTGCCGCGCATAGTCGTCGTCGTGGTGGATCGGATTGAAGTCGCCGCCCGCGCCGGCATACCGTACGATATCGGTGCGCGTAACCACATGCCGGAACATCGGCAAGAGTCCGCCCACGGCAAGCTCATCGCAGGGCTGGATCGAGGTGTCAGTCATGGCTCAGGGTCTCGATGAAGGTGTTTTCCGTGGTGGACACCAGCACACCGTCCTGGTTGTGCAGCAGCAGGTTCAGCCCGACGAAGCGGCGAGTGACGCCATTGGCGCTGGTCCGAACTTCGTCCGAAGCGACCACCAGCGTGGCCTGGAGCTGCTCACCGACATGGATCGGCTGATGGCTGTGGAACTGGACTTCCCCGTGCACACTGCGGGCCGGATTCATCTTCAGTTGCTTCATCAGCTCCAGTACCGCCGCATCCGCACCAATGTGGAACACGAAGGTGGACGGATAGGTGACCGGAGCGATGCAAGCACGCAGCCCCGCACCCAACGCGGCCTCACGATTGGTGAAAAGTGGATGCGGTGTCCGGCCTGCGGCAGCGAATTCGGCGACCTTTCCCGCTTCCACCGGGAACTCGAATCTCGCCAGGACGTGTCCGGCAGCTTGCTCATTCATGTTTGCTTCCTGTGATTTCCAGAAAACGGGCGCGCCTGCTGCGTAAGGCGTGAGGGCGCGCCCGTCACGAGCCGCGGTCAGGGCGCAGGCAAGGTTCCGGGGCGGCGCCAGGTAAGTGCGGCGGAGACGGCCAGCATCGAGAGCAACAGCGCGTTCAACCACCATGGCGATGCCGCACCGGTGCGGGAGGCGACGATGATGGCGCCCACCAGCATCGGCACCAGACAGGCGGCTCCGATCACCAGGATGGCCAGCGGCGCCCAGTTCTGCCGTTGCCGCAGTGGAATCCAGGTCAGGATCAGGATGCTGACAGCCATCACCACCAACGCATCACCGGTGCCCTTCATCAGGATCACCAGCAGCAACTGCACGCCTTCGGCCAGGGTTTCCCAGTCCACTCCGATGGCGGTCAGGTGATAGGTGGTCACGGTGGATCGGAACAGGTAGTTGATCCCGATCACCAGACAGACCAGCGCCACCAGGGTGTTGAGCGTGATCGCGGTGTTGAGCCTTTTCATTGGTCAGGCTCCCTGTCCTTTTGCGGCTTCGTCCATCCCCTCGCGGCGATTACGCAACGACTCGATACCTTCGCGCTCGGCGATTTCGTCGAGCTTGGAATCGACATGCTTTTCACCTGAACACATGTATGCGTACATCTCCATCGCAAAGCCGCAGTCAAGGTCGTCGACGATGCGCTGCTTCCACGGACGGCGCAGGATCTGCCCGGTCATGCGGCGCACCACACGCGGCTTGGCCATGATCGTTTTGGCTATTTCCATGGCGCGATCCATCAGCCTGTCACGCGGAACCACTTCGTTCACCAAGCCGTACTCCAACGCCTTTTGTGCCGGAATCTGCTCGTTCATCACCATCGCGTAGGCGGCACGCTTGATGCCAAGCAGTTCGATCAGGGCGCTGTGGATGCCGTCACCTGGCACCATGCCCAAGGAGAAGTGCGGGTCCATGATCACCGTGTTGTCCGAGCAGATCGTCAGATCGCACATCATCGCCAGCTCTGTGTGCGCACCGGGCCCGTTGAGCACGCCGATGGTCGGGATCTCCACATCGTTGATCAGGCTCATCAGCATATGGCGGCCATCGAAGATGCCGTAGTCGTAACTGTTTTTTGCCGGATCCGCTTCCACCCTAGCGAAGCTTTCATCGTCGAAAGCCGCAACCCACACGTTGCCGGTGGCAGTGAAGATCATCACCTCGTTTTCAGGATCCGAACCGACCGTGCGGAACAGCTGCCAGATGGCGCGATGCAGCTCCAGGCTCCATTGAACCGGCCCGCCAAGCGTGTGCATCTGCACCGTCAGGATGCCGTTCTCGCGGCTCAGGAAAAAATGCTCTGCGAAAAGCTCCTTGTACTCCTCGAATACTGGAGTGGGGACCATCTTTGTAAGGGCCATGAGTACCTCGTTTCTGGATTGAAGGGAGCGCGTCTTTCCACTCAGAACTTGACGCGGAGCCGGACACCGTAGCTTCTGAGCTCGGGTGCGAATGCCAGGGTCTTGAATGCGCCCTGGCCTGCGGGCGGCAGGATCAGGGAGCCGCGATCCCGGCTGGAAATTGAAACCGTCGGGGTCTTGTCGTTCAGGAGGTTGCGGCCCCAGAACTCCAGGTCGTAGTTCCTGATCTGGTAGCCCAACGCCATGTTGAGCAGCGACCGGCTGCCGACCCAGAACAGGTTGGTCGTGGAGCCGTATTGGCGCGAGCGGTAGCCCCAGTCACCCCGCATATAGAAGGCGGTGTCGGCGGAAAGCGCCTTCTGGTAATCGAAGGACAGGGTTCCCACATGTCTTGACACGTACTGGAGTTCTTTTCCGGCCAGATCCGATTCCAGCCCGAACGACAGCCTCAGGGCCTCGAACACATACTCGTCGAATGTGGCATCGGTATAGGCGTAGCTGGCGCCGAGCGCGAGGCCGGGAAGCGGCATCACACGCAGATCAAATTCAGCACCCTGCGAGGTGGTCTTGCCGGCGTTGGCGTTTAAGGTTGCGTTCTGCACGCCCAGCGCCCGCACGATCTGGTCTTCCCAGTCGATATGGAACAGCGCGGTATTGAAGGTGATCCGGCCGTCCAGGGAGTTGAACTTCGCCCCGATTTCGTAATTGATGCTCTTCTCGGCGTCGAAGGTGCGCTCGTCCGCAGTGACATTGGCCATCGCGTTGAAACCACCGGACTTCACCCCGCGACTGATGGAGGCATATCCCATCCACTGATCGTTGAGCCGACGTCGCAACCCCAGACTCGGAGTGATGAAGGTCTCCGACATCTCCAGCGGCGGGTTCGGGTCCAGGACCTGGCCGGTGATCGGATTGCTCTGGAAGGGGTCGATGCTGCGCTTCTCACGGAACACCCGCCCCGCCAGATCCAGCGTCCAGTCATCGGCGAGCTGCCAGCTGAGCGAGCCGAACAGGGCGATGTTCTGATGTTTTTCGCGGTTGTCGATCAGCGTGCTCTTCAGTGAAGCCGGCAGCAGCGGCTCGTAGGCCTCGTTCGCCAGATCCTGATCCAGCGTCCGCTGGTTGCTTCGCAGGTAGAACAATCCGCCAATCCAGCTGAGGTCACCACCCTGCCCGGCGAGACGGAACTCCTGCGAGATCTCGTCCACATCGGTGTTCTGGGTCTGGTAGCTGATGTCGGTCGGGCCGTAGTCGATATCGGCCCGGAACTCGCTCTCAAGGTCGGAATAGGTCGTGATCGAGGTGAACGACAAATCATCGTTGACCTGCCAATCGGCCTTGAGCGAGAACAGATCGGCATCGCGCTCGAACCCGCCCGGCGTCACCGCGAACCCGGAAGTCCGGGACGGCACTTCGCCTAACAGGATCTGCGAGCGGCCGTTGAACAGAGGCTCGGAGTTGTTGAGTACGAAGTAGCCAGGGTTGTCGCCGTGGTCGGCGCGGTCGAACGATGCCCGCAGGTCCATCACCAGGTTGTCGCTGGCGTACCAGCGAAAGAACGAGCTCAGGCTCTGGTCCTTGCGGTGATCCAGGTCGTCACCGCTCAGCTCATTCCTGTAGTGGCCGTCACGCTGCCGTTGGGCCACACCGAAGCGCATGTGGATCTGGTCATTGGCGACCGGCGTAGAGAAGGTGGCGATGCCCTCTGAAAGATTGCGCGAGCCGTAAGCCAGGCTGAGGCTGCCCTCGGGCTGGTTGGTCGGCTGTTTGGAGATGATGTTGATCGCGCCACCAAAGGTGTTGCGTCCGTAGAGAGCGGCCTGAGGGCCCTTGATCACCTCGATGCGCTCCACATCGGTCATCATCCGGTCCATACCAGAGCGCGAGCCTTGGTACACCCCATCCAGAAACAGTCCGACGTTGGACTCGCCGACGTTGGTGGACAATCCCCTCATCACCGGCAGCGCATAGTTGCTGCCCTGAAGCGAGACATATGTCAGGCCCGGGGTCAGCGTGGCGATATCGTCAATGTTGCGCACCCCCGCGCGCTCCACCTGGGTTGCGCCCAGCGCGCTGATCGCGGCCGGTGCATCCTGCAGCGACTCTTCCCGGAACCGGGCCGTCACCACAACTTCGTCCAAGGCTGCCGGGCGCGCCCCATGCTCCGACTCCTGTTCCGATGCGATGTCCCGATTTGATTGGTCCGCCCGGGCTTCAAGTGCCCATGAGGACAGTGCCAGCGCTACTGCGACAGCCAGAAGCCTGCAGCCCCCCCTGATGGGTTGGGTCGACTGGTGCATTTCGTATTGCATTTCCCACCTCCCATTGCCGTACCTCGAGTAGACAGAGATATACAGTGGGACTAACTAAAGTGTCAACTATCCACAGACATCCTGTTCTGCCGCGACTCTCGGTGCGTCGAAGCTGTTTTCCGACACTGTGCCTGCCACCTGTTTTGCACGGCCGAGTCGGAACTGAAGGGAGGCGGCCAACCCGTTGTCCGCATGGGTGGGGAGCCGGATCAGGTGCGGAGGGGACGCGATCCACTGGCAGCACCGGGGCGCGTTCCCAACCACGAGAAGGCTGACGACGGGTCAAGCGCGATGGAGCCGTCGCGCCGTTCGGAGACAGATGGTGGAAAGGATGTGGGCAAAAGCCGGAAGCATCCCGGCTGTCGGTCATGGCATGCCACCCAGCCTCAGGTCTGACCGCACACGATCAAGGGACTACAGCGGGTGTTGTCACCCGGGTCACTTCGGTATCAGTGATGCTTTCCACCCCAGGGAAGAGGCGGCGCAACGGTGTCTGCCTGTGCCTCGCTCATAGGCAACGCGATGGACGGCCGCAGGAGTCGCACAACCGTGCGTCCCGGGCCAATTCATCCGCATCGGAGAAGGCTTTTCAGGAGGCTCACTCCTCTCATTGGGTAGAAGCCACCGCCGGATCTCCGTGTGCGGACGCCCTCCGGGATGGCTCGAAGGCTCCGGGAGAGGTAGCCAGACCTCCGAACAATGCCTCCAGCACCCAGTCCGCATGCGCGCGGATCACATCCGGACTCCAGGCGTCCACGCCGTATAGCTTCTGGATCATGGGCCGAGACACAAAGAACGTGGACGCGGTGCCGATCACCATATGGGCCATATGGGCAGGCGGAATCGGCTTGATCACACCATCATCGACGGCGCGGGCCAGAAATCGATCCAGCGTCGCATGCAATGGTCGAACGTGGTTTTCCAGCACCCAGTCCAGGCGCTTTGTATCACCGCGGATCTCGTTCAACACCAGCGCGGTCCGGTCCGGGTACTTGGCACTGAATTCGACAAACGCCCGGATGAAGATCTTCAACGCTGACAACGAATCAACATCCCGGGTGAGTGACTCCACCACGGCCAGCCGCTCCTTCATGTTGCCGAAGATGTGCTGGATCACCTCACGCCATAGTGCTTCCTTGTTCTTGAAGTGATAGATAACCAGCGAGTGGTTCGTGTTGGCGGCAGCGGCAATCCTCGCCAGCGAGGCGCCCTCATAACCATGCCGTGCAAATGCCTGCTGCGCGGAATGCAGGATGGCTTCGCGACTGGTCGCGAATGCCTGGCCCTCTTCGTTCCCGGTTTCCATCGCTGTTGCTCGCCTCTCTTCGGCAGCCTTCCTGAGGTATCCATTGCCCGACGCCCACACGGCACGGCCGGCAGGTACCCGACATGTCGGGCTGGCAACAGCGCACCCGCTCGATTTTTAGGACAAGGCTTACCGTAGATCGGCTTGCCCGGATGCCGGCATTGCTGGCCCACCAGCATCCCCCTGCTGGCGCAGAGTGTAGCCGACTTGCACCGGCACGCTCTTTAGCGGACGCATTGAATGTTGCGCGTGCGGCCCTAGAACCGCACTTGCCGCCAGCGGGCGGGCGCAGGGATGATGGCGCCCGGATAAAATCAGGGTGCCCCCATGCTTGAGCCGTTCTGGCTGTGGTTGGCTGCGATTCCCGGTGTCGGGGTGCCGTTGGCGGTGGGCTGGACGATCTATATCGTCGTGATCGGCCTGTGGATCATCTGGGAGAAGCGCGAACCGGAGGCCACGCTGGGCTGGTTGCTGGCGCTGGCGGCGTTGCCGGTGGTGGGCTTCCTGATCTATCACCTGTTCGGTCCGCGCCGGATCAAGCGGCAGCGGCTCAAGCGCCTGCGCGCACGCGCCGCGCTGGTGGCGCGCGCGCCGGATGACGAGGGCGATCCCTATCACCAGCAGATCGCCAACTTGGCGCAGCGCACCACCGGGTTGCCGCCGGTGCATATGCTCGATCCGGTGCTGCTGCACAACGGCGAAGGCACCTACGACGCGATGCTGGAAGCGATCGCCGGCGCCCGCCACCACATCCACATGGCCAGCTACATCTTCGATCCGGACCACAGCGGCACGATGTTCCGCGATGCGCTGCTGGCGCGTGCGCGCGAAGGGGTGAAGGTGCGGTTGCTGCTGGACAGCGTCGGTTGCGCCCGGCTGCGGATGCGGTTCTTCACCGATCTGCTGGCCGCCGGCGGTGAGGTGGCCTGGTTCCATCCGATGCGCTTCCGCCCGCTGCGCCGGCCCACGCTGAACCAGCGCAGCCACCGCAAGATCCTGATCGTGGACGGGGAAACCGGCTTCACCGGCGGGGTCAATATTTCCGATACGCAGGACCGGCGCCGGCGCGAGGATGCGCATTGCGATCTGCATCTGCGTTTCACCGGCTCGGCGGTGCAGGCGCTGCAACTGGCCTTTGTCGAAGACTGGGTCTACGCCACCGGCACCGCGCTGCGCGATGCCGCGCTGTGGCCGCGCCCGGCCTGCGGCGGCGCACCGGCGCTGGTGATTCCGTCCGGGCCGGACAGCCATTGGGAAGCCTTCCACCGCGTCAGTGTCGAAGCCATCCACGATGCGACCGAACGGGTCTGGCTGGTGACGCCGTATTTCGTGCCGAGCGAGGCCGCGCGCATGGCGCTGACCAACGCCGCGCTGTGCGGCGTGGATGTGCGGGTGATGCTGCCCAAACGCTCGGATTCGGCCCTGGTCAGCGCGGCGGCGCGCTCGTATTACAACGAACTGCTGGTCGCCGGCGTGCGCATCTTCGAATACCAGCACAACATGCTGCACGCCAAGGCGATGCTGGTGGACCAGCACCATGTGCTGATCGGCAGTGCCAACTTCGATTACCGCAGCTTCCGGGTCAATTTCGAACTCTCGGTGCTGGTCGATGACGCCGGGCTGGCGTCCGACATGGAAGCGGCCTGGCACGACTACACCACCCGCGCAGTCGAAATCCTCGTCGACGATCCGCCCGCTCCGCGCCTGCGCCGCATGGGCGATGCGATGGCGCGGCTGGTGTCACCGCTGCTGTAGATGCATCGGCTGCAGATGCACCGGCGGTTGCAGCGCGGCGACGGACGGACAGCGGCATTGCGGCCGGCGGCAGGTTGGCGGATACACTAGCCGCCGGTCGAATGCGCACGGAGATCAGGCATGCGCTGGTTGTGGTTCGTAGGGTCGCTGGTCTGTTTTGTCGTGGTGTTCAAGACCACGTCGGTGGGGCTGGCCTTGCTGTGCCTGCTCGGGGCACTGGTATTCATGATCGTGGGCACGCTGGCAGTGGCGGCGCAGCGCATCGAGAGCAGCCGGGGCGATGTCGGGCGCATCATCGGGCCGGAGGAAATCCGCCACATGCGCGAAGCCGAAGAACGGCGCAAGGCCGCCGCCCAGGGTCAGGACCAGGTGCCGGCCGCAAACGCAGCCGGGAACGGAACCGCACCTGCCGGCCCCCGCACCACGCCGGATGCCGGTATCGTGGGCGCCGCGACCGCTGCGGCCATGATTGCAGCGGAAACGGCTGGTCGGGACGCCGCCTCCCCGCCCGGTCCGGCGGCGGATGATGCATCCGGCGCCGACAATGCGGGCGGCGATGTTTGAGGGGATACGCAATGACACTTGAAAGTCTGGTCATCCTGCTGCTGGTGGGCGGCATTGCCGGCTGGCTCGCCGGTCTGCTGATGAAGGGCCGTGGATTCGGCATCCTGGGCAACATCGTGGTCGGCATTGTCGGGGCCTTCATCGGCAACTTCGTGCTCGGCCTGGTCGGGGTCGCGATCGGTGGCAGCATCCTGGCCGCGATCATCAACGCCTTCATCGGTGCGGTGATCCTGCTGTTCCTGATCGGCCTGATAAAACGTGCCTGACCCGGTCAGGTCCGAAAACACACGGCTGCAACGCAACAGGGCGCGGAAGCAATTCCGCGCCCTGTTGCGTTGTGCCGGGCAAACAGTGGCGGGGCGACGATTACTTCGCGCTTTCCTCAATCGTCTCGCCGGCCTTCTGGATGTCCTTGCCGGCACCCTGCATGGTGTTGCATGCCGCCAGTGCCGTCAGGCTCAGCAGCAGCGCGCTCAGGGCCAGGGTCTTCTTGATGGTGGAAATATTCATGTGGCACCTCTGTTGTCGGAGTTGATCAGGGCATCAACCGGAAAGATCCGGGTCAGACGCGTGGCCGGCGGCCAACGAACAGCGAGATCACGAACAGCACGAGAAACACGAAGAACAGGATCTTCGCGATGCCGGCCGCCGCACCCGCGATGCCGCCGAAGCCGAGCACCGCCGCGATGATCGCGACCACGAGGAATACCAGGGCGTAATGCAGCATGGGACTGCTCCTTTTATGGCGTGCCTTTGGAATGGACGGGCTCGGCACTCGGCCCGGTGCTTGCATTACAACTCCCGTGCCAGCTGTCCATTCGCCGCCGGATACAGGAATATCAATCACTTGGCGCGACATCGGCGGCTGGCAATATGCAGGATGCATCCCTGATTCAGGTTCGGCCTTGCATTTTGCATTCCTTGTCCATCTGCCCAGGAGGCCCGTGATGACCCAGGACACGCCCGCGCCCGGCACTACGCCGGCCCGCATTCTGCTGATCGATGACGAAACCGCGATCCTGCGCACCTTCCGTTTCTGTCTGGAGGATGCCGGTCACCGCGTCAGCACCGCGCAGAACGGCGAAGCGGCGATGCAGGCGCTGCACCATGACGTGTTCGACGTGTGTTTCCTCGATATCGGGCTGGGCAGCGAATCCGGCCTCGATCTGCTGCCCGGATTGAGATCGGCGGCGCCGTGGATGCGGGTGGTGGTGGCCACCGCACATGCCTCGGTCGATCTGGCGGTCAATGCGATGCGCGCCGGCGCGGTGGACTATCTGGTCAAGCCCTGCACCCCGGACCAGTTGCGCTTCGCCGCCGCCAAGCAGATTGAAGCGCGGCGGCTGGAAGCGCGCATCGAGGCGCTGGAGCGCGATCAGCCACGCGGCTCGCCGACCGATCTTTCCTCCAGCGCGCCGGCGATGGCGCAGGTGCTGGACGAAGCCCGCCGTGTGGCCGATACCGATGCCTCGGTGCTGATCCTGGGCGACAGCGGCACCGGCAAAGGTGTGCTGGCGCGCGCGATCCACACCTGGAGCCACCGCGCCGGCGGCCCGTTCGTGACGATCAACTGTCCATCGCTGTCGGCCGAGTTGCTCGAAAGCGAGCTTTTTGGCCATACCCGTGGCGCCTTCACCGGCGCCAGCGAAAGCACCCAGGGGCGGGTGGCGCAGGCCGATGGCGGCACCCTGTTCATGGACGAGATCGGGGATTTCCCGCTCGCATTGCAGCCCAAGCTGCTGCGCTTTTTGCAGGACAAGGAATACGAACGCGTTGGTGATGCCGCCACCCGCCGCGCCGATGTGCGGATCGTGGCCGCGACCAACCGGGATCTGGACGCGATGGTGGCCGAAGGCACGTTCCGCCAGGACCTGCTGTACCGGCTCAACGTGATCGCGCTGCGGCTGCCGGCGCTGCACGAAAGACCGCAGGACATCCTGCCGATCGCGCAGCGCTGCCTGCAGGAGTTCGCGCACGCCTACGGCCGCCCGGCGCGCGGCTTCGACAGCGAGGCCGAACACGCAATCCGCAGCTACGAATGGCCCGGCAATGTGCGCGAACTGCGCAATGTGATCGAACGCGCGGTGATCCTGTGCCCGACGCCGGAGATCGGCGTGGACTGCCTGTCCTTTGTCGCGCCCGAATCGGCCGCCATCGGTGCGGCCCGGGTGGGCGCGGCGGTGTCGCTGGCGGAACTCGAACGCGCCCATATCGTGGCCGTGATCGCCAACAGCCCGACGCTGGACATGGCCGCCGCCACGCTCGGCATCGACGCCTCCACGCTCTACCGCAAGCGCAAGCAATATGGGCTCTGAAACCGCGATTCCGCTGCATCCGCGGCGGCTGCGCACATGGCTGGTGCTGGGCTACGGCGCGGTGCTGGCACTCTCGGTGCTGGGCCTGGGGCTGGGGCTGCTGACCGTGCGGGCGCTGGAAACGACAGCCCAGACCATGGCCGAGCACGACTTCCCCACCCTGCAGCGCATCTCCGACCTGCGCCGCGCCGCCGCCGCGCACCAGATCACCATCACCCACCGGCTGATTCGCAATGACCAGGATCCCAGCGAGCTGATGCCGGCCTTCCGCGCCAGCATGGACGAACTGCTGGCCGGCATCGTCATGCTGGAATCCGGCCACGAGCCGCTGGCGTCGATCACCCTGATTCGGCTCTCGCTGGACGAGATCGAAAACGCCGTGGACGAGGCTTCGCAACTGTTCCGGCTGGGCCTGCAGGATGCCAGCGTCGAAGCGCGCGTGACCCGCAGCTTCGATGCATTGCGCATGGCCGCCTACGACGATTACCAGACGCTGCACCAGCGCATGATCGATCGCGGCAACAGCATCCATCTTCAGGCGCGCCGGCTGGAGATTGCGCTGGCGCTGCTGGCCGCGTTCACGCTGGTCGGCGGCATCTTCGTTTCGCTGCATCTGGCCCGGCGTCTGGCCGCGCCGCTGGAAGGCATGGCCGAAGCCGCGTCGCGCGTGGCCAGCGGCGATTTCAGCGTGCGCCTGGGCCGCACCGGACTGATCGAAGGCGATCAGCTGGCCGAGCGGTTCGATGAAATGGTCGCCGCGCTGCAACGCTTCCACGCGCTGAATCTGGACCGCATCCTGGCCGAGCGCAGCCGGCTGGAACAGGTGATCGAACAGATCGACGACGGCCTGGTGATCTTCGACGAGAACGGCGTGATCGAGCGCATCAACCATGTCGCGGCGCTGCAACTGGGGCTGGATGCCGACCATGCACTCGGGCGCACGGTGCAGGACATCACCGATATTCCGGCGCTGGCCGGCGATGTCGAACGGCTGTCGCAGACGCCGGGCGAAACCGTCAGCGGCCACAGCGATCTGCTGGTCAAATCCGAACCGGAACAGCGCACCCTGTCCTACTCGCTGCTGCCGTTCTCGGCGGCGGCGCGGCGCGGGCTGGTGCTGGTGCTGCGTGATGTCACCGAGCAGCGCCGCTTCGAACGGATGCGGACCGAATTCGTGCTGCGCGCCTCGCACGAGTTGCGCACCCCAGTGACCGGCATGCACATGGCATTGGCGCTGCTGCGCGAGCGTGCGGTGTTCCCGCCCGATTCGCGCGAACAGGCGCTGATGCAGACGCTGGGCGAGGAAATGGACCGCACCGTGGCGCTGATCAACTCGCTGCTGGACCTCTCGCGGCTGTATGCCGACAGCTTCCCGCTGGTGCGCGAACCGGTGGCCCCGGACGAGCTGATGACGCGCGCGCAACAACGCTTCGCACCGCGTGCCGCCGCTGCCGGCATCGAACTGGAGCTTCGACTGGAACCGCCGCTGCCGCCGGTGCCGCTGGATGCCGCCGCGATCGACCAAGTGCTGGACAACCTGCTCAGCAATGCATTGCGCCACACCCCGCGCGGCGGCCGGGTGGAACTGGGCGCGCGCCACGGCGGCATGCTGACGCTGTGGGTGGCCGACAGCGGCGAAGGCATCGCCCCGGCCGAACAGGGCCGCGTGTTCGAACCTTTCACCCAGGGCAGTGGCCGGGTCGGAAGCTCCGGTCTGGGGCTGGCGCTGTGCCGGGAAATCCTGCACCGGCACGGCGGCCGCATCCGGCTGACGTCCACTCCCGGCCAGGGCGCACGTTTCGTGCTGCGCCTTCCAGCCTGAGCAGGGCAACACCGCGTCCGCCACTGCATCCGCAACCGCGCCAACCCTGCATCCGCACGCACCGTGCAGGATGCAGACTGGCCGCCTGTGGTAGCGCAATCTGCACGGCCGCAGCGCGGACGGACAACGGGGGTTTTCTTTATCCGACTGTTTTCATGTGGAATTTTCGCCCTTCCACACATGGCACGCTGCTTGCTGATGAAGACTGCCGGCGCCTGGTCGCCGTTGTCTTCAACCCAAGGAGAACGCCATGCGAGTTGCCCTGATCACCACCGCCATCGCCAGTGCGTTGATGCTGGCTGCCTGCAACCAGCCGGACACGCCACAGGAGAACCGGGAACGCGTTGCCGAAGCCCGCCAGGAAGCCCAGCGCGACGTGGCTGAAGCCCGTCAGGAGGCCAGCCGCGCCGAGGCCGAGGCGCGCCGCGACGTGCAGCAGGCCGAGCATGAGGCACGCGATGAACTGCGCCCGGTGCAAGCCGAAGCCGTGCGCGAGTCCGCCCAAGCCCGACACGATGTAGCCGTGGCCGAGGCCGAAGCCAAGCACCGCGTGGAAACCGAGAAGTGCCGGGTGTTGGAAGCCAACGCGCGCAGCGCCTGTGAAGAGGCTGCCGATGCCAATCTCGAATCAGCCAAGGCGGCCGCCAAATCCCGTCTGAGCCAGGCCCACAATTCCGCCGACCGGCACGAGCAGTAAGCCCGCGTCCTGCGCCGATCAGCGGCGCAGAGACCCGTCACGCAACCCAAGCCCGGCAACCCGCGTTGCCGGGCTTGTTCGTTCAACCACTCCGCAGAATGTGTGGGCTCAGACGCTGCCGCTGCGGCGCTGGATCTTCCGTTCCAGCCGCTCGACCGCGTCGCGCAGATCGTCGACGTCGTCGCAAAAGGCTTCCAGTTCGGCGCGGGCGACCAGGTCGCGGCTTTCTTCGGTGAGGAACTGGGCGCCATCGCGGGCGGCGGCCTTGCCGGCATTGCGCAGCCCGCCGAGCGCCTGCTTCAGGCCCTGCGCCAGTTGCACGCCGAGCACTTCGCCGAAGGTGGAAACGAACAGGCCTTCGACATCCGGATCGTAGCGTTGCACCAGTTGTTGCAGGCGCCGCGCCAGTTCGGCATCGCCGCTGATGCGCATGCGGCCGACCGTGGCGGTGGTTTCCCGCCCGGGCAGCAGTTGCGACAGCAGGGCGCCGAGCGAGGCGCTGAGGCTGAGGTCGCCTTCGCCGCTTTGCGGCACCGGGCCGATCTGGAAGCGGCCGTCCTGCCAGGTGGCGGCGAACGCCAGCGGCGGTGCGGTCAAATGGAACTCCAGCCGACGTCCCTGCAGCGGCGCGAGCTGTTCAGCGAAGCCCGGATCCAGCCGTACGATGCGATCCAGCACGCCGCCGAGCAGGCGTCCGAGCGTGGATTTCACAAGGGATGGAAGGGCAACCGGTTCGGCATTCATCGCAGCATCCGCCACAGCGGGAAAACGTGCAGTGTAGCCATTCGCGACGTCGATATCGTGACCCCGGTCATCTCATCCCGCAGGTTTCTGCTCGCGCCACCAGATGCCGAGCTGGCGTAACCCCTCGATCAGGCTGACGCGCGGCTGGTAGCCGAAATCCTGCCGCGCGGCGGAGATGTCGTAGTAGTGCGGGGTGGACAGCTGCTCGGCGAGGAAGCGCGTCATCAGCGGCTCGCCCTTCAGCGGCAGCAGCGAATACGCCAGCTCCATCGCGGCGCCGGCGGCATAGGCCACGCGGAATGGCAGCAGCTGCGTGACACCCGGCGTGCCGGTGGCGCGCAGCAGGCTGTTGACGATGTCGGCGATCGAACGCGGTTCGCCGTTGGAAATGAAATAGGCCTTGCCGGCGCAGGCCGCGTCGGGCTTTTCGTGCAGTGCGTCGAAGGCGTCCAGATGCGCCTGCGCGGCGTTGTCGATATAGGTGGTGTCGATCTGGTTCATGCCGTCGCCGACGAACTTCAGCTTGCCGGCGCGCGCACGTTCGACCAGACGCGGCAGCAGGTGGTTGTCGCCCGGTCCCCAGATCAGGCGCGGGCGCAGCGCGACGGTGGAAAGCGCATTGCCGTTGGCGGCCAGCACATGCTCTTCGGCGACGCGCTTGGTGGCCGGATACCAGGCCTTGAAGTGCTCGGCCGGCGGCGCGTCCTGTTCATTGCCACCCAGCACCGCGCGCCGGCCGCGATGCGCGACGCTCGGGGTGGAGGTGTAGACCAGGGTGCGCACGCGGTTCATGCGGCAGGCCGCGATGACATTCCAGGTGCCACGCACATTGGCATCGAAGTAGTCGTGGAAGCTGCCCCAGGCGCCAGCCTTGGCGGCGACGTGGAACACCGCGTCGACTTCGTGGAAGGCGCGGCTGACATCCTCGAAACTGGCCAGATCGCCCTGGATCTGGCGCACACCCAGCGCATCCAGCCCGGCATGACGGCTGCGTGAATACGACAGCACCTCGTGGCCGCGCGCCACCAGCCCGGTGCAGACCGCCTTGCCGAGGAAGCCACCGCCTCCGGTCACCAGCACCTTCATTGCCTTCCACCCTGTTTGCCGCCTGACCGCCCAATGTAGGTTTGCCCCGTTGCCGGCGCAACCATGCGGCGCAAAGCGGCCGGGTTTCCGTGATGCCGCCCATGCTTTGCCGGCCACGCGGCCGCCGCGCACGGTGGCACAATCGCGGTCTTTTCCAGAGGATCACCGCCATGCGCGTCTGCGTTTACGCCGCTTCCAGCGACCATGCCAATCCCGAATACACCGCCCAGGCGTACCGCCTCGGCATGCTGCTGGCGCACGCCGGCTGCGAACTGGTTTACGGCGGCGGCTCGCGCGGCTCGATGGGCGCGGTCGCCAATGGCGCGCTGGCGGCCGGCGGCCAGGTGATCGGCATCCTGCCGCGCTTCATGGCCGATCTGGAATGGGGCCATCCCGGCCTGACCCGGCTGGAACTGGTCGAGGACATGCGCGAACGCAAGCACCGGCTGCTGACCGGTTCGGACGCGGTGGTCGCGTTGCCGGGCGGCTGCGGCACGCTGGAGGAACTGTTCGAGGCGATCACGCTCAAGCGCCTGGGCCTGTACCTGAACCCGATCATCTTGATGAACACGCGCGACTACTGGCCGCCGCTGCTGCGCTTCATGCAGGAACAGGTCATCGACGAGCACTTCATGAACCCCGAACACCGCGACATCTGGTCGCTGGCACAGACCCCGGAAGACGTGCTTCCGACCATCGCCGCAGTGCCGCGCTGGAGCGAGAACGCGCGTGATTTCGCGGCGGTGCGCGGCAACTGATCCGCACCCGCCGCATCGTTTCAGGCGCGGGCCAGGTTCAGTCCTCGCGCTCCCGGCTGTCGTCATCGTCTTCGGTGAAATCCATCGCTTCCGCCGGCACATCCTCGCCATCGACGACGACATCGCGCACTTCCGACACCGTCAGCGCCGCCACCCGGCCGCGCGGCGGCGGAATGTTGGCGATCTGCGCTTCGGCCAGGGCCTGAAGCTCGGCGCGACGCTCCTCCGGCACCTTCTGCCAGTGGCAGCCCAGCAGCGCGCCTTCCAGCGCGTACAGCATGTTCAGGCTGGGCCGGAAGCCGGCGCGTTTGCATTTCACATAGGCCGCCACGGCGCCCACTTCGACCAGGTCCTCATGCGTGCGCACGCCCACCTGGCGCAGCCAGGCGACGGCCTTGGGACCGACTTTCAATGGTGTACTCATCCAATCGACTCCAGATACAGCGCGGCGAGCGCGGCCAGGCCGGCCTCGTCGTCCGCATCGAAACGTGCCGGTTCGGGGCTGTCCAGATCGAACACACCCAGCAGCTGGTCGCCCAGGAACAGCGGCACCACCAGCTCCGAACGCGACGCCGCATCGCAGGCGATGTGATCGGCAAAGGCATTCACATCGTCCACCCGCTGGATTTTTCCGCTCTGCGCCGCGGTGCCGCAGACCCCACGCCCGAGTGCGATGCGCACGCAGGCCGGCTGGCCCTGGAACGGGCCGACGACCAGTTCCTTGCCATCGTAAAAATAGAACCCGACCCAGTTCAGCGCCGGCAGCGCGTGGTAGACCAGCGCGGAAAGATTGGCGGCGTTGGCGATGCGGTCACGCTCGCCATGCAGCAGGGCGCGGGCCTGATCGGCCAGCTGGCGGTACTGCTCGGGCTTGGTTCCGGAAAGGGTGGTGGCGGCAAACATGGGGGCACCGGATCAGCAACGGGAACTGGCAAGTGTACCGCCGCGCGCGCGGCAGCCCGAGCCGTGGCCGGAACGCCGCTGTTTCCCCGCACGCCGCGCTGCGGCATGCTGCGGCCATGACCCGCGCCTTCTTCATCACCGGCACCGATACCGGCATCGGCAAGACCGTGGCCAGCCTGGCGCTGATCCACGCCTTGCGGGCGCGCGGGCTGGATGCGGTCGGAATGAAGCCGGTCGCCGCCGGTGCGGAGCAGGATGCGCAGGGCTGGCGCAACGACGATGCATTGGCTCTGCAGCAGGCCAGTGCCGGCCATCCGGACTATGCGCTGGTCAATCCGGCCTGCCTGCCGGAAGCGACCACGCCGCAGCTGGCCGCCAGCCTGGCCGCCGAACCGATCCGGCTGGAGGCGCTGCTGGCCGCCTACGAACAACTGGCCGCGCGCGCCGATGTGGTGGTGATCGAAGGTGCGGGCGGCTGGCTGTCGCCGTGGGCGGCGATGCTTGACCAGTCCGCGCTGGTGCGGGCGCTGGGCATTCCGGTGATCCTGGTCTGCGGTCTGCGCCTGGGCGGGATCAGCCATGCCCGTCTGAGCGCGCGGGCGATCGTGGCCGATGGCTGCACCCTGGCCGGCTGGATCGGCAATCGGTTGTTGCCGGAGCCGGCACATCCGGAAGGCAATCTGGCGGTGTTGGCCGGCCATCTGCCGGCGCCGTGTCTGGGTGTGTTGCCGCAGATGTCAGGTGGGGATGTGGCGGCTGATAGCTGTCTGCGGTTGGAGCTGCTGTTGGGTGGGCCGGTTTCAGCTGGGTAGGCCGGCCAAGGTGAAATGGCCGGTTGAGTGTTCTCTCGGGCTTCTGGTCCCGGGTGCGCTTTGCTTACCGGGCTACGTGCCCGGGCTGCGTGGTGGCGGGATCCGGTTGAGGCGGGCCGGGTATCAGTCCGATTCCCACCAGAGCCAGAATCCGTCGCTGATGCGTTTGAAGAAGCCGGCTTCCGGTGCGTCGGCCAGCGCCACCAGCGGGCGTTCGACCAGTGGCTTGTCGTCCAGTGACAGGCGCAGCACGCCAACCTGCTGGCCCTTGGTGAACGGCGCCACCAGCTGGCGTGGCAGGTCCATTTCCGCCTTGACCGCCTCATAGCGGCCGCGCGGCACGGTCAGCAGCAGCGGCTGTTCCAGGCCCAACGCCAAGGTTGCGGTGTCACCCTTCCACAGCTTCGGCTCGCTGACCGGCTGGGCGGCGTCGTAGAGCTTGTGGGTTTCAAAGAAACGGAAGCCCCAGTTCAGCAGGGCATAGCTGTCCTCGGCGCGCTGTTTCTCGCTCGGCGAACCCATCACCACGCTGATCAGGCGCTGTTCGCCGCGCTTGGCCGAGGCCGCCAGGCAGAAGCCGGCTCCGGAGTGGTGGCCGGTCTTGATGCCATCCACGGCGCTGTCCTTCCACAGCAGCGAGTTGCGGTTGAACTGGCGGATGCCGTTGAAGGTGAATTCCTTGACCGCGTAGTGGGCGTAGTCTTCGGGGTAGTCGTTGATCAGATGGTGCGAGAGGCGCGCGATGTCGTGCGCGGTGGTGTAGTGGTCCGGCGCCGAGAGGCCGTGCGAGTTGACGTAGTGGGTGTCGTTGAGACCGAGCTTTTTCGCGTAGGCGTTCATCAGATCGGCGAACGCGGCTTCGCTGCCGGCCACGTATTCGGCCAGCGCGATCGAGGCGTCGTTGCCGGACTGGATGATCATGCCGTGCAGCAGATCGCCCAGTTTCACCTTGGAATTGACCGGCAGGAAGCTGGTCGAGCCGTCGGTGCCGCCACCGCCGCCGCGCCAGGCGTTTTCGCTGATCGGCACCTCGTCATCGACCGAGATGTTGCCGGCGGCCAGCTCGGCCGAGACCACGTAGGAGGTCATGATCTTGGTGATGCTGGCCGGTTCGACGCGCTCTTCCTCGTTGTGCCCGGCCAGCACCTGGCCGGTGGCATCGTCGATCAGGATCCACGCGGTGCCGGTCACCGAAGGTGGCTGCGGCGTCACCACCGGGGTGGCGTTGGGGGTCGGGCGTGGCAGCGGCTGCGGCACCGGGTGGTCCTGGGCGGCAGCGGGCAGCACCAGCAGCGCGCCAAGCAGGCCGGTGGCAAGCGTCAGGGAAAATTTCATCGCGGAAACACACTCCATTGTCGTGTTCGGGCCAGTTCCATCGCGGTATATGGACGCGCGCGGGCCGGAAAGGTTCGAATTATCGATGCGGCGCGGTGCGCGCGCATGTTGTCAGCGCCGGCGGTTCACTCGCGGATCAGCGTCGGCACACCCAGCCCCAGGCCATGCAGGCGGTCGGAGATGGCCTGGCTGCGCTGCGGCGAGGCGAACGGCCCGACCCGCACCCGGTAGACGGTACGTCCGCCGACCCGGGCGCGCGCGATGTCGGCGTCGGAAATCTTCTCGGCGCGCAGCCGCTCCAGCAATCGCCGCGCATTGTCCTTTTCGCCGAAGCTGGCAACCTGCAACCAGACCGGTCCGCTGCTGTCTTCACGCGCCCGGGTGCTGCTGGCGGAAGCGCGGGTGCTGGTGGTCGTGGCCGGCACCGCGCCGGCGCGGGCTGCGGCCCAGGCCTGTTCCGGCGGCATTGCCGCAGGCGGTGGCGGCGGCGCGACGCCGGGCTTGAGCGCGCGCACTTCCACCGGGGCGGTGCCGTTGACGTGCACGCCGAGTTTGACTGCGGCGGCGTAGGACAGATCGATGATGCGGCCTTCATGGAACGGCCCGCGATCATTGACCCGCACCACCACGCTGCGGCCGTTTTCCAGATTGGTGACGCGCGCATGGGTGGGCAGCGGCAGCGATTTGTGCGCGGCGCTGAACTGGTACATGTCGTAGGGTTCGAGGCTGGATGTGGCGCGGCCGTGGAACTTGCTGCCGTACCACGATGCAATGCCGCGCTCGACGTAGCCCTCGGCGTTGTCCATCACGTGATAGCTCTTGCCCAGCACCGTGTACGGCGAGCGGTTGCCGTAGCGCGCGCGCGGTTCATCGGTCGGCACCGGTTCCACCAGATGACTGACATCGGGTGGAATCGCCGGGCCGCCATCGGCCACGCCGGGTTTGTAGAGACCGCCGGCGGTGTATTCGCCGGGCTGATCCGGGCGCGATTCGGTGACACGCGACGGGTACGGCGACGTGCTACCGGAAGCGCCGGATGATCCGCGTGCATCGCTGTCCGGCTTGACCGCCTTGCCAGCGCAGGCGGCCAGCAGCGCGATCAGCAGCAACACCGGCACCAGGCGCAGACCCTGCCGGATGCGTGCTGCGGATACGGCACGGCGCCCGTGGCAGTCCGGGCCGTGGGGTCGGGCAGGCCGGCTCACGGCTCCAGCGTGGCGCTGTCGGTGCCGGCGATGGCCTGGGCCAGCTGGAACACGGCCATCGAGTACAGCGGCGAGCGGTTGTAGCGCGAGATCACGTAGAAGTTGTTGAACGTGATCCAGTGTTCGGTGCCGTTGGCGCCTTCCAGCGTCAGCAGCGTGGCCGGTGCGGCGTGGCCGATGGCCTCGGATGGGCGATAGCCTTTTTCAGCCAGTTCGAGCAGCGTGAAGGTGGCTTCCATCGAGCCGGGCTTGAAGTCCTCCGCACCCTCGGCCCGGATCGCCGGCAACGCGACCGGTTCACCCGGCTGCCATTTGTGTTCGGCGAAATAATTGGCGACCGAGGCGAACACGTCAGGCAACGAATTCCACAGATCGCGGCGGCCATCGCCATCACCATCAGCCGAATAGGCGCGGTAGCTGGACGGGATGAACTGGCCCCAGCCCATCGCGCCGGCGTAGCTGCCGGTGATCGTGGCCAGATCCAGTTCCTCTTCCTGCGCCAGCGCGAAGGCGTGCACCAGCTCGCTGCGGAAGAAGGTGGCGCGTGGCTCGTGGAAGAAGCCCAGCGTGTACAGCGCATCCAGCACCTTGTAGCGCCCGGTGTTGGCGCCGTAGCTGGTTTCCACGCCCAGGATCGCGACGATGATTGAGGCCGGCACGCCGGTGCGCGCCTCCACCGCGGTCAGCGCGTCGCGGTGGGTTTCAAGGAAGGCACGGCCCTTGTTGATGCGGTCCGCAGTGAGGAAGATCGGACGATAGTCCTTCCACGGCTTGGCTTCGGCCGGGCGCGTGATCGCATCGATGATGCTCTGCTGGTATTTGGCCGCGTCCAGCAGCGGCGCGACCACTTCCGGCGCGATGCCGTGCTTGTGCTCGACTTCGGCGAGGAAATCCTGGCGCTGCTGCGCATCAATCCTGCCGCTGTTGGCGCCGGCGACGAAGGCCGGGGCGCCCAGGGCCAGGGCGAGAACGAGGGCGATGGGACGCGGGATGAAAGGCATGGCGTGACGGGATTTCAAGGGTGGCGCGCAGTGTACACGGCTGCGCCGCCAGACCACGCCGCAGGGCGAAACGCACGCGGCGGGGTTCAGTCTCGGGCAATGCCGGAACCAGCTGCCCGGCACGGCGTTTTGCAGCCATCCAGCGCCAACCCAGCAGCGCGGCGGGCACCAGTACCAGCCAGTACGGCAGCCAGCCCAGCCAGGCGTGTTGCCAGGCCGGTGCCAGCATCAACACCAGCGCGCCCACCACCAGCCAGTGCAGCAGCAGCGCATCGAACAGGCCGACCTGCGGTGGCAGGCGGCGCGAAGCAGGCTCGGAACAGCGCATGTCTTTCTCCGGGATGAGGTCCGGAGTGCAGCCTGCACCGCCCGTGTCTCACGCGCTGAGACGCGGCCGCGACAGGTCCGCAGCAGCATCCTCGCCAGCCACAGGCGTCGGCTCGCCGGTCAGATGTGCCGCCAGCGCGACCGCAGCACGGCGCAGTTCCGGGATCGCGATGATTTCCCACAGCTGTCCGCACTGCAGCGGGCCGAGCAGGTGCAGGCCCGGCACCACCCGGCCCTGACGGTCCAGCACGGTGCCGTCGGCATCGGTTTCCAGCCCCAGGCCCAGTGCATCGGGCCGTACCAGACCGGCTTCGCGCAGGTGCACCAGCAAGGCGTGCCGGGTGCGGTTCACATCCACTTCCAGCCCGGTGGCGCGCAGCAGCACATCGTGCGTGACCGCGCGCGTGGTGCTGGCGCCGCGATCGCGCAGCACGCTGACCACCTTGCCGCGATCCAGCCCGGCATGCAGCAGGCGGCCGGCATGGATCTGCAATTGGCCGCTGTCGCGCATCGCCTGGAGTTCTTCATGCAGTTGCGGCGCGATGCGGTGGCGGTGCACATCCCAGTAGCTGCGCAGATGGCGCAGGAAGCGGCGCCGCTGCGTCGTGTCCAGGCGCTGCCAGAAGCCCTGGATATCCGGCCGCAGCGCATCGATCAGGCGGCGCCAGTCGTCGACCACGCGCGCGACCTCGCGCAGCCCGCGCAAGACCCGGTGCAGATCGCCTTCCTGCCAGGCGCGTTGCAGCTTCGGCGGCAGCGTTACCGGGGCACTGGGGTGCAGCGCGTGCGGCAGCGGTGCCAGGCCATGGCGCGACAGCGCGTCGATACGGCCACGATGACCACGCCGCCGCAGGCTGATCGCCACATCGGCAAAAGTCAGGCCGGTGCCGACCACCAGCACGCGGGCCTGCGGCCGGATGCGTTCCAGCGCGCCACCGCTGAACGGGGTGGCGATGTAGTTCGGGCTGGCGACCAGATCGGCGTCCAGCCCGGACATCGGCTGCGGCGGCAATGCGCCGGGCGCCAGCACCACGCGCGCAGCGATGAAACTGCCACCATCGGCCAGGTAGATGCGGAAGCCATCCGTCACCCGTTCCAGCGACACCACGTCGGCATGCAGGCATTGCAGCTGCACGTTGCGGCTCTCGCCCCAGGTGATGGCGGCATCGAGCTGTTCGGCCAGGTAATCGCCATACAGCATGCGCGGCAGGAAACCTTCGCGCGTGGGGCTTTCCAGTTCCAGCCAGTCGGCGAATGCCGCCGGTGCGGCCGGGTCGATACCCAGATCGCAGGCGCGCACGTTCAGGCAGTGCTCCTTGTACGGTGTGCCGTAGGCCACGCCGCGGCCATGGCTCTCGGCATGGCCGAGCAGCACGATGCGGCTGCCGGGCGCGGCACGCTGCACCAGCCCGCGTGCCAGCGCCACGCCACTGAAGCCGGCGCCGATGATCGCGATATCCATATCCTTGAACTCCTGTGTGGCAACGGCTGCGATGACGGGACGCCATACAAGCGCAGCACGCATTAGAAATCGGTTAGCGCCGCGTTCGGATGACGTGCGCAGATGGGGTGACGCAGCTCAGAACGCAAGCTGCATCCGCGCCTGGAGGCTGCGGTGATCGTCCAGCAGCGCCGGCTGCGCGCTGCGCACCTGCACCAGATTGAGCTGGAATTTCAGGTACTGGCCCAGATACCAGTTGCTGCCCAGGGTCCAGCTGTGGGCGCGATGTTCGGGTGCGGCGCCGGTCTCCAGTTGCGCATCGCTGTAGCGCAACAGGAATTCGAAGGCGCTGGCCGCGCCGCTGCCGGGCTTGACGTTGCCGACACTGCCATCGGCATAGCTGCGCGAGGCCCCGCCCGGCACCCAGCTGGCGGTGAGGTAATGACCGCGCGCACGGACATCCGGCTGGCCGGCATCGCGTGCCAGACGCGCCTGCAACAGTTCGCCCTGCAACGAGAACCCGCCCTTGATCCACAACCCGTCGATGGCGCCGCGTCGGATCCGGTCGACCTGCGTCAACGCGCCACCATCAAGCAGGAAGTGTTCGGCCAGATTGGATTCGGGCCGCGCCCGCAGCCGCACCGTGGCCGTATCGTGCGGGGATTCCTGTGCGGCCGAGAGGCCCAGATGCAACACATCAGCCGGCTCTGCACGCGGCGCCCAGACCGCGCGCGCGGCCGCCATCGAGCCGGGGTTGCCGCCATCCAGATCGTTGCCGGAAAAATAGGCCGCGCGCAGCGTGGTCGCCTGCCAGCTATTGCTCCATTCCAGCCCGACGCGCCGGCCGGGAAACACCAGTTGCGTGGCCAGCGCCGTTTCCAGAAACGATGTGGCGCTGGACGAACCCAACCCTTCCAGCCCGAACGGCACCTTGATCTGGCCCAGACGCAGGCGACCGGCGCCGGCCTTCCAGGCGCGGCTGTCCAGTTGCAGGAACACATCGGCCCAGTTGCCGGCATCCACGTCGTAGACCGCAGTCAGCTCGAAAACATCGCGATGTTCCAGCGCCAGACCGATCTCGGCACGGCGCACACCCTGCCCGTCATCAAGGCGCGGTTCGCCGGAAAACCACGCCCGGTCCAGCGCCAGATTGAGTTTGGGCGTCAGCACGGTGTGCTGATCCAGCTCCCATGCGAGCGGCGCGGCGATGGCCCGCAGCGGCAACACGGCCAGCGCCAGCACCACCATTGCGTTAAACATGCCGTGCATCGGCGTCCTCACTGCGTGAACCGCCTGCGGCCAACGCCCGGGCGGCAAAACCACGGGGTGCCGTGATGGCGCCCCGTTTTTCGTTTGCAACCGGCTTCCACGCAGGGAAGGGTTGTCGTTTCCTTGCCGCGCGCTGCGGCGATCAACCGGCGGTGAGATCCTTCACCGTGGTGGTCGGACCGTTGTTGCGGACCGAGGCGATACCGGTGGCGCGCGACGCAGCCGAGGCGTACATCTGGCTGGTGCCGATCACCTGATGATTGGCCGCCTTGAGGTTGAAGTAGAACTTGCCGTTGGAGGCTTCCTTCAACTCGTAGCGCGCCTCGTCCGGGCTGTTGGTCTGCACCGAGGCGATGCCGTTCTCGGCCGATGCCCGGGCCTGGTACAGCTCGCTGGTGAGAATGGTTTCGCCGTTCCCGGCCTTCAGCACGAAACGGAACTGCCCGTCTTTCGCCTTGCTCAGCTCATACCAACCCGCCATCTTCATCTCCGCAATATCAGCGCGACAGTGCGCCGTTGGAACGATACCCGCCGCGCGAGCTGCAAGCCACCACGGCCCGCGCCCCGCTCAGACGTCATTGCTCAGACATCACCGCCCGCATCCCAGCCTTCACCGCTGCCGTGCTGGATCACCACATCGCCGGGCACGGTCGCGCCGGCCGGCAGATCCTCGCACTGGCGCAGGCGCTGGTAGATCGGGGTGAAATCCGGGCGCGTGGCCTCGAACAGCTGCTCGAAGCTGTCGATGACGAAATAGCTGCGCTGGAAGCTGTCGATCCGGTAGCGCGTGCGCATCACCCGCTCCATATTGAATTCGATCCGGTTGGGCACCTCCGATTCCAGGCAGAAACGGCTCTCGCCGGCGCTGCTGAGGATGCCCGAGCCGTAGATGCGCAGCCCCTGCGCACTGCGGATCAGGCCGAACTCCACCGTGTACCAGTACAGCCGCGCCAGATGCTGCAACGCCGCCTCGCCCTGGCCCACGGCCTTCAGCCCGCCCAGACCGTAGGCGCGCATGTATTCGGCGAACACCGGATTCATCAGCAGCGGCACATGGCCGAACAGATCGTGGAACAGGTCCGGCTCGCTCAGATAATCCAGCTGTTCCGGCGAACGGATCCACCAGGTGACGGGAAACTCGCGCGCCGCCAGATGGCCGAAGAAGGTTTCCTCCGGCAGCAGCCCTTCCACCGCCACCAGACGCCAGCGCGTGGCGCGCCACAGATGTTCGTTGAGTTCGTCGAAGCGCGGGATCTTCCCGGAATCCATCTGCATCGCCGCCATCGCGGCGAGGAATTCATCGCAGGCGCGACCGGGCAGCACTTCACGCTGGCGCGCATACAGCTGCGCCCAGACCGCGTGATCGGTGCTGCTGTAATCGCTCCACGGCTGCTCCACCACGCCGGTGGCGTAAACCGGCACGTAGCCCTTGTCGGTGACCTTGTGTTCCAGACGCTGCGCAACCATCGGCGGACCCCTCCGTATTCGTGTTGACGTCAATGTACCGCTGAAGCCGCGCAACAGGATTGCTTTGTTGCGTAAAATAGCCCGACATTCGCAATAATTTGCGAAGAATAGGGGAGACACCGAAGAATGAACCAGACCACCGCCGAGTTCGACCGCACCGACCTGGCCATCCTTGCGCTGCTCCAGACTGAAGGCCGGCTCACCAATGCCGAGCTGGCCGAACGCGTGAACCTGTCGCCCTCGGCCTGCCTGCGCCGGGTGCAGCGGCTGGAACGCGACGGCGTGATCGCCGGCTACGGCGCACGGCTTGAGCCGCAGCGCATCGGGCTGGGTTTGCAGGCCTTCGTGCGGCTGCAACTGGAACACCGCGACCGCGCCCAGGTGGAGCGTTTCTCCGAGCTGGTGCAGGACTGGGACGAAGTGGTGTCCTGCCACGCGCTGACCGGCGACATGGATTACCTGCTGCATATCGCGGTGGCCGATCTGGAACATTTTTCCCGCTTCCTGCTTGATCGCCTGCTGCACGCCGGCATCGTGGCCGATGTGAATTCCAGCTTCGTGCTGCGTGTGGTCAAGGCCGGCCACGCCCTGCCGCTGCCGGCGGCGCGCGGATGAGCGCGATTCCGGAATCGCTGGAGGTGCTGTTCCACGACGAACACCTGGCCGTGGTCAACAAGCCGGCCGGGCTGATGGTGCACGACAGCAAGCTGGCGCGCGGCGAACGCGATTTCGCCGCCGACCGGCTGCGGGAGCAGTTCGGCCGTCCGATCCATCTGGTGCACCGGCTGGACCGCGCCACCAGCGGCTGCCTGCTGCTGGCGTTCTCGCGCGAGAGCGCCTCGGCGCTGGGCAAGCAGTTCATGTCGCGCGATGTGGAAAAACACTATCTGGCGGTCTGCCGCGGCTGGCCGGAAGCCGACGCCTTCAGCATCGACCATCCGCTCGATGGCGGCCCCGGCAAACCGGAGAAAAAGCCCGCGCTGACCCATGTGCAGGTGCTGGCGCGCGGCGAACTGGACGAACCGGCCGCCGGCTTCCCCACCTCGCGCTACGCCTTGCTGCAATGCCGCCCGGAAACCGGCCGCTTCCGCCAGATCCGGCGTCATCTCAAGCACATCGACCACCACCTGATCGGCGATACCAGCCACGGCGACGGGCGCCGCAATCTGACGTTCCGGATGCGCGGCATCCACCGTATGCTGCTGCACGCCTGGCGGCTGGACTTCGATCACCCGTTCAGTGGCGAGCGCCTGAGCCCGCTGGCGCCACCGGATGCGGCGTTCAATCGCGCGCTGGCGCTGTTCGACTGGCACCTGCCGGAATGATCGGCCCGGATCAGTCACAATCAGGCGGTCCGGCGTTGGCAGGCCGGGCCATTTCCAACGCGTGCAGACAGGACGATCCATCGTGAACTCCGGTCCCCCGATACCCGAAGCCGACGACGCGCTGGGCCGCATCACGCAGATTCTGGCGGCGGCCGGCGAGGCCAATCCGCTGGATGCGCTGATGCCGCTGGTGCATCAGGACCTGCGCCGCCTGGCGCGGGCGCAGCGGCGCCAGATGGCCTCGGGCGAAACCCTGTCCACCACCGCGCTGGTCAACGAGGCCTATCTGAAACTGCGCCGCGCCGACTATCCCGGCCTGGAAGGGCGCGCACATTTCTTCTCGCTGGTGGCGCGCGCGATGCGTCAGATCCTGATCGACCACGCGCGCTCGCGCCTGGCCGAACACCGCCGCATGCGCGAGGTCGAACGTGATCTCAACGCCCGCCCGTTCGAGAACGCCGCCGATCTGGCACGGCTGCTGGAAGTGGACTCGGCCCTGGACAAGCTGGAAGAACATTCCCCGCGCCTGGCCCAGGTGGTGCTGTACCGCTACTTCGCCGGCTACAGCCCGCAGGAAACCGCCGATCTGCTCGATGTACACGTGCGCACCGTCACCCGCGACTGGCACAAGGCCCGCGCCTGGCTGCTGATGGCGCTGGACCGCAACGGCAGCGGGACAGCACCGTCCGATCCGGACGCCTGATCCATCGCGCTTCGATGCTGATCGCCTTCAACAAGCCGTATGGCGTGCTGTGCCAGTTCACCGACCGCAGCGTGCCGCCGCGCCCGACCCTGGCCGGATTCGGCCTGCCGCCGCAGGTCTATGCCGCCGGGCGGCTGGATTTCGATTCGGAAGGTTTGCTGCTGCTGACCGACGACGGCCGCCTCGCGCACCGCCTCACCGACCCGCGCCATAGGCAGCACAAGACCTATCTGGTGCAGATCGAAGGCGAACCCGATGACGCCGCGCTGGAGGCATTGCGCCGTGGCGTCACGCTGAAGGACGGACCAACGCTTCCGGCCCGCGCCCGCTGTGTTGACCCGCCCGACTGGCTCTGGCCGCGCGACCCGCCGATCCGGGTGCGCAAATCGGTGCCGGACAGCTTCATCGAATTGACCATCACCGAAGGCCGCAACCGCCAGGTACGACGCATGACCGCCGCCGTCGGTCATCCCACGCTGCGTCTGGTGCGGTTGGCGATCGGCGCGCATCGGCTCGATGGATTGATGCCCGGGCAATGGCGCGAAGCGGATTGAGGTGTGCGGCATCCGGTGGGTGATATCGCGCCCGCTGCGGGTGCGCGATCAACGGCCCAGAAAACTACTCGCCGCACCGATCCACCCGGCGATTCCACCCCTTCGACCGCATCCACCACCTGGCCGCCCTGCGATGCCACCTCACCCGACCGCCCACACACCCGGACACACCATCTATCGAACCGATAGGAAACATCCGTTGGACGCCTTCGCCATGCCATAGATAATGAGATTCATTCTCATAAAGAACCATGACCATGACCAAGACCCTGAGCTTTGCCATCCTGCATTCCGGCGTCGCCTTCATGATCGGCTGGCTGTTCACCGGCAGCTGGCTGGTCGGCGGCGCACTGGCGCTGGTCGAACCGGCCTGCAACACCGTGGTGTTCCATTTCCACGAAAAGGTGTGGAAGAAGATCGAACAGCGGCGCCGCGAAGCGCCCGATACCGTGGTGGCGGTGTGAGGCCCTGGCAGACACCCACCTGCCCGGCACGGATCACCCACGCACCCTTGCTGCGGATTCACCCATCACGACCGGGCGCTGAGGGAACACGCCCACACCTCCGACTTGTGCGGCGTTGTGCTGCAACGCGCCAGCTGTGCGGCTGATCCCGCACATCGCCTGACCACCGCTTTCTGGCGGGGAATTGCTGCCGTCGCCGGCAGGTTTTTCGGTGGTTCCGGTCCCGGGTGCGGCTACGCCTTACCCGGGCTACTGGGCTGGCCGCAATGCATGGCGAGCATCAGGCCACCGGACCAGCGCCGACACATCGAGCAATGGCACAGCCCAACGTCGCCGCGCTCCAGTGCGACGACCTCGATTGCGCTGCACAAGCAGGTGCCTTTCATGCGCTTGGCCTCAGTCGTCGGATTCAAATGTCTCGTAATAAGCCCGGCACTCTGCGCGGCCGGCTTGTGCTTCTGCGCTGTCATCCCAAGGTGCATACCCTGCTGAAGGCTGCTCGATACAGTCATGGATCGGCTCCTCTCTGCGCAGGTGGCCTTCCACGGCCGCGATGTACGCCTCCCACTGCCCTATACGGCGGACTTTACTCACGCCAGATAAAATGGAGCGGAAGCCGAGAGGACGCGAAGCCGAACACCGGAATACTCCAAGCAGCTCACCGTGTGGCGTGCCAGCAACGAGAAAGTCACTTCCAGGTACCAAGGGAAGGCCACAATCGCCCCCACCCACCCCGGATGCCAGATGCTTGATCCCGTCCGGCTCTCCCTTGTACGACTCCAACACTTCGAACTCCGCCAGCAACGGCGGGTTGTCCCAGTAGAAGGTTCTCGACTCCATGAACGCGGGATTCAGGTGGACGCTCCCGACCCGCACCAAGGCAACGAACTCCGACGAATCGAGTTGCTCGGCCAATGTCCTGTTGACGCAGGAACAGGCGCTCGCTCCTGCACCAACGAGGAGAAGTCCCATCGCTGAAATCGTCAGGAAAACGCGCTTCATGACATCACCTCTGGCCGGTAGTTGCCGGGTTATTTGCGCTTGGGAATATAGAGATCCGTAATCGTGCCTTCGTAGATCTCGGCCGCCATCGCCACCGATTCGCTCAGGGTCGGGTGCGGGTGGATGGTGGCGCCGATGTCGGCGGCTTCGGCGCCCATTTCGATGGCGAGGGCGACTTCGGCGATGAGGTCGCCGGCGTGCGGGCCGACGATGCCGCCGCCGATGACGCGGTGCGTGGCTTCGTCGAACAGCAGTTTGGTGAAACCTTCGGTGCGGCCGATGCCGATGGCGCGGCCCGATGCGGCCCACGGGAACTTGGCGGTGCCGATCTTCAGGCCCTTGGCCTTGGCCTCGGTTTCCGTGACGCCGACCCAGGCGATTTCCGGATCGGTATAGGCCACCGAGGGGATCACCCGCGCCACCCATTCGCGTTTTTCGCCGGCGGCCACTTCGGCGGCGAGCTTGGCTTCGTGCGTGGCCTTGTGCGCCAGCATCGGGTTTCCGACGATGTCGCCGATGGCGAAGATGTGCGGCACGTTGGTGCGCATCTGCGCATCGACCGGGATGAAGCCGCGCTCGTTGACGTTGACACCGGCGCTGTCGGCACCGAGCTTGGCACCGTTCGGCGCGCGGCCGACGGCGACCAGCACGCGGTCGTAGTTGCCGCTTTCAATCGCAGGTTTCTGACCTTCCACGGCGCTTTCAAAGCCGACGGTGATGGCTTTCTTGCTCGCCTTGACCGTAGCCGCCTTGGTCTTCAGATGCACCGTGACGCCCTGCTTCTTCAGGCGATCGGCCAGCGGTCTGACCAGATCCTTGTCGGCGCCGGGCATCAACTGGTCCATGAACTCGACCACGGTGACTTCACTACCCAGCGCGCGGTACACGGTGGCCATTTCCAGCCCGATGATGCCGCCGCCGACCACCAGCAGGGATTTGGGCACTTCGGCCAGTTGCAGCGCATCGGTGGAATCCATGATGCGCGGGTCGTCCCACGGGAAGTTCGGCAGCTTCACCGCCTGCGAGCCGGCCGCGATGATCGCCTGTTCGAAGCGCAGCAACTGCGTCTTGCCATCGTCGCTGGTGATTTCCAGTTCGTGCGGCGAGACGAAGCGGCCGCTGCCCTGCACCACGCGCACCTTGCGCTGCTTGGCCATGCCGGCCAGGCCCTTGGTGAGCTGGCCGACGACTTTTTCCTTGTAACTGCGCAGTGCGTCCAGTTCGATTTTCGGCGCACCGAAATGGATGCCGAAATCGGCCGCGTGCGCGGCTTCATCGACCACGGCGGCAGCATGCAGCAGCGCCTTGGATGGAATGCAGCCGACATTGAGGCAAACGCCGCCGAGGGTGGCGTAGCGTTCCACCAGCACCACATCCAGCCCCAGATCGGCGGCGCGGAAGGCGGCGGTATAGCCACCGGGGCCGGAACCGAGCACGACCAGGCGGCATTCGATATCGGCCGGCTTGCCGCTGCCCAGCGCCGGTTTGGGCGCGGATGGTTCGGCCGGGGCGCGATGCGAGGGCGACACCGGCGGTTTTGCAGCCGGGGCCGGAGCCGATGCGGCAGGCGCGGCAGCGGCACTGTCGGCGCTGGCTGCGGCGGTTTCCAGCACCGCGATGACGGCACCTTCGGACACGGTATCGCCGAGTTTCACCTTCAGTTCGACCAGCGTGCCGGCCTCGGGTGCCGGCACTTCCATCGTGGCCTTGTCCGATTCCAGCGTGACCAGCCCTTGGTCCTTGCCCACCGTGTCGCCGACGGCGACCAGCAGTTCGATCACCGGCACATCGGCAAAGCCGCCGATATCCGGAACCGTGATGTCGATGCGTGCCATGGAGTCCTCCCGCAGGCGTTGTATATCGTGAAGGAAGGGCGCGCGGTCGCGGCGCGCACCCTGGGCGCTGTCAGAGCAGCAGGCGGCGGATGTCGCCCAGCTGGCGCGCCAGATAGCTGGTGAAGCGGGCCGCTTCGGCACCGTCGATGACGCGGTGGTCGTAGGACAGCGACAGCGGCAGCATCAGGCGCGGCTTGAACTTTTCGCCATTCCACACCGGCTGCATCGCGGCCTTGGAGACGCCCAGGATCGCCACTTCCGGCGCATTGATGATCGGCGTGAAGCTGGTGCCGCCAATGCCCCCGAGCGAGGAAATCGACATGCAGCCACCGCTCATGTCGGCAGGGCCGAGCTTGCCTTCGCGCGCCTTCTTGCTGATTTCGCCCAGCTCGGCAGCGAGCTGCAAAAAACCCTTCTGATCGCAATCGCGCAGCACCGGCACCACCAGGCCGTTGGGCGTGTCCACCGCGATGCCGATGTGGAAGTACTTCTTCAGCACCAGGTTGTCGCCATCGAGCGAGGCGTTGAAACGCGGGAATTCCTTCAGCGCGCTGACCACGGCCTTGATCTGGAACACCAGCGGGGTGATCTTCAGATCCTTGTTCTCGGCACCCAGCTGCTTGCGGAAGGCTTCCATCTCGGTGATGTCGGCCTGCTCGAACTGGGTGACGTGCGGGATCATCGCCCAGTTGCGCGCCAGGTTGGCACCGGAAATCTTCTTGATACGCGACAGCGCAACGCTTTCCACTTCACCGAACTTGGCGAAATCCACCTTTGGCCAGGGCAGCAGGTTCAGGCCGCCGCCGGCTGCCGGAGCGCTGCTGGTGATGCCGCCGCTCAGCGCGGATTTGACGAAGTTCTGCACGTCCTCGCGCAGGATGCGGCCATCGCGGCCACTGCCGCGCACCTGCATCAGATCGACACCCAGCTCGCGCGCGAACAGGCGGATCGCCGGGGTGGCATAGGGCACCTTGTCCGGCATCACCGCGTCGGCATCGAACACCACCGGCGGCGTGCGCGGGCCGGCGCTGTCGGCGTCCGGTGCGGCAGGCGCAGCGGCGGGTGCAGCAGGCGCTTCCTTCTTCGGTGGCGGGGCCGCAGCCGCAGCGGCCGGGGCTTTTTCCTCCTTGGCCGCTGCTGCGGGCGCAGCCTCGGCGGTGCCGGATGCGGCCTCCTCGATCAGCGCCACGACGCTGCCTTCGGCCACCTCATCACCCAGCTTGACCTTGATCTCGCGTACCACGCCGGCAAACGGCGCCGGTACTTCCATCGTGGCCTTGTCCGATTCCAGCGTGACCAGGCCCTGGTCCTTGCTCACGGTATCGCCGGGCGAAACCAGGACTTCGATCACAGGAACGTCGGCGTAGCCCCCGATATCGGGAACCCGTGCTTCTTTCAGGCTCATGTCCTTCCCTCGTGCTGCCAGACCGACATTCTGACTGCACTGGTCCGGGGGGCGCCACTGTCACATCGGCGGAATCGCCCTGTCCCTGTCTGTACGCGCGCCGTCCGCCGCCGCCGCCGTGTCCGCCGGCGGACATCCGGCGCGCTTGCCGGACACAAGCATGCAATCAGCGACCAATTGTAAGTTATTGATTTGTATGATATGGTTGTTTGGCTCGAATATTGCTTTACCCGATGTGCGGAGAAGCTTCACCACGACAACAACAAGGAGATGCCACCATGACCCATTCGACCCGACGCCTCGCTCTTCGACGCCCGCTGCGCCTGGCCGTTCCGGTGATCGCGCTGGCAGCCCTGGCCCTGGCGGGCGAACCCCTGCAGGAACCGGCCAACACCGCGTTGGCGAACCTGTGCGAACCGGCGTCCACGCAGCTGGCCGGCAGCGATGCCGCCGCATCCGGCGACACCAGCGCCGATATCCGCCAAGCCGAGGAACACCGCGCACGCGCCGCGACCCGCATCCGCTGGTCGCTGACGCTGCCGGCGCTGTCGCGCCCGCTGGGCCGGATTTCCGGCGCCTGATACCTTCTCTCCTTTCCCGCCGCCGGCCTCTTTGCTGGCGGCCGTTTTTTCCAGCCGGACCTGCTCCTCGCACCGTTACCCCCGCACCATTGCCGGCGCAGCATCGCCGCACCGCTACAATGGCGGGATGGATGTTTCGCATTTGCTCGATGGGCTCAACCCGGCCCAGCGCGAGGCCGTCACCGCGCCGGCCGGCCCGCTCCTGATCCTCGCCGGTGCAGGTTCCGGCAAGACGCGCGTTCTGGTGCACCGCATCGCCTGGCTGACCCAGGTGATGGGCGTGCCGCCGTGGGGCGTGCTGGCGGTGACCTTCACCAACAAGGCCGCGCGCGAAATGCGGCAGCGCTGCGAAGCGTTGATGCCCGACGGCACCCGCGGCATGTGGATCGGCACCTTCCACGGCATCGCGCACCGGCTGCTGCGGCTGCACTGGCAGGAGGCCGGGCTGCCGGAGAGCTTCCAGGTGCTGGATGCGGACGACCAGCTGCGCCTGGTCAAGCGCGTCATCGCCGATCTGGAACTGGATGACAGCCGCTATCCGCCGCGCCAGGCGGTCTGGTTCATCAATGCGCACAAGGACGAGGGCAAACGCGCCGGCGCGATCCAGGGCGGCCACGCCGCGACCGATCCGCTGCTGCGCATCTATGCCGCCTACGAAGAAGTCTGCCAGCGCGCCGGGCTGGTGGATTTCGCTGAACTGCTGCTGCGCACGCACGAGCTGCTGCTGAAGAACCCGGCGCTGCTGGCGCACTATCGGCAGCGTTTCGGGCAGATCCTGATCGACGAATTCCAGGATACCAACGCCATCCAGTACGCCTTCATGCGGGTGCTGGCCGGCGATACCGGCAATGTGCTGGTAGTCGGCGATGATGACCAGTCCATCTACGGCTGGCGCGGCGCGCGGGTCGAACACGTGCAGCATTTCCTGCACGATTTCCCCGGCGCGCAGACCATCCGGCTGGAGCAGAACTACCGCTCCACCTCCAACATCCTGACCGCCGCCAACGCGGTGATCGCGAACAATCCCGACCGCCTCGGCAAGCGCCTGTGGACCGAGGATGGCGAAGGCGAGCCGCTGGATCTGTTCGCCGCGCACGATGAAAACGACGAGGCGCGCTACGCCGTGACCCGCATCCGCGAATGGATCGATGGCGGCGGCCGGGCGCAGGACTGCGCCATCCTCTACCGCTCCAACGCCCAGTCGCGCGCATTCGAGGAAGCCCTGATGCAGGCCGGGCTGCCGTACCGCGTCTACGGCGGCGTGCGCTTCTTCGAGCGGGCCGAAATCAAGGACACGCTGGCCTATCTGCGCCTGGTCGCCAACCGCGCCGATGACGCCGCCTTCGAGCGCGCGGTGAACACGCCCACGCGCGGCATCGGCGGGCGCACCATGGAACAGGTTCGGCTGCGCGCACGCGACGAGAACGCGCCGCTGTGGGAAGCGGTGCTGGCCGAAATCACCGGCACCACGCTCGCGGCCCGCGCGCGCAACGCGCTGCGCGGCTTCGTTGAACTGATCGAAAACCTCGCCGCCGCGCTGGACGGCATGACCCTGCCCGAACAGATCGAACACGTGCTGACACAATCCGGCCTGCGCGCGCATTACGCCAATGAATCGCGCGGCCTGCTCGATGCCCGCACCGACAACCTTGACGAACTGGTCACCGTCGCCAGCCGCTTCACCCCCGGCGACAACGTCGACGATCTGCCCGAGCTGATCGCCTTCCTCGCCTATGCCGCGCTGGAAGCCGGCGAAGGCCAGGCCCAGCAATGGGAAGACGGGGTGCAGCTGATGACGCTGCATTCGGCCAAGGGGCTGGAGTTCCCGCTGGTGTTCCTGGGCGGCATGGAGGAAGGCCTGTTCCCGGCGCAGCGCTCGCTCGACGAACCCGGTCGGCTGGAAGAGGAACGCCGCCTGGCCTACGTCGGCATCACCCGCGCGCGCGAACGGCTGGTGCTGTCCTATGCCGAATCACGCCGCATCCACGGCGTCGATACGCTCGGCGTGCCGTCACGCTTCCTGCGCGAGATCCCGGCCGACGTGATCCGCGAAGTGCGCCCGCGCATCAGCATCAGCCGCCCGGCCACGATGCTCGGCGGCGGCGCGCGGATGCGGATGGAGGAATCGGCCAGCGCCTTCCGTCTCGGCCAATCGGTCCGTCACCCGCATTTCGGCGACGGCACGATCATGGACGCCGAAGGCGCCGGCAGCCACGCACGGGTACAGGTCAACTTCGAAAATGCCGGCCCGAAATGGCTGGTGCTGGCCTTCGCGCAACTGGAAGCGGTGTAAGCCCCGTAGTCCGGGTAAGCGCAGCGCACCCGGGAAGAAATCACGGGAAACCACTCCCGTGGCATAAACCCGGCAGGCTAGCTCAATCAATACGCCGGTTTCGATTCATGCACGCGGTCATCATCCCGGCGGATGCGTTCGCGCAGCCAGGCGGCGAACTCTGCTTCGGGCAGGCTGCCTTCGGCCAGGGCGAGCATTGCGGTGTATTTCTCCTCGTCGCTGGCCAGCAACGTACTGCCGTTCAACGCCAAAAATGCGCGGTAGCAGACGTGTACGGTGCGTTTGTTGCCATCCACGAACGGATGGTTACGCGCCAGACCAAAGGCCAGGCTGGCGGCAAGATCGGCCAGATCCGGCGGCGGCTGACCATGCGCATACAACTGCTGCGGACGCGCCAATGCCGAATCCAGCAGGGCTTCATCGCGCACGCCGCTGCTGCCGCCATGCTCGGCCAACTGGCGGTCGTGGATGGCCAGGGCAAAAGGCTTTTCGATCCAGACGATCATGGCTCACCCCTACTGCGCGAGCTTGTGCAGCACGGCGCGATCTTCGCGCATGATTCGTTCGGCCACTTCCAACTGCTCGGCCAGGGTCGGATCGAACACCGTCAGACGGATGCCGTCCGGGGTTTCCAGTGCGAACAGTTCATCGCCCTTCTGCAACCGCAGGCGGGCCAGCAGTTCCTTGGGCAGGATGACGCCGGCCGAATTGCCGATGGTGGTGATCTTGAGCTTCATCGTCGTGCTCCGTGGTAGTTATAACTGACGTTATACCACTCCCGGCGACAACACCAGCGCCGGCCACAGCGCCAATGGCCCGCCCGCAGTGACACGGGCAGGCCACGGATCAGGCAGGTTTCAGGCGCCGCGCGGCAGCACCGTCAGCACCCGTGCGATGTGCTGGTGGAACTCTTCCAGATAGCTGGCCAGGAACTTCGCGGTACCAGCATCGGCCACTTCGCCGGCATCGTTGAGGAAGCCGTCCTTGAACTGGATGTAGCCCTCCGGCGAACTCATCTGCGGCGAGTTCAGGAAACCCAGGATGCTGCGCAGATGCTGCTGGCCCACGGCGGTGCCGATCGCACCGGGCGAAGTGCCGATCACCGCCGACGGGATATGCGCGAAGGAGTTGGTGCCCCATGGCCGGCTGGCCCAGTCGATGGCGTTCTTCAGGCTGCCGGGAATGGAACGGTTGTACTCCGGCGTGATGATCAGGATCGCATCGGAGGACTCGATCGCCTTCTTGAAGTTGCGGCCAGCTTCCGGGTAATCGGCGTCGTAGTCGTAGCTGTAGAGCGGCAGCTCGGCGAACGGGATTTCGGTGAACTTCAACTGCTCGGGCGCCAGCTTGATCAGCGCATGGGCGAGCTTGCGGTTGATCGAATCCTTGGCAAGGCTGCCGACCAGGTAACCAACGTTGTAGGTTTTCATCTTCTTCTCCCGCCAGGTTGAAAAGGCGCCCGCACGGCATGTACGGCTGCGATGCCATGGTACGGCGGAACAGGTGTCGCGAATGTTTGCCGCGTGTTACGCCGGAATCCCAAATCCGCCCCGATCACGATCACCCAGGCAGGCGAAATACGCGTCGAACGCGCCTTCACGCCACACCCGGCCGGCTTTCCACGCAGACACTTCAGCGGCTTGCAGTGGCGCGCCGGGCTGACCACACTCGGGCAGCGCTTTGCACAAGCCGTATCCGCGCCGTCGTGTTCCGGCATACGAATCCGTCTTTTCCATCTGCCCGAGGTCGATCACCCATGCGTACTGCCCTGTTCCTGCCCCTGCTTCTGTCCTGCGGCCTGCTGGCCGCCTGCAACACCGCCGACACCCCGGCGGCCGACGCCACACCAAATGCGGCGCCGAAAGCAGCAGCCAAAGAGAATGCACGCGCGCTTTCCAGCGCCTGCCAGATCTTCAGCAACGATGACATCCGCGCCCACTTCGGCATCGACACGGCAACCGAACTGAAGGTGGACGAAGGCGGCGGCGCCTTCCCGAACTGCTCCTACGAATGGGGCACCGATCTGGTGGTGCGCACCATCCACGTCGGCGGGCAGGAGATCCAGGTGCGCGATCCGGCCAAGCTGATGCTGGTGGTGGCACGCGGCGTCGGGCCGGAAGCATTCAAGGCCAGCACCTCGGTCTACAAAGACGCGCAGGATATTCCCGGCATCGGCGAACAGGCACGTTGGGGTACGGCGATGTCGCAGCTGACCTTCCTTTCCGGCAGCAACCTGGTGCACATCAACGTGAAAGCCGATTCGGACCCGGAAACCAACCGGCAGAAGGCGATCGAACTGGCCCAGGGCGCGCTGCGGAAACTGTAAGCGTGCAGCCGGCGCGGAGATCGGCTGCGCCGCCCAGCGCGGCTCGGCTGTGCAGCTGGTGCTTTCCTTCTCCCCCGGAGAAGGTGGCCCGCACGGCCGGATGAGGGTTCGGCCGCCGTGATGTTTTGCTGGTCTATCCACAACGCGCCGTCCGAACCCGTACACCGGCCTGCGCGCTTGCAGCGTTGCTGCTCGAAAGCACTCCTCACTCCGAAGGGAGAAGGAAATGCGCAATGAGGCTGATCAACCCACATCAAAGCAGGAAACCATCGTGATCGAACATGTCATCAACCAGCGCCAACGCGATCTGGGCGCCTTCGTGGTTGGCCGCGTCCTGCCCTCGGCGCAGCGGCGCATGGTCGGCCCTTATATCTTTTTCGACCGCATGGGGCCCAAACAGATTGCCGCCGGTCTGCCCCGCGAAGCCGATATCCGTCCGCATCCGCACATCGGTCTGTCCACGATCACCTATCTGTTCGACGGCCACATTACGCACCGTGACAGCCTCGGCTTCGAGCAGGCGATCCAGCCGGGCGAGGTGAACTGGATGACCGCCGGGCGCGGCATCACCCATTCGGAACGGTTCGAACACCTGCGCAGCCACGGCGGCCCGCTCGACGGCGTGCAGGCCTGGGTGGCGTTGCCGGAAGAAAAGGAGGAACGCGAGCCCGGCTTCTGGCATCACCGCGCCGATGCGCTGCCGGAGTGGCGCGACAGCGGCATCCATGGCCGCCTGATCGCCGGCCACCTCGCCGGCCTGCAATCGCCGGTGGAAACCGACTCGCCGCAGTTCTACGTGCACTGGCAACTGCGCGCCGGCACCCGCATCTCGCTGCCAGCCGAATACCCCGAACGCGCCGTCTATGTCGCCAGCGGCGAGGTCGAACTGGACGGCCAACGCATCGAGCCGGGCAGCATGGCGGTGCTGGTGTCCGGCAAACCCGTCACCATCACCGCCATCGGCGACGCCGTGGTCATGGCACTGGGCGGCGAACCGCTCGGCCCGCGCTACATCGACTGGAACTTCGTCTCCTCCTCGAAGGAACGCATCGACCAGGCCCGCGCCGACTGGGCCGCCGGCCGCATGAAACTGCCGGATCTGGACAACCGGGAATTCACCCCGGCCCCGCCGCGCTTCGGCAAGGAGCCGGAGGCCCGACGATGACAGGCGACATCAATCGCCCCGAGTTCTCCCGGATCATTCAAGACGATGAAACAATCCGCCGCCGTGTCAGTCCTTGACCTCATCTAGGTCAAGCCAGATGCCGCCATCCGGGTCGCGGTCAATCGTGGTGATGCCCGGACACTCCTCCTCCAGGCGCTGCCTCTCGCGTTCGGACGCTGCGGAACGCGCGAAGGCCTGCACGGCCTGTACCTTGCCGCGTGTCAGGATGGTTACCACGGCCTCCTGCAGTGCCCCATCGTCCCACGGCTTTTCGATGAAGCGGGTCAGTTGCGCGTCGTTGATCGCCGCGATGATGGCGTCGCGATCGGCGAAGCCGGAAATGATCACCCGCGGAGCATCAGGCTGGAGCGGAATCACCCGCGTCAGGAACTCCACGCCGTCCATGCGCGGCATCCGGTAGTCGGTGAGGATCAGGTCAAATGTGGCTTCCTCACAGCTGCGCAGCGCGTCCGTGGGAGAACTGAAGGCATCAATTTCCAACGGATCACCATCCAGGCGCTGAGGGCTGATGGCGGTCAGGCATCGCCGCAGCGCGCGCAGAATGTTGGGTTCGTCGTCCAGCAACAATACTCGATACATTTCATGACTCCATGCCCCGCGAACGAGGCTGCTCGATCGGCAATTCGATCAAAAACAGCGTGCCCTGCCCCGGCACGCTGGTGACCTCGATCGTGCCGTGGTGTTTGGCCACGATGCCATAGGAAATCGCGAGTCCCAGCCCAGTGCCTTCGCCCACGATCTTGGTGGTGTAGAAGGGGTCGAAAATCCGCGGCAGCACGTCCTCGGGTATGCCCTTGCCGTCATCGCCTATCGAGACACGCACCTTGTCGCCATAACGCTCGGTGGTGACGGTGATGACACCGTAATTGTCCAGTGCCTGTCCCGCATTCATCAATATGTTCATGAAAACCTGGTTGAGTTCCGAGGACAGGCATTCGATCAGTGGCAGCTCCCCGAACGTCTTGACGATATGGGCCTTGTATTTAAGTTCGTTCCGGACGATGTTCAGGGTCGATTCGAGCCCGGCATGAAGGTCGGCCAATACCCAGTTGTCGATCCGATCCACATGGGAAAAGTCCTTGAGGTCACGGACGATCTTGACGACGCGATCCACACCTTCGCACGATTCGGCGATCAGATCCCGGATCTCGCTCGCAACCTCCTCAATATCAATTCCTTCATCCTCGCTCAGGGGCTGGCCATCCAGGCGGGCGCGGGTTTCGGACAGCAGCTGAAAGATATCGTGCCGCAGCGCGTTCAGATTGGACTTGACGTAAGCCATCGGATTGTTGATTTCGTGCGCCACACCGGCCGCCAGCTGGCCGATCGAAGCAAGCTTCTCGGTCTTCAACACGGCTTCCTGAACATTGCTGAGCCTGGCCAGCGCCACTTCGAGCTCGCTGTTGCGCAGATTGAGCTCCAATTGGCGGCAGTGCTCCAGGGTGACGTCGCGCAACGATAAACCGTACGGCGCACCGCCGCGCTCTCCGAGCGCGTTGATCTTGACCTGGAGCACGCGCGACGAGCGATGCGGCAGATCCAGCGTCACATTGCCAGACCACGTGCCACGCAAACGGCACAACTCCAGCGCGTCCGGCGGCACCAGCTGCGGATGCCAATCCTGCACGTGGATGCGCGGAGCACCGCCCTGAACCGGCGAGAGCACCTGGGCCAGAAGTTTCGCGGCGCGATTGCTGTAGAGGATGGATTGATCGGCTTCCAGCAACAGCACGGCGGCCGGCATGTACTCGACCAATTTCAGGACATGCAAATTGACCCGCTCCGGCTCATCTGGTCGGCTGACCGGTCCGACCACCGTGCTTGATGCTGACGAAGCGGGGCGTTCGGCGTCCATCAAGGCCCTCGGAGCGGGTACCGCGCGCGGCGCGTCAGATCACGCCGGCCGATCCCGGCAGAAGGCCCGGCAACATCGTCCTCAACGGACCAGGAGGCGTTTGGGAGACGAATCGGGTGCCGCGATGGGTGCATTCCGCGCTCCATGATTTCATCCGAAGACGACCTGATCGACAGGCATGTCGCGCGCGACCGGAGTATCCGACAGAACTTGCGAATCAGTCGCAACGATGATAGGAAATGCCCGCGGGCGGTGCAATCGTACGACACCGGTTTCCAGTTCCGCCGCACGTCTTCGTGCGAGCCGGGGCTGTGTGCCCGATATCCGGGCTGCGGACCGCCCGCCGGCTGATGCCAGGCTCACGCCACCTTGAACTGCAGGATCGATCGCGATGGAACATTCCGGCAGCGCAGGATCTGAGGCAGCTTCGACGCGGTGGCTCCACGCGTTGGCGATGATGGCTGGGGGCGAGGATGCCTTGGCGCTGGCGGCGCACATCTGTGAGCTTCCGATCGCCCTGCTCTCACTCGGCTCCGATGAGTTCCAGACGCCGTGCATGGCCACCGGGCTGGATGCAGCCCAAATGGATGCCCTGGCACCAGCATGCCTGGGCGTCGCGACCGGAGCGGTCGACGGAACCATGTTCGATCCGTCGAAAGGATCCGCACTGCCATCGATCACCAGAACGGCGGGTGCACCGGTACCGGTGTTTCTCGTCGGCGTGCCGCTGCTCGGCGAGGATGGTAAGGTCCTTGGCAGTCTGTGCGTGCTTGCCCCGGAACCGGTGGCCTGGGACGCACGGCGCCATGCGGGTCTGCGCCTGGTCGCCTCGCAGCTGGCCCGCCGCATCCGGAACTGCACATCGCAGAAACTGGCGGACGGCAGCACGCAGGAGCCATCCTGGGCGGAGTGCGGAGAACTTCCGGTGACCCCGGATGGCGGACTGGATGCCGTCATCAGCAGCGACGAAGCCGGTCATGTCACCGGCTGGAATCTGGGTGCCGAACGCATCTTCGGGTACCGCGCCGAAGAAATGCTCAGCACGCCGATCAGCCGCATCGTTCCGGAATACGAACAGGAAGAGCATGCGCGCCTGCTCCGCAGATGTCGCGAGGCCGGCCGGACCGAGCCGCTTGAAACCTCCCGGCTGCACCGCAATGGCGACAGGGTCTGCGTGCTGGTCCATTGCACGCCAGTGCGCGGCGTCGATGGCCGCGTCACGGGTGTGGTCGAACAGATTCGTGACATCCGCGCGTTGCTCGTGCGGGAAAATGAGGCCGTGCGGCTCTCCCGGCTTTATGCGGCGCTGACCCGGCTTGTCCAGGTCGTCGCCGGTGAGCCGCCGCGCGACAAGCTGTTCCAGACCGCCTGCACGTGTCTGGTCGAGGATGCCGGGTTTTCCACCGCCTGGGTCGGCTGGCACGAACCTGCGACGCAGCGGATCCTGCCCGTGGCATTTGCCGGGGAAGCCTGGGCGCAACTTTCCCGCATCGCCGTCTTCGCAGACGACCGTGCCGAGGGGCGCGGTGTCATCGGCACGGCGTTTCGCACCGGCAGGTATTGCGTCAGCAACGACCTGGAAAACGACGCCCGCCAGGCACCATGGCAGCACGCGATACGCGATTGCGCGCTGCGCGCGGCAGCCGCCATCCCGATCCGGGACAAGGGAACGATTGCCGGCACCCTCAATGTCTACTCGCGCGAGCGCGGGTACTTCCGCGAGCAGGAAATTTCGCTGTTGGAGCGATTTGCCAACGGCATCGGATTCGGGCTGGAAGTTCTGGCGCGTACCGAGGCAATGCGGCAAACGCAGCAGCAGGCCGAACGCGCGCAGCGCCTGACCGATGCCATGATCGAGAGCATGCCGGGCATCTTGTACCTGTACGACAGGGAAGGCCGCCTTCTGCGCTGGAACCGGAACTTCGAGCGCCTCACCGGGCTTCGTCCAGAGCAGATTCGCGACATGAGCTCAGCCGATTTCGTTGCAGAGTCGGATCGTGATCGACTCAAGGCCGCGATTGAAAGGGCATTTGCACACGGCGATGCGGCCGTTGAAGCGGGCATACGTTTGCACGGGGGGCGCGTCCGGCCGCATTTACTCAGCGGGCGACGCGTGCAACTTGATGGGGCCGACTGTTTGGTCGGCGTGGGCATAGACATATCCGCGCGGGTCGAAGCCGAGGAGCTGCGTCGACAAAGTCAGGAACGCTACGGCCTGCTGTTCGAGCACGCGCCGGCAGGCGTTCTGGTTGGCGACGCCCATGGGATCTGCGTCGACGTCAACCCGGCCGCATGCCGAATATTAGGCCGGAAACGATCTGCAATCCTCGGCAAACACCTGTCTGAACTCACCGGTGGGGACAACTTTCCGCCTGCTCCCGCCGGATTGGCGCGCTTTGCCGACGGCGGGCGGGTTCATGAAGAGTGGCGCTTGCCCCACGGCCCGGACAAGGGCGTCATCGTTCGTGTCACCCTCACAGGCATGCCCGATGGCACCTTCCTGCTCCTGATGAACGATGTCACGGAGCGCAAGCTGCAGGAGCACCGACTCGCACGCCTGAACCGGTTGCGACGCATGATCGGCGCGATCCACTCAGCCATGCTGCGGCGCAAGGACCGCGCCTCGCTGCTGCGCGAGGCCTGCCGCATCGCGGTGCAGGATGGTGATTTCGCCATGGCGTGGGTGGAGGAAATCGACTCGGCGACGGGCATGTTGCGGCGTCCTGCGGGCAGCGCGGCGTGCAACAGCGAGGATCTTTCATCCGATGACCTGATGCTCGACCCGAGCCACCACAAGGAGACCCTGGGCATTCGCGCCCTGCACAGCGCCCGCTCGGTTGTCACCGATACGCTCGCCGATTCGGACATTGCATCTCCTGAACTTGCCTGTTGCATCGAGTCGCCGAGAGGGCACTCGGGGGCCGCATTCCCGCTATTGGTCGCAGGGAAAGTGGATTGTGCGCTGGTGTTTATGGCATCGGAGCCCGGGTTCTTCGACGAAGCGGAGATCGAGCTGTTGGAGTGGGTCGCACGCGACCTCTCCTATGCCCTGGAACATATCGAGACCGCCAGCCAGCTGCACCACCTGATCCACTTCGATCCGCTCACCGGCCTGATGAACGCCCAGTCGTTCCACGAACACGTGGAGGTGCTGGCAAACGAGGTGCACACCCAGGGCGGACAACTGGGTGTCGTCATGCTGGATCTGGAGAAGTTCGCCCAGACCAACCGACAGTATGGGCGCGCCGCGGGAGACCATTTGCTGCAGGAAGTGGGCTCCCGCCTGAGCGAATCGTTCCAGAGTCCCGCGCTGATCGCGCGCGTCGGCGGTGACACGTTCGCCGTCGCCGAACCCGCGCCCGCCACCGTCGAAAGCGATGTCTGCGAAGAAATGCGGCGCCGGCTGACGCTGGTCTTCGAACGCATGTTCAGAGTGGGCGACGAGGACATTCAGCTGAAGGCACGATTCGGCGCCGCCCATTATTCGGCCGCTGCGGATGACGCGGACGACCTGCCTGACCTGGAGCGGGCCGGAGCCGCCCTGCACCTGGCCAAGGCGGGTGGCGAACGATTCAGCAGGTATTCGCGCAGCGGCCAGCACGGCAGTGCCCAATCACTGGAAACGCAGTTGCATGAAGCGCTCAACCAGGAGCAGTTCCGGCTCGTCTATCAGCCACGGGTGGACCTGGTAAGCGGTGAAATCGTGGGGGCGGAGGCACTGCTGCGCTGGCACCATCCGGAACGTGGTCTGATCATGCCCGGCGAGTTCATCGGTGCCGCCGAACGCAGCGGGCTAATTTACCAGATTGGCAACTGGGTACTCGACAAGGTGTGCTGGCAGCAAGCCCAGTGGCGGGCTGCAGGCGTGCCGCTCGTGCAGATCAGCGCCAACATCTCGGCTATCCAGATCAACCGTGGCGACCTGTTCAGGATCATGACGGAAACCCTTGCCCGGCACCGGCTGACGCCCGACCTGATCGAACTGGAATTGACCGAAAGTGCCGTGCTGCAGGACATGGCCACGTCGGCACTCGTACTCAAACAGCTGCGCGGGCTCGGTGTCGGGCTGGCGCTCGATGATTTCGGCACAGGGTATTCCTCGCTCTCGCACCTCAAACAGCTGCCGTTCCACCGGGTCAAGATTGATCGCAGCTTCATTGTCGATGTCACCCGCAGCGTCGAGGATGCCGCGATCGCGCTGGCGATCATCCGGATCGCGCGCAGCTTGCGCCTCAAGGCGGTTGGCGAGGGCGTCGAGACACACGCACAGCTCAAGTTCCTGACCAAGCACGATTGCGACGAGATGCAGGGCAACCTCTTCAGCCCACCGATAGAGGCCGACGCCTTTGTCGCCAGCATCATGAGCAGGCGCAAGCTCGCCATCCCCGGTGCGGAGCCGTCCGATCACCGCAACCTGCTGGTGGTGGACGACGAGATCGGAATCTGCAATGCACTGACCCGTCTGCTGCGGCGGGACGGCTACAACATCCTCATTGCCCGCAGCGGTGCCGAAGCACTGGACCTGCTGGCACTGCATCCGATCCAGGTGATCCTGTCCGACCAGCGCATGCCGGGCATGTCGGGCACCGAATTGCTGGGCAAGGTGAAGAGCCTTTATCCCAACACGGTGCGCATCATCCTGTCCGGCTATACCGATCTCAGCGTGGTCACGGAAGCGGTCAACCAGGGTGCGGTTTTCCGATTCCTGACCAAGCCGTGGGATGACGGACAGCTGCGCAGCCAGATCCGCGACGCCTTTGTCCACTATTACTCGGATCAGAGCTGAGCCGCGCCGGCGGGTTGGCCGCATGATCGAGCGGACAACTTCGTTGACAACTACCGGGGCCCCAGGTGGCGTGCCTCCGTGCCCGTAGAATCCACGTCCTCATCTGATCGAGGTTGGCAGGCGCTGCATCAATGGGGTACAAATGTACTCCATGATTCCCCTCAACCCCCGCCGCCAGGCCATCCTGACCTTCATTCAGGAACGCGCCCTCATCCACGGCCAGCCTCCCTCGCTGGCCGAGATCGCCGCTGCCTGCGGATTGGCTTCACGCGGGGCGGCGCGCAAGCAGGTGCTGGCGCTGGCGGAGGCCGGACTGGTCGAGCTGACCCCGGGACAGGCGCGTGGCATCCGGCCTGCTGGTGCGGGGCTTAAATCCACCACGTTGCCGGTGCCGATCCTCGGCCGGGTGGCGGCCGGCGTGCCGATCGAGGCCGATGCCGAACTGGTCGATACGCTGTCGCTGGATGCGCGCCTGTTCTCGCAGCGGCCCGACTACCTGCTGCGGGTACAGGGTGACTCGATGAACGGGGACGGCATCCTGGATGGCGATCTGGTCGGCGTGCATCGCAGTTCCGAGGCACGCGACGGTCAGGTGGTCGTGGCCCGGCTCGATGGCGAGATCACGATCAAGCGTCTGTCGCTGCAACAGGGCCAGGTGCGCTTGCTGTCGCGCAATCCGGCCTATGCACCGATCGAAGTGAAGGCTGGTCAGGAGTTCGCCATCGAAGGCATCTACTGCGGCCTGGTGCGGCGCGGCTGATATGGGTGCCGTGCTTGCCTGGCCGCAGCCGCTGGCCGCCAACGATGCCGCCGTGGGCACCCCTGCGCCGGATGCCGGGCTTGAGGACCTGCTGGACGGTCGTCGGCTGTGGAAAGGCGGCAGTTTCCCGGCCGCGCCTTCAGTCCATGCCACCGGCCACGCGGCACTGGACGCAGTGCTGCCGGCAGGCGGTTGGCCGGGTTCGGCGCTGAGCGAAATCCTTCATGCGGCCGAAGGCGTGGGTGAAATCCGTCTGGCCTGGCCGGCGCTGGCGCGCCTGTCGCAGGCGGGTGAGCGCATCGTGCTGGTGGCGCCACCGCATCGGCCTTTCGCGCCGGCCTGGCAGAGCGCTGGTATCGCGCTGGAGCGCCTGCATCTGGTGAATGCGGAAAGCCCGAAGGATGCCTTGTGGGCGGCCGAGCAATGCCTGCGTTCGGGCAGTTGCGGCGCGGTGTTGTGCTGGCCACAGCTGGCCGATGACCGCGCCCTGCGCCGGCTCCAGGTGGCGGCTGAAACCGGCCAGACCCTGGCGCTGGCCTGGCGTCCGTTGCAGGCTGCGCGCAACCCTTCGCCGGCGGCGTTGCGCATCGCCATTGATGCGGCTGCATCGGCGCTGCGCGTGCTCAAGTGTCGCGGCGGAATGGCGCCGCCGCAGTCGATTCCGTTCAACGCGCACTGAGTCCGGGCGATGCACTGGGCCTGTCTGTTGCTGCCGCATCTGGCGCTTGATGGCTGTCTCCGCCGTGCGCCGGAAAGTCCTCTGCCCACGGTGCTGATCGATGGTCCGCTGCAGCGCCGCGTGCTGCGCGATGTCTGCGAACGCGCCCGTGCGCTGGGCCTGCGGCCGGGTCAGTCACTGACCACCGCGCAGGCGCTGGCCGGGCAGTTGCGCATGTTGATCCACGACCCGCGCGAGGAAACCCGTCAACTGGATCTGCTCGCGGCCTGGGCTTACGGTTTCAGCTCGCAGGTCGCGGTGCTGGGGCGTCGCGCGCTGGTGGTGGAAGTGGCCGGCAGCCAGGGGCTGTTCGGGCACTGGCAGACCTTGCAGGCGCGCTGGCGCGAGGAACTGGACGCGATGGGCTTCCGCCATCGCCTCGCGTTGGCGCCGTGGCCGCTGGCCGCACGCGTGCTGACCGGGATCGAGGATGGCGCAGCATGCGAAGACCCGCAGACGCTGCGTGCACGCTTTCAGCATGTGCCGGTGGATCGCATTGGCCTGCCGGCCGGCATGGCCGATTCCCTCGCACGCATGGGCCTGCGCACACTGGCACAGGTGCAGGCCATGCCGCGCAGCAGTCTGGCGCGGCGCTTTTCACCGAAGCTGCTGGCACATCTGGATGCCTTGCTCGGTGAGCGCGACATGGCGCTGACACTGTATCGCCCGCCGGATCGTTTCCAGGCGCAGGTCGAGCTGGGTTTTGAGGTCGAATCCTCGCAGGCCCTGCTGTTTCCGCTGCGCCGCCTGACCGCCGATCTGGCGCTGTATCTGGTCGCCCGCGATGGCGGTGTGCAGCACTTCGAGCTGCTGCTGGAACACGAAGGTCATCCAGCTACGCCTGTACCTGTCGGCCTGCTGGCGCCCGAGCGCGATGCGGCCCGTCTGTTTGAACTGGCGCGCGGCCGGCTGGAGCGCGCGCATCTGCCGGCGCCGGTGCGTGGCATGACGCTGCGTGCGGAAGAACTGCCGCCGTTCGTGCCGGAACGGCGTGAACTGTTCGATCCACGTCCGCAGCAATCCACGCCGTGGCAGGCCCTGCGTGAACGCCTGCGCGCGCGCCTGGGTGAAGACGCAGTGCAGACCCTGGCCGCACCGACCGACCATCGTCCTGAAAAGGCCACGCAGTGCCTGCTTGAATCCGCTGCCGCGCCTGCCGGTCCGGCACTGCCGCGCCCGGCCTGGTTGCTGCACGAGCCGCGCCGTCTGCCTGATGCGCTGCCGCAGGTGCTGGCTGGCCCGGAACGCATTGAAACCGGCTGGTGGGATGGGGGCGACATCCGCCGCGACTACTACCGCGTGCGCACCCGCAGCAGCCAGTACGCCTGGGCTTTCCATCCGCACGACGGCGATGGCCGGCTGCTGCTGCATGGCTGGTTCGCATGAGCACGGCCGCGCTCCCGGACTATGCCGAATTGCATTGCCTGTCGAACTTCAGTTTCCAGCGCGGCGCTTCCAGCGCCCGTGAGTTGTTCCAGCGCGCGAAACACCACGGCTACGCAGCGCTGGCGATCACTGACGAATGCACGCTGGCCGGTGCAGTGCGTGCCTGGCAGGCGGCGAAGGAAGCCGGCATCGCCTTCATCGTCGGCTGCGAAATGCAGATCGAAGACGGCCCGAAACTGGTGCTGTTGGCGGAAAACCTCGCCGGCTACCAGAGCCTGTGCCGCATGGTCACCGCCGCCCGCCGCCGTGCGGAAAAAGGCAGCTACCGGCTGTTGCGCGAGGATCTGGACAACGACACCGATGGCCTGCTCGCGCTGTGGCTGCCCGGCGATGCTCCGGCTGTCGGCGACGGCCACTGGTTGCGCGCATGTTTTCCCGAACGGCTGTGGATCGCGGTGGAACTGCATCGCGGCCCCGATGACGCCGCGCGCCTTGCCCAACTCCAGGCGCTGGGTGAAACACTGGCGCTGCCGCTGGTCGCTGCTGGCGATGTGCATATGCATGCGCGTGGTCGTCGTGCTTTGCAGGACACGCTGACCGCGATCCGCCATCACGTCACGGTGACCGAAGCCGGGTACCGGCTGTTCCCGAATGGGGAGCGGCATCTGCGATCGCGCGCGGCCCTGGCTGGCCTGTATCCGGCGGAACTGCTGACCGAATCGGTACGCATTGCGCGGCGCTGCACGTTCGATTTTTCGCAGTTGCGTTACCAGTACCCACACGAAGTGGTGCCGCCCGGTTTCAGCGCCACGGCTTGGCTGCGCCAGTGCGTCGAGGAAGGCATGCGTTGGCGCTGGCCGCAGGGCGTGCCGGACAAGGCGCACCGGTTGATCGACAAGGAACTGACACTGATCGCCGAACTGGGCTACGAGAGTTATTTCCTCACCGTGCACGATCTGGTCCGCTTCGCACGCTCACGCGGCATTCTGTGCCAGGGCCGTGGCTCGGCGGCGAACTCGGCGGTCTGCTACGCGCTGGGCATCACAGAGATCGATCCGGAACGCATCGGCATGCTGTTCGAGCGCTTCATCTCGCGCGAGCGCAACGAGCCGCCGGATATCGACGTGGATTTCGAGCACGAGCGGCGCGAGGAAGTCATCCAGTACGTGTTCGCCCGCTATGGCCGCGACCGCGCCGCACTCACCGCCGTGGCCAGCAGCTACCGCGCCACCGGCGCGCTGCGTGATGTGGCGCGTGCCCTCGGTTTGCCGCCGGACAGCGTCAACGCGCTGGCCGATTGCGTCGGGCACTGGAGTGATGCGCTGCCCGATGCGGCCATCCTGCGCGAGCACGGTTTCGATCCGGACAGCCCGCTGATCCATCGCATTCTGGTGTTGGCCGGTGAACTGGTCGGTTTCCCCCGACACCTGTCGCAGCATCCGGGCGGCTTCGTCATTTCCGAGCATCCGCTGCACACGCTGGTGCCGGTGGAAAACGCCGCGATGGAAGGGCGCACCGTGGTGCAGTGGGACAAGGACGATCTGGATGCCGTGGGCCTGATGAAGGTCGACGTGCTGGCGCTGGGTATGTTGAGCGCGCTGCGCCGTTGTCTGGATCTGCTGCGCCGGCACGATGGACCGGACCTGACGCTGGCGACGATCCCGGCCGACGACACACCCACCTGGGACATGATCAGCCGGGCCGACACCATCGGCACCTTCCAGATTGAATCACGCGCGCAGATGGCGATGCTGCCTCGCCTGAAGCCGAAAGAGTTCTACGACCTGGTGATCCAGGTCGCCATCGTCCGCCCCGGCCCGATCCAGGGCGACATGGTGCATCCCTACCTGCGCAGGCGACGCGGCGAGGAGCCGGTCAGCTATCCGTCCGAGGCGCTGAAGAAAGTATTCGAACGCACCTTGGGCGTGCCGCTGTTCCAGGAGCAGGTGATGGAACTGGCCGTGGTTGCCGCCGGCTACACGCCGGGAGAAGCGGATCAGCTGCGTCGCGCGATGGCGGCGTGGAAACGCCACGGTGGGCTGGAGCCGCATCGGCAAAAACTCATCGGTGGCATGCTCGAACGCGGTTACGACGAGGCCTTCACCGAGCGCATCTTCGGGCAGATCAAGGGCTTTGGCGAATACGGATTTCCTGAATCCCATTCGGCCAGTTTTGCGTTGCTGACCTGGGCCAGTTGCTGGCTCAAATGCCACCATCCGGCGGCGTTTGCCTGCGCCATCATCAACAGTCAGCCGATGGGTTTCTACAGCCCGGACCAGATTCTGCAGGATGCCCGCCGCCACGGCGTGGCGGTGTATCCGGTGGATGTGCGTTACAGCGATTGGGATTGCTCGCTGGAACAGGACAAGCGCGGTGCCTTCGCCATCCGTCTGGGTTTGCGCATGGTCCGCGGGTTGGCCGAGGGCGCCGCGCAACGCATCGTCGCGGCACGCGCGCACCGTCCCTTCACCGATGTATCCGACCTTGCCCAACGCGCCTGTCTGGATCTGTCCGGCAGCGCAGGTGGCACCCACAGCAATGAAAAATCCCCACTTGCGCGTCTGGCCGATGCAGGTGCCTTGCGTGGCATCGCCGGCCATCGCCACCGTGCGCGCTGGGCCGTGGCCGGGCTGGAACCACAACGCCCGTTGCTTGAAGGCATCGCCACGCCGGATGTGGCCATCAGTTTGCCGTTGCCGGGTATCGGTGAGGAACTGCTGTCCGATTACGCCACCACTGGCACCACACTGGGCCGGCATCCGCTCGCACTGCTACGCGCCCGACTGAGCAGACAACGCTGCAAAAGCTCGCGCGAACTTGCCGGTTTCAATGCCGATCGTGCGGTCCGTGCCGCCGGCCTCGTCATCGGCCGCCAACGCCCGCAGACCGCCGGAGGCGTCACCTTTGTCACCCTGGAAGACGAGTTCGGCCTGGTCAATGTCGTGGTCTGGCAGCAGCTGGCCCAGCGGCAACGTCGCGCATTGCTGGAATCACGTCTGTTGCAGGTCGATGGTGAACTGGAGATCAAAGACGGCGTGTGTCACCTGATCGCCCGCCACCTGCATGATCTCAGCCCGTGGCTTGCATCACTGGCTGTGCGCAGCCGGGATTTTCACTGAGCTGGATTGAGCCACTTCCAGTCAGCCTCTTAGAGCAGCTTCATCCCTTCGTGCACCACAGTTCGGTGTTCCTAAATTTCGACAAGATCATCCATCCACTGGTCGAAGCTGGACTTTTTGGTGGGCAGGCATGTAACCGGCGTCCAAGCGCCCTCCTCGTTTCGCAGTACGCGACCCTGTTCGCCCGGCACATTCTTGGCCGTGGGCGCTTCTGGATCCGCCGCCTTTGCGCGTGTCAGCAATCCGGTAATGGCCAATCTGTCCTGGCGTGTCAGATTGGGTACGTATCGCGAATACACGGTGAAGAGCATCTTGAACCTCCCCGGGAATTCCGGAGGCTCATTGTTGTGAGTCACGCCGCCATGGCGTACTCGGGGTTGTCGCGATAGTACGCGGCTTCTGCCTCGGCCGGCGGGATGTTGCCGATCGGCTCCAGCAGACGTCGATGATTGAACCAATCCACCCATTCCAGCGTGGCCAGTTCGACGGCCTCCCGGCTCTTCCAGAAGCGACGGTGGATGACCTCGGCCTTGTACAGTCCGTTGATCGTCTCGGCCAACGCGTTGTCGTAGGAGTCGCCCACGCTGCCTACCGACGGTTCGATGCCGGCATCGGCCAGACGTTCCGTGTAGCGGATCGAAACGTATTGGCTGCCGCGGTCTGAATGATGGATCAGGGAGCGGCTGGCGGGGCCACGACGGGCGTGCAGCGCCTGTTCCAGCGCATCCAGGACGAAGTCCGTGTGCGCGGTGGCCGCCACCTTCCAGCCGACGATGCGCCGGGCGAACACGTCGATGACGAAGGCGACGTAGGCAAAGCCCTGCCAGGTCGAGACGTAGGTGAAGTCCGACACCCACAGCGCATCGGGTCGGTCGGCGCGGAACTGCCGGTTCACCCGGTCCAGCGGACACGGCCGCGCCGGGTCGGCGACGGTGGTGCGCACCGGCTTGCCACGGACCACGCCACGCAGCCCCATCTGCCGCATCAGTCGCTCCACCGTGCAGCGGCCGACCTGCACGCCCTCACGCAGCAACTGCCGCCAGACCTTGCGCACGCCATACACCTGGAAGTTCTCTTCCCAGACGCGGCGGATCTGCTCGCACAGGTCTGTATCGCGACGCTGCCGCATCGGCTGGCGTTCCGGATCGGCCCGCCGGGCCACATGCGTGTAGTAGGTCGACGGAGCGATCGGCAGCACCCTGCAGATCGGCTCGACTCCGTACGTGTCGCGGTGTTCGTCGATGAACGCCGTCATGGCTTGAACCGGCGGTCGAGCTCCGCCTGGGCAAAATACGCCGACGCCTTGCGCAGGATCTCGTTGGCCTGCCGCAGCTCGCGGTTCTCCCGCTCAAGCGCCTTTATCCGCTCACGCTCGTCGGTGGTTGCGCCGGCGCGCAGACCGCGGTCACGCTCGGCCTGGCGCACCCAGCGGCGCAGCGACTCGGGCGTGCAGCCCACCTTGCCGGCGATCCAGGCAATCGCCGCCCACTGCGATCCGTGATCGCCCTGGTGCTCCAGCACCATCCGCACCGCACGCTCGCGCAGCTCCGGGGAGTAACGTGTTGCTGTCGTCTTCATGGCTCCATCCTCTCAAAGGTTGGAGCCTCCGAAGAACCCGGGGCGGTTCACATCCATGGAAAGTGCGCTCTGAAGACTGCGTGCGGGAAACTGCGGAACCGGATGCAACCAATCGAGTGTGAGGGTCAAATTCAGCGCCTTGTTCGGGCCTGTGACACGTCCAACTGTCACAGAACCTGTCACAGGCCTGATTCGGCATTCGTAGCTGACCTCCCAGGAAGACGCACCCGAAAGTATCCAGCAATGCTGTGACAGTGGATCAGGCACAAAAAAGCCCGCTTCTCTGGCGGGCTTTAGTCTTACAACATACTGATTTTATTGTTGATTTTGGTGGCTATGGGTGGACTCGAACCACCGACCCCAGCATTATGAGTGCTGTGCTCTAACCGGCTGAGCTACATAGCCAGAACCTTGGAATCTGTTGCTGTGACCCTTGGCCTGTGTGGGTTGTCCACAGGCACCGCCGGGTCGCGGCAAGCTACGCAGTGTAACAAATTACCGGCCAGGAACAACCATGACTGCTGAATCCGGTGCCGGCGGTGTCACAGGCCGCCCTGGCGTGCTGCCGGGCGGCAGCACAGCGGAGCCTCAGGGAATCGCTTCGCGCACCGCCAGGGTGTCGGGTACGCCGTTGCTGGCCAGCTGGCGCTTGGCTTCTTCCAGTTCGCGCGCGGTGGCGTAGGGGCCAAGGCGCACGCGGTACATCGTGGTGCCGTTGACTTCGGCCGGTTCGACCCGGGCCTGGAGGCCGGCCAGCGCGATGCGCGCCTTCATTGCGTCGGCATCGCGCATGTCGCGGAAGGCGCCGGCCTGGAGCTGGTAACGCTCACGCGCCGGCTGCGTGGTGGTCGGGGCGTTGGCCGGTTGGGCGGCTTCGGCGCGGACCTTTTCCGCCAGTTCGGTATCGGGCACGGCGGTTTCGCGCTCGCGCAGCAGGGTGTAGAAGTCGTAGCGCGGCTTCTGGCGTTCGGCTTCCGGCGCCTTGGCCGGGGCGATCGGCGGATCGGATTCGCGCGGTGCGGTGGCGGCCGGGTTCGGGCGCGGGCCGGGCAGTTTGCCGTCGCGTTCCCAGATCAGTACGGCGGCCGACAGGCCCAGGCCGATCAGCACGCCACCCAGCAGCCACAGCCATACGGGGATGCGGCGTTCGTTGCCACGGCGGGCCTGGGTTTTCCTGCGTCGAGCAGCCATCACATCGTCTCCGGTGCGGATACCCCGATCAGTACCAGCCCGTTCACCAGCACCTGGCGGATCGCCAGGCACAGCCCGATGCGGGCGTTGCGCAGTTCCTCTTCGGGCACGAGGATCGCGGTGGCGTTGTAGTAGCTGTGGAACTCGCCGGCCAGTTCACGCAGGTAGGTGGCGATCAGCTGCGGGGCGTCGTTGGCGGCGGCCGAGTCGATCACTTCCGGGAAGCGCAGCAGTTCCATCAGCAGGTCCTGCTCCTGCGGTTCCACCAGACGGGTGCGGGCGGCTTCGATCGCGGTGCGGGTGTAGGTCCACTGTTTTTCCGCCATCTGCCGCAGCAGTGCGCAGACGCGGGCGTGGGCGTACTGGATGTAGTAGACCGGGTTGTCGTTGGACTGTTTGCGCGCCAGTTCCAGATCGAAATCCAGGTGCTGGTCGTTGCCGCGCATGACGTAGAAGAAGCGCGCGGCATCCGTGCCGACCTCGTCGCGCAGTTCGCGCAGGGTGACGAAGCTGCCGGCGCGGGTCGACATCTGCACGCGCTCGGCACCGCGATACAGGATCGCGAACTGCACCAGCTGGATGTCGATCTTCGTCTGGTCCAGGCCCAGACCATCGGCGGCGGCACGCAGGCGTGCGATGTAGCCGTGGTGGTCGGCACCGAACACGTACAGCGCGCGCTCGTAGCCGCGCTCGAACTTGCTCAACAGATAGCCCAGATCCGAGGCGAAGTAGGTGCTGACGCCGTTCTCGCGCACCACGACGCGGTCCTTGTCGTCACCGAAATCGGTGGCGCGGAACCAGGTGGCGCCACCCTTTTCGTACAGATGGCCCTTGGCGCGCAAGGTGTCGATGGCGCGCGCGACGTAACCGTCGGTCATCAGCGAGCGTTCGGAGAAGAAGTTGTCGTGCTTGACACGGAACTGGCCCAGATCGTCGCGGATATCGGCCAGGCACCAGTCCAGACCGGCCTCGAAAACGATGCGGTAGTCGGCCTCGCCCAGCAGGTTGCGGGCGCGCGCGATCAGCGCATCGACATGGGCTTCCTTGTCGCCGGGTGCCTGTTCGGTGCCCTGGGTTTCATCCGGCGGCAGATCGGCCTGCACATCGACCGCCTTGTGCAGCAGGCGGTCGCCTTCGCGCGCGCGCAAGGCACGGGCGATTTCGACCACGTAATCACCCCGGTAGCCGTTGTCCGGGAAGCGCACGCTGACGCCGCCCAGTTCCAGATAACGCACCCAGACGCTGACGGCCAGGATGTCCATCTGCCGGCCGGCATCGTTGACGTAGTACTCGCGCTGGACGGTATGGCCGGCGGCTTCCTTGATGTTGGCCAGGCTCGCGCCATAAGCGGCGCCGCGGCCGTGACCCACATGCAGCGGGCCGTTCGGGTTGGCCGAAACAAACTCGATGGTCATCGATTCGCGCGAGCCTTCCGGCTGATGGCCGAAGCGTTCGCCCTGCTCCAGCACGCGCCGCACCGCACTCTGGCGGCAGGCCAGATTGAGTTTGATGTTGATGAAGCCCGGGCCGGCAATGTCGACCTTCTCGATGTGCTGCGACTTTGGGAAGGTGTCCGCGATGGCCTGTGCCAGCTCGCGCGGATTGCGGCGCAGCGGCTTGGCCAGCAGCATGGCCACGTTGGTGGCGTAGTCGCCGTGCTCAGGGTTCTTGCTACGCTCGATCACGAAGGCGGGTTCGCCCTCCAGTTCGATCGTGCCGGCACGCTTGAGATCGAGCAGGGCCTGCAGCACCAGCTCGCGGAGATGGTCTTTGAACGACATCGGGGTTTCCTCGACAAGCCGGGTAGTGTACCAGTGCGCCGGAAACGCGTGCGAATGGGCTCTGCGGCGATTCAGATGGGCGGCATTTCAGGAAATACCCCGTCGCGGCGGCGGTGACAGTCGGGGACGTGATGGCGGAACGGATATGGCGTCAGTGACTTGCCTGATGTCGGGGTTCGCCGGGCTCATCCCGACCTATGCGGAGTGAATGAACGAATAGGTTGGCGGTGAGCGCAGCGAACCCCAACGCGTGAAGATCAGTAGCCTGGAGCGTGGTGGTGACGAGCAGGATCCGGCATCCGCAACAAAGCGACGCTTTTCAACGCAATGGCGTCAGCGCCCGGCCGCGAGTGCATCGAGCATCGGGATGATCGCGTCCTTGGCGGCGAAGCCGTGGATCGGCAGGACCAGGATGTCGCCGGATTCGGCCCAGTCGAGCAGGTGGGCGGTGGCGGCGGTTTCATCGGCGATGAAGTGGATCGCGTCGGGTGCGAGGCCGTCGGCTTGCAGGGTCTGGCGCATCATTGCGGCGATCTCGCCGGAGCTGCGGCCGCGTTCGTAGCCGGCGATGTCCTTGAGCACGACCCGGTCCGGGCGGTGCCGCGCCGCCACCTGCGCCAATGCGCGGAAATCGTCATCCAGCCGGTTGCCGGCATGGCCGAGGATCAGGCCAAGGCGACCATCACCGCGCAGCGCGCCGGCCACGTCGAGCAGGCCGGCCAGGCCTTCGGGGTTGTGTGCATAGTCCAGCAGCACCTGCACGCCGCCGATGTTCCAGCGTTCCAGCCGGCCGCGGTTGTCGTGGTTGGCGTTGCCGAAATCGGCCAGCACTGCGGCGATGACCTGCGCCGGCACGCCGAGTGCGAAACCGGCCAGCGCCGCGCCGGCCAGATTGGCGATGTTGTAGCGCGCCACGCCCTGCAACGTGAGCGGCATGTCGGCCACGTCGCCCAGATGGATGCCGGCAGCGGCGACGCCGTCCGGATGCAGCCACAGCGCACCGTCGCGCTGCACGCAGGCGGGTGAGTGCGAAGCGTGTTGGTGCAGGAACGGATCAGCGGCCTCCAGCGAAAACCAGCCGACCGGCACCGCCACATCGGCGGCAGCGGCGCGCAGTTGCGCATCGTCGGCGTTGAGCACCAGCAGGCCCGGCGTTGGCGTCGGGTCGGAACCCCGGTCGCGGACGACTTGCGCGACGGTCAGTTTCACCCGTGCCAGATCAGCGACGCTGTGCACCCCGTATTCGCCGAAATGATCGGCGCTGATGTTGGTGACCACGGCCACATCGGCTTGCTGCAGCGCCAGTCCGCGCCGCAGCAGGCCACCGCGCGCGGTTTCGAGCACGGCGGCGTCGATATCGCGCCGGCGCAGCACGGTGCGCGCGCCGATCGGGCCGGAATAATCGCCGCTGTCCAGTCTGTGTCCTTCGACGAACAGGCCGTCGGTGCAGCTGTAGCCCACGCGTCGGCCAATGGCACGCTGCATCGCGGCGATCAGGCGCACCGTGGTGGTTTTGCCATTGGAGCCGGTGACCACAGCGGTGGGCACGCTGCGCAGTCGGTCCCAGTCCGGTTGCGGTGCGGCAGCCAATTCGGAAAGCGGGATATCGATACCACCCTCGCCACTGCCCAGACTCAACAGATCCTCGCCCAGCAGCACCGGGACACGATGGCGCGCGGCGGCATCCAGCCAGGCTTTCAGCGCCGGAATGGCCTCGTCGGCGGCCAGCGCCGCCAGCGTGTGCTGCGCCAGTTCAATATCCCAGGTTGCAGGATGGCCGGGCGCATGACCGACATCGCGTTCGCAGGCCGCGCCCCAGGCCCATTCGTTGACTTCGGTGGCACACAACAACCGGTCAGGCGGAGCGGCGAAAGCCAGACTGGCGCCGCTGGCATGGGGCCGCGCGACCACAGGCTCATCGGCCGGCCAGCCCAGCACGGCGCGCATCCGGACGATGTTCGCGCGCCAGCGCTCCAGCATCGCCGTATCAACAGCGATGCCGACGCTTTCCAGCGCCGCGCCGGGGACTGCGAAATACGGATTGGGGCCGGTCAGGCGGCGGGAATCGTCGAAGGGAAGCATGGGATGGCAGCTCATTGGATGATGGCGGATTTCCTCACCCCAGCCGTTGCGTGGAGAGAGGCAGCATGAGGGGGCGGGCGTCGCAGGCGCGAGTGCTTTTGACCTCCATGAAAAGCCCCCTCACCCCAACCCCGCTTCGCGCCCGGCCAGCCGACTTGCATGTCGGCTGGCGCTCACAGGCTCGCGGCTTCGCCGCTCGAAAGCCCTGCTCGCCCCCCCCCCCCGCCATGCGGGGGAGAGGGAGCAGGCTTTGGGCCTAGTCGTCTTCCTCGCGTGCGAACACGATGCCGCGTTCGTCGCGCACCATGCCTTCCATCAACGTCCGCAGCTCGGCTTCGCGGGCCAGCGCGGCCGGATCATCCGGCGGGCTTTCCGGCAGCACCGGCACGCTGGCGGCGGGTGATTCGACAGCGCCTTCCGGGCGGAACTTGATGATCTGCTTCCACGAGCGGGTCAGCGCATCGGCGAACACCAGCAGCAGGTCGCCGGCCTGGGCCATGCGCAGAGCGTGATCGATGGCCTGCTGTTCGTCCTGGATTTCCTCGATGCAGGCGGCATCCACACCGGCCTCGACCAGGCCACGCAGCAGCAGGCGCGGCACTTCGTCGCCATCGCGGCCGCGCAGATTGTCGTCACGCCGGCAGATGTAGTGGTCGAACTTGCCGGCAGCGGCGCGCGCGATTTCGAAGATGTCCTCGTCACGCCGGTCACCGGGCGCGGCCAGCACCACGATGCGGCGGCCGGTGACATCCAGACGTTGCGCCAGATCGGCCATCGCGGCGATGGCGTGGGCGTTGTGGCCGTAGTCGAACAGCACCTTGAACGGGTGTTCGTCGAACACGTTCATGCGGCCCGGCGCCTGGAAGAAGGTGGTGTCGAAGGTGCGCAGGCCCTGGCGGATCGCATCCAGCTTGATGCCCAGCGAGAACGCCATCGCGGCGGCGAACATCGCGTTCTGCACGTTGTGCATAGCGCGGCCTTCGAGCGTGGCCGGCACCAGATGGGTCCACAGCAGCGGGATGTGGCTGCCCTTGTCGTACAGCGTGATCATCTGGCCATTGATGCCGGCCTCCAGCGCGCAGGCGCGGCCACCGGCGCGGATGTGCTCGCGCACCAGCGGATGCGAAGGGTTGGTGCTGACGTAGCAGATGGTCTTGGCGTCCACGTAACCGGACATCTTCAGCACCAGCGGGTCATCGGCATTGAGCACGGCGCAGTCGGTCGCCACTTCCACCACGATGCGCTTGACCGGGGCCAGTTGTTCCAGGGTGTCGATGCCCTTCAGGCCGAGGTGGTCGGACTGCACGTTCAGCACCGCGCCGACGTTGACTTCGGATACACCCATGCCGGCGCGCAGCAGGCCGCCGCGTGCGGTTTCCAGCACCGCCAGATCGATCTGCGGATCGGCCAGCACCATGCGTGCCGAGACCGGGCCGGTCATGTCGCCCTCGACCGTGCGCTGGCCGTCGATGTAAACGCCATCGGTGGTGGTCAGGCCCGGGGTGAAGCCGGCCATCTTGGCGATATGCGCCAGCATCCGCGCGGTGGTGGTCTTGCCGTTGGTGCCAGTGACGGCGGCAATCGGCACGCGGCTCGGCGCGCCGGGCGGGAACAGCATGTCGATCACCGGGCCGGCGGCGTCGCGCGGGGTGCCTTCGCTGGGTGCCACGTGCATGCGGAAGCCGGGCGCGGCATTCACTTCGCAGATCGCCCCGCCGATCTTCTTGTAGCTCTCGGCGATATTGGGCGTGATGAAGTCGACGCCGCCCACGTCCAGCCCGATGGCGCGCACCGCGCGCACCGCCATGTCGCGGTTGTCCGGGTGGATGATGTCGGTGACATCGGTCGCGGTGCCGCCGGTGGACAGGTTGGCGGTGGAACGCAGGTAGACGATTTCGTCAGGCGCGGGCACCGACTCGGCGGTGTAGCCGACGCGCTGCATCATCTGTTCGGCCTGGGCGTCGAGCACGATGCGGGTCAGCACCTTCTCGTGCCCGATGCCGCGGCGTGGATCGGCGTTCACGATCTCGACCAGTTCGGCGATGCTGTGTTTGCCATCGCCCACGACATGACCGGGCGTGCGGCGCGTGGCGGCGACCAGTCCGCCGTTGACCACCAGCAGGCGGTGGTCGTCGCCGGACTGGAAGGTTTCCACGATCACCGAGCGCGAATGCTCGCGTGCGGCGCGGTAGCCTTCGCGCACCGCTTCGGGCCCCTCGATGCCGATGGTGATGCCACGCCCGTGGTTGCCGTTGTACGGCTTGGTCACGACCGGCCCACCGAGCCGGCGCGCGGCGCGGATCGCGCCATCCTCGCTCGTCACCAGTTCCTGGCGCGGCACCGGCAGGCCGAGGGTGGACAGGATGCGGTTGGTTTCCTCCTTGTCGCCGGCCAGCTCCACCGCGATGTGCGGGGTCTTGCCGGTGACCGTGGCCTGGATGCGCTGCTGGTATTTGCCGTGGCCCAGCTGCACCAGCGAATACTGGTTCAGGCGCAGCGACGGAATCCCGCGATCCTGCGCGGCCTGCACCAGCGAGGCGGTCGAAGGCCCGAGCGCGCGGCGCTGGGCGTAGCGGATGAAGTCGTCGCGTTCAGTGGCCCAGTCGAAACCCTCCGGCACCGCAACGTGAGTGCGCAGTTCCGGCGGCAGCAGCGAGCCCAGCAGCTTCAGTGCCAGCTCGCCGGCGGCGATGCCTTCCTCGCGCTGGGTGTATTCGTAGACCACGGTGTAGACGCCGGGCTTGCCGTCCACGCTGCGGGTCTTGCCGAAGGTGACGTCTTCGCCGGCGATGTTCTGCAGTTCGATCGCGACATGCTCGAACACATGCCCCAGCCAGGTGCCCTGGTCCTCGCGCAGGCGGCGCACGAAGCCGCCGGGTTCGCGGTAGGAACAGCCGTGTTCGGCCAGCCCCGGCAATGCTTCCAGCAGACCGTTGATGAACCCCTCGCCCAGCCGCGCCGATGGCCAGTGTTCCAGTTCCCCCAGTTCCAGCTCCAGCCGGATCACCGGGAAATGGGCGTACAACGACGGCCCGACATAGACGGAACGATCAACGATGCGCATGGTTTACCCCTTCTGCTTCAACTCCCCGTGAGCATTGCAGGATGCCCAAAACCGCCGGGCGGGGAAACCATGCGCGGATGATTCGCGCACGGTGCAGCTCAGGAGGGCTGCAACAGTCCGGCCGAAGCCCTGCGCGTATGCAGGTTGAAGGTGGCGCCGCGCACCAGAATGTGGACACGCAGACCGATCAGGCAGACCGGGTCGTTCTCGTCGGCCTGCGCCATCGAGGAGAACTCGGCACCCTCGGCATCGACCACGGTGACCGCGCCGGAGCCTTCGACATCCAGCGTGTTGTCCGGGCCGATGAAGGCGGCGGTGTCTTCGTCCAGCCCGATGCCGACCGAGAACGGGTTGTAGGCCAGCGCCGTGACCAGACGGCCGAGGCGGTCGCGCTGGCGGAAGTGCTGGTCGATGATGAAACGGTTGGTCAGGCCCAGACCCGGTGCCAGACGCACGCTGTCGGCGCGCGGCGAACTGCCCTCTGTGCCGAACGCGATCATGTGCTCGGACAGGATGCTGGCACCGGCGCTGGTGCCGCCGACGGTCACCCCGGCGGCGTTGGCCTGGCGGATCATCTTGGCGGCGCGGGTGCCGCCCAGGATGGTGGACAGGCGCAGCTGGTTGCCGCCGGTGAAGAACACCCCGGTGGCGTGCGCGATGCGTTCCAGCCAGCCTTCGTTGTCGCCGTCGGCGCGGGTGGAAAAGTTCAGCGAAGTGACGTGCGCGGCACCGATGTCGGTGAAGATCTTCTCATAGCGCGGGCCGGTGTCTTCCAGCCGGCTGGCGGTCGGGATCACGACGATATTGGCATCACGGCCGCCGCACAGGCGCACGAAGCGCTTGAGGATGCGCGGATCGTGTTCCTTTTCCTCGGCTCCGCCGATCGGCACGATCCAGCCACGCTCATCGCCCTCGGCGACCTTGCTCGGACACATGCTTGCACTTCCCCTGCTGCTGCCGCCGGACGTGGCGGCCGGTGATTCTTGCCGCGTTTTGCCTGATTGCCAAGCTCCGCAGGCGCGGGAACCGGACCGGGTTCAAGCTTTTGCCTCAGTCTGCGGCGCGCTCGAAACTGCCGTGCAGGCAGGTTTTTCCACCGCGCCGGTGCAGCCGGCCGCGTGCGATCACGTGCAGCGCGCGGTGCTGTTCATCCAGACAGACCAGGTCGGCATCGGCGCCGATCGCGATACGGCCCTTGCCGGCCAGACGCAGCGTACTGGCCGCGTTCGAGGTGAACACCGGCAGCGCCTGCGCCAGCGGCACGCCGCGGTCAAGCAGTTCGCCGAGCGTTTCCAGCAGCGCGCCGGGTTTGCCGACATCCATGCCGCAGACCTTGCCCTCGTCGTCGAAGCACGGCAGGCAGCCGCCGGCATCGGAACTGATCGTCAACCGCTGCGGCGGCGCGCCTTCGTCGTGGTAGCGGATGAAGGCATCGGCCGCGCTCCAGGCGTCCTCGCCCTCTTCCACCGGAAATGCGGTGACATCGACCGGCACACCGCGGCGTGCCAGTTCCAGCGACTCGTCGAACAATGCGCGGCGGCGGTTGACGTGGGTCGGCTGGAACACGCGCGGCGGCAGCTCGCTTTGCTCCAGCGCACGGCGCACCAGATCCAGGCCGCGCGGGCCATCGCCCAGGTGCAGATGCAGCAAACCGGCCTTGCCGGTCATCAGCCCGGCCACATGCGCCTCGGAGGCGATGCGCAGCAGTTCGTCCAGGGTCGGCTGGCTGGAACGGTGATCCGACAGCGCCAGCTCACCGACGCCGATCAGCGGTTCCAGAAACACCAGATCGCCGCGCACCGAGCCGGTCAGCGTCGCCGGCGGCAGGTGGTAACCGCCGCAATGGCCGAAGGCCGACAGCCCTTCCTCGCGCAGCGCGTAGATCGTGGCCAGCAGTTCGCGCGGGCCGCGCGCGATATCGTCGGTGCCCAGCAGGCCGATCACCGTGGTGATGCCGCCACGGGTGTAATGCGACAGTGGCAGCGCCGGCACCCGGCTGCGGAAACCGGCTTCACCGCCACCGCCGGTGACATGCACATGGCCGTCGATCAGGCCGGGAATCAGGCGCCGGCCTTCCAGATCCAGCACCTGCGCACCGAGACTGGCCGGCAGTTCGGCCCGGTCACGACCGATCCACAGCACCTTGCCGCCACCCAGCAGCAAATGGCACAGACCGCGTGGATCGGGCGCATGCAGATCGGCATTGTGCAGCGCGATCAGCGGGGCATCGGGCAGGACGGGCAGGGACACGGCGGGTGCCTCGGTTGCAGTGCGGGAAAGGTATCAGTCGGCCACAGCGCGGCGCGGATCCTGGCCGCTGCCGCAGTGGTCGAAGCGCAGCGGGATCGCGTGGCTGCCCAGCACGGCGGCGAACTGGCGCTGGCGCATCTGGAAGTGTTCGTAGGCCTGGGAAATCCGCTCCGCGTCGATACCGCGCGGCGCGAAACCGGCTTCCGACCACAAGGGCAGATCCATCAAGGCGATGCGTGCCTCGCCCTGGTTCCAGTGCAACAGCGGTTCGGGCGGGGCATCCAGCCATTCCTCGCGCTCGGGCGTCAGCAGCGCGGTTTCGATCAGCGGCCACAGCGGGCCGATGCCGGCGTGTTCGTACTGCATCGCGGTCATCGCCAGCAGATCGTTGAGGCTCAGATAACGCACGTGCTCCAGCGGCGTGCCGAACGCCTGCTGCGCGTACAGCGCGGTCGCAGCCTGGGCCATGCCGGTTTCCAGCAGCACCTCCTCCATTTCCCGCCCGACCGCGACCACTGCATCGGCCTCGCCCTGCAGCACGAACGGCACCAGCCGCAGCGGGCCTTCACGCAGCACCGGGTCCGGCGTCAGGCCACGCGGCATCTCGCCTTCATGGCTGCCAAAACCCAGCACCCGCGCCATGCCACGCCCGGGCGCGCGTTCCACCAGCTCGGCCAGGGTGGCGTGCAGCGGCCAGCCCGGACGCAACAGTTCGGCCGGATCGAAAGCAGCGGCGGCCACACCCAGATCCAGTTGTTCGACACCCGGCAGCAGGCGCGCCAGATCGGCAGCGACATGACCGGCCAGCTCCGCTGCCTGATCGCGCGCCAGCGTGGGCTGGCTCAACGTGGCCGAACACTCCAGCGCCAGGGCGCCGTAATTGCACAAAGAAGAGGACATGAACAGCAGAGCAGGCGGGGAACGGGGCGCTACAGTACCATCGCCTCCCCTTTTCCTGATCGATGCCACACGATGCCCGCCGCGCTGCGCCTGGAGTTCCGTGCCCTGCTGGAGCTGTACCTGATCCCCGGCCTGACCGCGCTGATGCCTTGGCCGCTCGGCTTCCGCTGGCTGCGCTTCTGCTCCCGCTTCGCCTTCCTCTACCGCAACGAATGGCAGGCCGCACTGGCGCAGGCACGGCAGTTCGTCGACGTTGGAGATGAAACGCTCTGGGCGCGGCAGTTCCGGTTGTGCCGGCTGGTGGATCATGCCGACTTCTGGATCAGCCGCACCCGCTCGCGCCGCTGGCTGCGCCACCACACGGACATCGCGCAGGACTGGCCGCAACTGGAGACGCCGGCGGTGGGGGTGTTCTTCCATGTTTGCCCGGGACTGTGGGCGATGCGCTCACTGCGTGAACAAGGCGTGGAAACCTCGGTGCTGGCCGGACATTTCAGCCGACGTTCGATGGGCGGCTCGCGTCTGGCCTACTGGTATGGCGTGCTGCGCCTGAACGAGCTGCAGCGGGTTTCCGGCGGCCCGCTGATCTTCTCGCCGGGCACAGTGCGCCAGGCCCAGGGAATGATCGCGCGCGGCGGATGGGTGGCAGGAACGCCGGACGTGCCGCCGACTGAAACCGCACTTGGCAGCCCGGTGACACTGTTCGGCCACCCGGCGCATTTTGCCGAGGGTCTGTTGCTGATCGCACGCCGCGCGCAGGTTCCGGTGGTGGTGTTCACCCTTGGGCTGGACCTGGCCACCGGACGGCGGAGGCTGGAAGTGCTCGGCGTGCATGAGGCCGATGCGCCCGGCCTGTTGCAGCACATCGCCTCGCACTGGCAGCGGCTACTGTGCGAGCGCTCCTGGGGCTTCATGCTGTGGTCCTTCATGCCCTCGTGGTTCGATACACCGCTGCAGGTGACACAGGCGGCGCAAGCCGCTCCCGGGTAAGCACCGGGCGCATCCACCGTTCACCACCGTCCACCGTTCGCCACCGTATGGGCACTGCGTTATGATTCCGAATCCCGCCACGTGACGCGTCGAGTGCAACGATGAGCAAGACCCGCCCCCTGAATCCCGTCGGCGTGATCGGCGGGGTGCGCATTCCGTTCTGTCGCAACAACACCGCCTACTACGACGTCGGCAATCTGGGCATGTCGATCCGCACCCTGGGCGCGCTGGTGGAACGCTTTGATCTGCATGGCACGCATCTGGGTGAGGTGGCGATGGGTGCGGTGCTGAAGCACTCCTCGGACTGGAATCTGGCGCGCGAGGCGACGCTGTCCTCGGGGCTGGCGCCGACCACGCCGGGCCTGACGATGCAGCGCGCCTGCGGCACCAGCCTGGACACCATCATCACGGTCGCCAACAAGATCGCCACCGGCCAGATCGAGGCCGGCATCGGCGGCGGTTCGGACACCACTTCGGATGTGCCGATCGCGGTCAACAAGTCGTTGCGGCGGCGTCTGCTCGATCTCAACCGGGCGCGCAGTTTCGGCCAGCGGCTGAAGGCGCTGAAGGGGTTTTCGCCGGCCGAACTCAAGCCCGAATTCCCCGGCGTCGGCGAACCGCGTACCGGCAAGAGCATGGGCGAACACTGCGAACTGATGGCGCGCGAGTGGGATATCGCCCGCGCCGATCAGGACCAGCTGGCCTACGACTCGCACCGCAAGGCCGCCGCCGCCTACGAACGCGGTTTCTACGAAAACCTGGTGGTGCCGTTCCGTGGCGTGGCGCGCGACAACATCCTGCGCCCGGACACCACGCCGGAAAAGCTGGCCACGCTCAAGCCCGCCTTCGACCGCCATTCCGGCCATGGCACGCTGACTGCCGGCAACTCCACGCCGCTGACCGATGGCGCCTCGGCGGTGCTGCTGGGCAGCGAGGAATGGGCCCGTTCACGCGGGCTGGAAGTGCAGGCATGGATCGTCGATGCGCAGGTCGCGGCGGTGGACTTCGTGCATGGCGAAGGGCTGCTGATGGCACCGGCTTGGGCCGTGCCGCAGATGCTGGCGCGCCACGGATTGAGCTTGCAGGATTTTGATTTCTACGAGATCCACGAAGCCTTCGCGGCGCAGGTGCTGTGCACGCTGCGGGCTTGGGAATCGGACAGCTTCTGCCGCGACAAGCTCGGTCTGGAAGGAGCACTGGGCAGCATCGATCCGGCCAAGCTCAATGTCGTGGGCTCCTCGCTGGCCTTGGGGCATCCGTTTGCCGCCACTGGCGCCCGCATTGTCGCCACGCTGGCCAAGCTGTTGCAGGAAAAGGGTTCGGGCCGCGGCCTGATCTCGATCTGCACCGCCGGCGGCATGGGCGTGACCGCGATCCTGGAACGCTGATCCGGCCCCTGCGCGGTCCGCAATTCCCGCACCAATTGCCACTCGGATTCTCCACCGCGACCGCCAACACCGGTCGCGGTGAAGTTCCGGTTCAACCGCCGAACAGCGATTCCAGCAGACGGCTGCCGCTTTCCACCGGATTGCTGCGGATCGCTTCCTCCTGCACACCGATGTAGTGGAACAGCCCGTCCAGCGCCTGGTCGGTGACATAGGCGTCCAGATCCAGCGCTTGCGCCGCGTCGCCGCCCTGGCTGCCGGCGAGCCGGCCCAGCGCACCACCCAGTGCCCCGCCGCCCTGGTCCATCAGGCGCTTGTAGGCCGCGGTGGCTCCGCTGGAGGACGTGGCCTGGGCCACGATCGGCAGCAGGCGTTCGCGCAGGGCATCGCCACTGCTGGCGCGGAAATAGTCGGTGGCCGATTGCTTGCCGCCGGTCAGCAAGCCGGCCGCATCGCGTACCGACATCTGCCGGATCGCATCGCCGAACACTTCGGCCGCGGCCGGTACCGCCGCCTCGGCGGCCCGGTTCATCGTCAGCTCCAGCTGATCCACATACTGGCCCTGGCCGAGCTTGCGTGCGGTGCGGGCGATCGCATCCAGCTGTCCGGGCAGGCCGATGCGTACCGCCGGATCTTCAAGAAACCCGTCTTCCCGACCCAGCTGGTTGATCGCGTTCTCCACCCCGCGCGCGAGGGTTTCCTTGACCCCGGAGACCGCCGGCGAGGTGTCCTGCGCCATGACCGGCAGCGCAGGCAGCAGCAGACAACAGACAAGAAGGACAAAGCGCGACATGGCGTGCTCCAGCAGTAGGGGAACCGCGAGTCTACTGCCGCCTTGCCGCCCGCCGCCGCCGGCTCATTCAGCCAGCACGAACCACAGCAGGCAGCCGGCCTGCACCCCCATCCACAACCAGGCCGCGAACGTCAGCTCAAACCGGCGCCGCGCCGAATGCTGCGGTTGGCGTGCGAACCACAGTGCGCCATTGGCCAGCAGCAACGAGATCCCCAGCGTGACGATGCGCGCGGCGACAGCCAACCCAGCCACGGCACCGTGGCCACCGCCGCCGCGTACAACACCAGCACCAGCGACGTCATGATGATTCCCGGCCACATGCCGCCTTTCCTCCCGCCGCGCTACGACGTCAAGTACGATGACGAAAGAGCATGCCCGCTCATCCATGCAGCGGCCAGCCGGGCCTGCGTCGCCGCGCCAACCCGTGCGGAACATCACGAAACCGCGCCGCACCGGCTAGACTGCGCGCTCTCCGGAGCCTGCCGCCATGCCCGATTCCCCTTCCGCACCGCTGCCGCGCGGCCACCTCTGGCTCGGCGCGGCGATCCTCGTACTGACGCTGCTGGCGTCGTTGTGGTTCGTGCAGTTCGTCGGCCATCTCGGCCAGCGGCTGGAACACGACCGCGTGCTGGCACTGGCGCGCACCGTCACCGCCACGCTGGATTCGGAACCCGTCGCCGCCCTGCACGGTGACGACAGCGACATCGGCAGCGCCAGCTTCGATGCGGTACGCGGCCAACTGCGCCGCGCGCGCGATGTGAATCCGGATTTCCGTTTCGTCTATCTGATGCGGCCGGCAACTGCGGATCCGCAGAAGATGCTGTTCCTGGCCGATGCCGAAGCCCCCGAATCGCCGGACTATTCAGCCCCCGGCGATGTCTATGACGGCCCCTCCGACGATCTGTTCCAGGTCTGGCACAGCGGCCGGCCGCTGGTACAGCCGGTGCACACCGACAACTGGGGCCAATGGATCACCGCGATCGCACCGGTGCATACTGCCGACGGCGGCATCGTGGCGATCCTGGGCATGGACATCCGCGCCGACTCCTGGAACGCGACGCTGGCCCGCTACCGCCTGTTCGCGATCGCCATCGCCGGACTGGTGCTGCTGCTGGAACTGCTGTTCCTGCTCGGCCTGCACCAGCAGAAGAAGGCAGGCCGCCGGCTCGCATCGCTGAACCGGACGCTGGCGACCCAGCTGGAGCAATTGCAGCGCGCCCAGGCCGGGCTGCGTCTGGCCGATGCGGTGGTACGCCACACCGGCGAAGCCATCGTGGTGGTGGATCCGGAACTGCGCGTGCAGCGCGCCAATCCCGGCTTCACCCGCATCACCGGCTTTGCCGCCGAGGCGGTGCAGGGCCGGGTATTGCCGCTGTTCGGGCATGACGATGGCGACACCCTGCAACAGATCCACAGCCGCATGCAGCTCGCCAGCCATTGGGACGGCACGCTCTGGGCGCGCCGCGCCAACGGTGAAGGCTTTCCTATGGAGGTCAGCATCGATCTGATCTCCGATGAGCAGGCCAACGCGCGCCAGCACGTCATGGTGTTCCGTGATGTCACGGTGCAGAAGCGCCTGGAAGACCGCCTGCGCGAGCTTTCCGCCACCGACGGGTTGACCCTGGTCGCCAACCGTCGCCACTTCGACGAGGCGCTGGAACAGGCCTGGCGCGACGCCACCCGCAGCGCCGAGCCGGTTTCGCTGCTGATGATCGACATCGACCACTTCAAACCCTACAACGACCTCTACGGTCACCCGGCCGGCGACCGCTGTCTGCAACAGGTTGCCGGCGAACTGGCCACAGCGGTGGCCGACCATCCGGGTGCGCTGGTGGCACGCTATGGCGGCGAGGAATTCGCCGTGATCCTGCCGCATATGGACGAAACCGCCGCCACCGCCGTGGCCGAATCACTGCGCCAGCGCATCCACGCGCTGGACATCGCGCATCGCGGCAATCCGGATGCCGGGCGCATCACCATCAGCATCGGCATCTCCAGCCGCACGCCGCCGCAGACCACGGATTTCGAGGACCTGATGCGCAGCGCCGACCAGGCGCTCTACCGCGCCAAGCGCACCGGCCGCAACGCGGTGGCCGCCGCCGGCTGAAGCCGCACCCACCGCAGCGGCGGACGTCCTACCATGTGTGCATCTCCTTCAGGACGACCGCCATGTCGCAGCGCGCATGGGTGGCTGCGGCCATCCACAAGATCGAAGCCGATTTCAACCGCTCCGCCGATACCCATCTGATCCCGCTGGCACTGGCCGGCTATCCGGGCATCGAGGTCTACTTCAAGGACGAATCCAGCCACCCGACCGGCAGCCTCAAGCACCGCCTGGCGCGCTCGCTGTTCCTGTATGCACTGGCGAACGGCTGGCTGCGCGAGGGCAGCCCGGTGATCGAGGCGTCGAGCGGCTCCACCGCCGTTTCCGAAGCGTATTTCGCGCGCCTGCTGGGGCTGCCGTTCCTGGCGGTGATCCCATCGTGTACCTCGCCGGACAAGATCGCCGCGATCGAATTCCAGGGCGGGCGCTGCCACCTGGTCGACGACCCGGCCGCGATCAATGCCGAATCTGCCCGCCTGGCGCGCGAAAGCGGCGGCCATTTCATGGATCAGTTCACCTATGCCGAGCGTGCCACCGACTGGCGCGCCAACAACAACATCGCCGAATCGATCTTCAAGCAGATGGCGCAGGAACCACATCCTGTGCCCGACTGGATCGTGTGCAGCCCCGGCACCGGCGGCACCAGCGCCACACTTGGGCGCTATGTGCGCTACCGCGAGCACCCGAGCCGCATCCTGTGCGTGGACCCGGAGCACTCGGTGTTCTTCGACTACTACCGCGACGCGCTCGCCGGCGTGGCCGATGGCAGCCGCACCCACCATTGCGGCTCGCGCATCGAAGGCATCGGCCGGCCACGGGTGGAACCCAGCTTCATTCCGCAGTGCGTGGACGCAATGGCGAAGATTCCCGATGACTTGAGCCTTGCTGCAATGCGCCATGTCAGCGCCCGCCTCGGCCGCCGCGTGGGTGGTTCCACCGGCACCAATTTCGTCGGCGTGCTGCTCGCCGCGCAGGCGATGCAGGCGCAAGGCCGCGAAGGCTCGATCGTCACGATCCTGTGCGACAGCGGCGAACGCTACGCGCACAGCTACTACAGCCCGGAGTGGTACCGCAGCCGCGGCATCGACACGGAAGCCAGCGACGCACGCATCCAGGAACGGGTGGAAGGCCGCGGCGCGGCGCTGGAAGTGCCGGTGGCCGGAGATATGACCGGCTGCGCCTGAGCGGCACCGGCAACTCGCACGATTCCCGAGCCGAATCCGGTACAAGCGGGCCTGCCCGCGATCTGATCGCCGGCTCCCACCAAGAGGTTTCATCGCGGCCAAGGCCGCTCCCGCGCGCGTCCTGACGCCATCCATCCGCACCGTTTCTTTTCCCTGCCTGAGGCCGTGCTGCAAGGCAGCATCGCGCTGTGTCCTACGACCAAAGTCGTTCTACCAAGGTCGTCTGTGATCGGGTTTTCATGCTCCGTACATTCCGGCACACACCATCCAGAACTGCGTGTCCGCCGGGGTGGACGCGGACACCGATCCAGAAACAGGGAATTTCCGAGGGAGACAGGCAATGGGTTCTCGAACCGATGATGTGACAGCACGGGTGCTGGCCAACCCGAAATATCACCAGCTGGTGCGCAAGCGCAATGCGATCAGTCTGATGTTCTTCGCGGTGATGCTGGTGGTCTACGCCGGGTTCATCCTGACCCTGGCCTTCGTGCCGGAGTTGTTTGCACGGCCGATCGGCGCCGGCTTCACGACCAGTATCGGAGTGCTGACCGCAACCCTGGTGGCGGTCAGTGCGGTGGTGATGATCGCGGCCTATGTGCAGGTCTCCAACAAGGTGTTCGATCCGCTGATCCGCGCCATCGTGGAGGACGCGACATGATCCGCGCCCTGCTTTTCCTGACCATGCTGGGCCTGCTGCCGGGCGTCGCGCTGGCGCAAGGCAATGGTGAAGCCCAGGCCAACACGCCGGCCATCGTGATGTTCCTGGTGTTCATCGCCGCCACCATGGGCATCACCTGGTGGGCCGCGCGGCGCACCAAGACCACGGCCGATTTCTACACCGCCGGCGGTGGCATCACCGGCTTCCAGAACGGTCTGGCGATTGCCGGCGATTACCTGTCGGCGGCGTCGTTCCTGGGCATTGCCGGTATGGTCTACGTCAGCGGCTTCGACGGCATGATCTATGCCATCGGCTTCCTGTTCGGCTGGCCGGTGGTGATGTTCCTGATCGCCGAGCGGCTGCGCAACCTGGGCCGTTACAACTTCGCCGACGTGACCTCGTTCCGCCTCGGGCAGACGAAGATGCGGGTGCTGGCGGCCAGCGCCTCGCTGTTGATCATCGCGCTGTACCTGATCGCGCAGATGGTCGGCGCCGGCAAGCTGATCGTGTTGCTGTTCGGCATCAAGTACAACCTGGCGGTGGTCATCGTCGGGGCGCTGATGATCGTCTACGTGGCCTTCGGCGGCATGACCGCGACCACCTGGGTGCAGATCATCAAGGCGGTGCTGATGCTGTTCGGTGCGACGCTGCTCGCCGGGCTGGTGCTGGCCGGGTTCAACTTCAATCCGGATGTAATGCTGGCCGAAGCGGTAAAGATCCACCCGACCGGCAACGCGATCATGGCGCCCGGGGCGCAGGTCAGCTCGAATCCGCTCAACGCGCTTTCGCTGGGCCTGGCACTGGCTTTCGGTACCGCCGGCCTGCCACACATCCTGATGCGTTTCTTCACCGTGGCCAATGCCAACGAGGCGCGCAAATCGGTGATCTACGCCAGCACCTTCATCGGCTATTTCTACCTGCTGACCTTCATCATCGGCTTCGGCGCGATCGCGATCCTGTACAAGCATCCGGAGTACTTCACCACCAGCGCCAACGGCGAGATCGACATCATCAACAGCCTGATTGGCGGCACCAACATGGTCGCGGTGCACCTGTCCAACGCGGTTGGCGGCAGCCTGCTGCTGGGCTTCCTGGCCGCAGTGACCTTCGCCACCATCGTGGCGGTGGTGGCCGGGCTGGCGCTGGCCGGTGCAGCGGCGATCTCGCATGACCTGTACGCCAATGTGTTCGCCCGTGGCCGGGCCACCGAGAAGCAGCAGATGCGGATTTCGCGTATCGCCACGGTGAGCCTGGGCATCATCGCGATCCTGCTTGGCATCGTGTTCGAGAACCAGAACGTGGCCTTCATGGTGGGCCTGGCCTTCGCCATCGCGGCCAGCTCCAACTTCCCGGTGCTGTTGCTGTCGATCGCCTGGCGCGGCTGCACCACGCGCGGTGCCACGATTGGCGGATTCATCGGTCTGGCGACCGCCACGCTGTGGGTGGTGCTGAGCAAGACGGTGTGGGTGGATGTGTTCGGCTTCGCCGAGCCGATCACGCCGTTCCCGAATCCGGGCATCATCTCCATTCCGCTGGCCTTCGTCGCGATCTGGCTGTTCTCGATCACCGACAAGAGCGCGGCATCGGTCAATGAACGTGCCGCCTTCGATGCACTGACGGTACGCAGCCAGACCGGCATCGGCGCCACCGCCGCCAGCGACCACTGATCCTCGGCGCCACCGGGCCGCCTCGCACGCGGTCCGGTCCGGCGCCAGACGCAACAGGAGTGAAGTCATGTACACGCAGATACTGATCGCCACCGATGGCTCCGAACTGGCCGACAAGGGCCTGGAGCAGGGCCTGCAACTGGCCCGCGCCACCGGTGCCAAGGCCACCATCGTCACCGCCAGCGAGCCCTGGCAGGCGGTCGACGCCGGCCAGGTGTGGGGCGGCTCGGCCGCGCTGCTGGAGGAATACCGCACCCACGCACGTGAAACGTCCGAGAAGATCCTCGCCGCCGCCGCGCACCGCGCCACCGAGCTGGGCGTGAGCCACCAGACCCGTTACGTGAAGGACAGCTACGCCGCCGAAGCCATCCTGGAGGCGGCCAAGTCCATCGGCGCCGACCTGATCGTGATGGCCACGCACGGCCGTCGTGGCCTGAACCGGCTGCTGCTCGGCAGCCAGGCCAACGCGGTGATCACGCACAGCACGATCCCGGTGCTGGTGGTGCGCTGACGCGGCGCTCCGCCGGCCTTCCCTGCAAAAGACCGGTGGCGACCTGATCGCCACCGGCCACGGCGCGGGCATGCAACGTGCCTGCTGCGGCAGGACGCCGGCCCTTCATCCGGCCTTTCCGATCCCGCGAATGCATCGCGGGATTTTTTCCGCCTGCGCCGGTGTTTGCGCTAGTGCGGCAGCTCGACCGTCATCGCCACCAGACGCGACACCAGCGGGTACTGATGCACGCCGGCAGGCATCCCGGCATCACCCAGCGCGAGCTGGTCGAACACAGCCACGCCGACAAGGCGCAGATCGCGCGCCTGCTGGCGCAGTTGCAGCAGCAAGGCTGGCTCACGCGGCGCCCGGACCCGGACGATGGACGGGTCCGACGCCTGCATCTGAGTACAAGCGGGCGGCGGCTGTTCGCACAGTTGCAGGCATTGCAGGACGGCATTGCTTCCACCCTGCTGCGTGAAGTTCCAGCGGCGCAGCAACACCAGCTGCTGGCGCTGCTTCAGAGCGCGCGCGACAGCATCAGCGACGACCTGGAATGAATCACCCGGCGTGGGCTGTCGACGGCCCGTGCCAATTGCCGCCCACATCGAGCAGCGTCGGTTGAGGGCGGCGAATCCTTCGGAACCGGCATTGATCTATGACGACGCACAGCGAACAAGTCAGGGCGAGCAACTGCTGCCTTACGCCCGGCAGCGGGCAAGACGAAACCCTGCGGGAATAAGGCTGCGTTTCCTTCTTCGTTTTTCGCAATAGCGCTTGCCCCGGATAACCGGGGCAAGGATCAGGCCGCAGCAAGACAGACCGTCAGAAGCTGTACTTGGTGGTGAACTGCAGGCGCGAGATGTCGCCGTCGGCGCCGCTTTCCAGCTCGCGCTTGCCGTACATCAGCTCGGCGCCGACATCGATCTTCGGCAGCGGTGAATAGAACAGGTTGGCGCGCAGGCTCTGCACCGATTTGGTCACGCCCAGGCCGGTGAGCGCGGCCTCGTTGTCGTAATCGCTGCGGGCGTAGACCAGATTGCTGCGCAGCTTCGGGCTGAAGGCATGACGCCAGCCGATATAGCCGGCCACCGCGCCCATCGCCTCCAGATCGCCATCGGCATCCAGCATCGCGTCAGCATGCACGCCCAGGCCGATATAGCGGCTGATGCCGTCACCGACGGTGAACTGGTAACGCAGATCATCGTTGGCGCCCATCACCCATTTGCCGCCCAGGGTCAGGCCGCCGCCGAGCTGGCTGTCGTCGACACCGGTGCGGTCCAGCCGCAGCTGGCGCAGGATCGCACCCACGCCGAACGTACCCCAGTCGCCCTTCCAGCCGTAACGCATCGTCAGGTCGGGCAAGGCGCCGCGATCAGACGCGGTGGTCGCGCCGCCACCGAACGGCACATAGGTGGTTTCCGGGTTTTCCAGCGCCACGCTGAAAGCACCGTTGGTGTAGCGCAGCTGGGTCTGGCGCACGAACAGCAGGCCATCGGTCGGGCCGATGAAATCCACCGTTTCCGGCAAGGCCGAAGTGTCCATCAGGTTCGACCAGGTCTGTCCGGCGAGCCAGCCGTTCCAGTACATGTAGGCATGCCGCACCGTGGTGCCGTAGGTATTGGTGGCGGTCTGGTTGCCGAGCGAATTGCCGAAGAAATCCACTTCGAAGAACGCGCCCAGCTTGTTGCCCGCCTCGGTCACGCTGTCCACGCCGATGTTGAAACGCGAGAACTTGGCGTGCGCATCGTAATCGGTGCCGGAAGGCGCGCCGCCGACCGGCGTCTGGCCGGGCAGATACAGCGAACGCCCGACCGCACCATCGGCGAATTGACCATCGCCGGTGCGGGTCAGCATGAAATCGGCCTTGATGAAACCGCCCAGCTTCACCGTGGTGCCCGGCAACGCCGCCGGCGTCAGCGTCAGGTTCTGGATCGGCGCCTTGCCCGGCGGTGGCGGCGAAGGCTGTTGCGCCTGCACCGTTTCCACCTCCGCAATGCGGCCTTCCTGTTGCTGCTGGTCGGCCAGCAGGCTGTTGACCAGCCTTTCCAGTTCGGCCACCCGCGCTTCCAGCGCCAGCTCACGCTCACTCTGCGCCACTGCCAGTTGCGGCGCACCGAACGCGGCCAACATGGCGGTGAACAAAGCCGTTCTTGCAATCCTTCCTGCCCCGCTCATCTGCATACCCTCCCTCAAGAGTCAGCGTTGATCCCCGAGTCTGCGCGGCCCGCACCCCGTATGACCATTCGTCTTTGGTCGATGTCGGCAACGGATGCCGTGAAGCCGTGCCTCACAACCCCTGCCGTCCGGGGTTGACGAAAGATCCATGCGCGATCGTCAGGCCGCCTGTTCGGGAAAATCACGAATAATCCGTCATTCCAATGACATCCGGCTTTTCAACAACCGAATGGCCGGCATCTGCGCCTCGATAAGATTGTTGAAAAACTCGACTCGCTGACGGAGTTTATCGAAATCTCGAATTGCTGATGGTGATCCTGGTCAGAAGCAGATCCAAACTGGTGTTTTTTCCCTGCGACAGGTCGCATCGTCGATGCGCAACCGCCCGACCACCCAACCACCAGCAGACACCACCAGCAGAAGTTGCCTCCGTTTCACCAATGACGCGCTGCTGCCTGCACCCGCAATGGCAGCACCTGATCCGCCACGTGGAACCAGCGGTGCTGGCCCGTCCGGGCACACGGCACACCCGCGCGCATCGACCAAGGTCTAGACGAATTTTTGTGCGCCAGGTGATAGAACAAGGGTGTACCGTCGGCATTGCCGCTTTTTCTTGGCGCTCAACTTACAGGTGTTCCCATGACCCAGGATCGCATCTTCGCTGCTTCGTCGGACTTCATCGCGCAGGCCAACATCGACGCGGATACGTACCGGCAGAAGTACCGCCAGTCGGTCGAGAGCCCGGACGTGTTCTGGGCCGATGTGGCCAAACGGCTGGACTGGTTCCGCTTCCCGACCAAGATCAAGGACGTCTCGTTCGACGCCGATGATCTGCATATCCGCTGGTTCGAAGACGGCCAGCTCAACCTCTCGGTCAACTGTCTGGACCGCCACCTGGAAACGCGCGGCGACAAGACCGCGATCATCTGGGAAGGCGACAACCCGGCCGAGTCCGAACACATCACCTATCGCGATCTGCATGCGCGCGTGTGCCGGCTGGCCAATGCGATGCGCAATCTGGGCATCGGCAAGGGCGACCGCGTGACGATCTACCTGCCGATGATTCCCGAGGCCGCGGTCGCGATGCTGGCCTGTGCCCGCATCGGTGCCACCCACAGCATCGTGTTCGGCGGTTTCTCGCCCGATTCGCTGGCCGGGCGTATCGCCGATTGCGGCGCGCGCCTGATCATTACCGCCGATGAAGGCCTGCGCGGCGGCCGCAGCGTGGCGCTCAAGACCAATGTCGACCAGGCCTTGCAGCGCGACGGCACCAACTGCGTGGAAACCGTGATCGTGGTGCGCCGCACCGGCAACCCGGTGAACATGCATTCGCCGCGCGACCGCTGGTACGACACCCTGGTCGAAGGCCAGCCCGATACCTGCGAGCCGGAAGTGATGGGCGCCGAGGATCCGCTGTTCATCCTTTATACGAGTGGCTCGACCGGCAAACCCAAGGGCGTGCTGCACACCACCGGCGGTTACCTGCTGTACGCGGCCTACAGCCACGAGCTGGTGTTCGACGTGAAGGACGACGATGTCTACTGGTGCACCGCCGATGTCGGCTGGGTCACCGGCCACAGCTACCTGGTCTACGGGCCGCTGGCCAACGGCACCACCACGCTGATGTTTGAAGGCGTGCCGAACTATCCGGACGTGAGCCGCTTCTGGCAGGTGGTGGACAAGCACCAGGTGACGATCTTCTACACCGCGCCCACCGCGATCCGTGCGCTGATGCGCGAAGGCGAGGAACCGGTGAAATCGACCTCGCGCACATCGCTGCGCCTGCTCGGCACGGTCGGCGAGCCGATCAATCCGGAAGCCTGGGACTGGTATCACCGCGTGGTCGGCGAGGAGCGCTGCCCTATCGTGGATACCTGGTGGCAGACTGAAACCGGCGGCATCCTGATCTCGCCGCTGCCCGGCGCGATTCCGCAGAAACCCGGCTCGGCCACGCTGCCGTTCTTCGGCGTGCAGCCGGCCATCGTCGATGCCGAAGGCAAGGTGCTGGAGGGCGAGGCCGAAGGCAATCTGGTCATTCTGGACTCCTGGCCGGGCCAGATGCGCAGCCTGTGGGGCGACCACCAGCGCTTCGTGGATACCTATTTCAAGACCTATCCGGGCACCTATTTCAGCGGCGACGGCTGCCGCCGCGATGCCGATGGCTATTACTGGATCACCGGCCGCGTCGATGACGTGATCAACGTTTCCGGCCACCGCATGGGCACGGCCGAGGTCGAAAGCGCGCTGGTGGCGCACCCGTTGGTGGCCGAAGCCGCCGTGGTCGGTTGCGCGCACGACATCAAGGGCCAGGGCATCTACGCCTACATCACACTCAACGCCGGCGAAAGCCCGAGCGACGAGCTGCGCAAGGAGCTGGTGGCCTGGGTGCGCAAGGAAATCGGCCCGATCGCCACGCCCGACCACATCCAGTGGGCGCCAGCCCTGCCCAAGACCCGCTCGGGCAAGATCATGCGCCGCATCCTGCGCAAGATTGCCGAAAATGCGCCGGACCAGCTTGGCGATACCTCCACGCTGGCCGATCCCTCGGTGGTGGAAAACCTCGTCAACGAGCGCCTGATCCGCTGAGTTTGCGTGGAGCTGAGTTTGCGTGTAATGGCTCCCTCTCCCCCGCAAGCGGAGGAGAGGGAACCTGGTCTTTGAACATCCATGATCGCGTGCGAGTCTTCACTCAACTCAATCAAGTTCGAAGCACTGCCGTGACCCGCCCCGCACCATATGAACGCCACGCCCGCCGTGGCGTTTGCGTTTCACGCCACCGCCAAACCTTCGGGCTGCGGCGCGGATGAACTACCTCGCCCACCTGCTGCTGGCCAGCCACAGCGACGTGGCGATGCTGGGCGCGTTTCTCGGGGATTTCGTCAAGGGCCGCGATTACAAGGCCTTCGAGCCGGAAATCCGGCGGGACATCCTCGTGCACCGGCGCGTGGACAGCTTCACCGACAACCATCCGGTGGTGCGGGAGGCGCGCGAAAACTTTGCACCTTCACGCCGGCGCTTTGCCGGCATCGCGCTGGACGTGTTTTTTGACCATGTGCTGGCGCGCGAATGGCAACAGTACGGCGAAGGCACGCTGGGCGAGTTCACCGGTCGGGTCTATCGCATGTTCGAGCACCACGCCGCGCTGATGCCGGCCAGCGCGCGCGATGTCGCCAGCCGCATGGCGCAACAGGACTGGCTCGGCGCCTATGCGCAACGCGAAGGACTGGAACGCGCGTTGGCCGGCATCGGCCGCCGCCTTTCACGCCACGGCGAACGCCTCGCCGCCTGCGCGCAGGATCTGCGCGAATATGACGCCGAACTGGTGGCCGGATTCCACCGCCTGTTTCCTGAACTGCGTCGGCAGGTCGTCGATTTCCGACTGGAAGCGGATCTGGCGGACGATTGAACGGCCTGGCATGGCCTGTGGTGCAAGGACTCTGATCACATTCCTGTGGGCAGACTCTTCCGGCGTTGGGGTTCCCCGGATCAAGTCCGGGGTCACCGCCAACCTAAGAAATGTGTCGCAGTGGATCAGTGCCCCTGCTGTGCCAACCTGACGTTCCGCAACCCGCATAGGTTGGGCTGAGCGCAGCGATGCCCAACAGCCCACGGCACGAAACCAGCAGCGGATGAGTGGATGTCACAGCGTTGGGGTTCGCTTCGCTCACCACCAACCTATGGCCGGACTATGCGGGAAACGATTACCCCGCGCCCGCGGCTTCCTGCTGCGGACGCACCTGGGCTTCCACGGCCGGGCGGCCGGCCAGTTCGTGGCCGGCGTTGAGCGGCAGACGCAGCAGGAACAGGATCGAGAGCAGCGCAATGCCGGCCATCGCCATGAAGGCGAAGCGGAAGTTGACCAGTTCTGTAGTGTCGGTGCCGGTGAAGAAACCCGAGAGGCCGAGCGCGAACGCGCCCAGGGTCACGCCCAGGCTCAGCGACAGCTGCTGCATCATGCTCGACAGGCTGGTGGCCTGGCTCATGCGCGCATTGCCCACCTCGTCGTAGGACAACGCGTTCAGGCCTGTGAACTGCAACGAGCGGAAACAGCCGCCCAGCAGCAGGATCGACAGCATCAGCGGATACGACCAGTCCGGCTGGAACCAGCCCTGCAATCCCAGCAGCAACGCCGCCACCAGCGCGCTACCGATCAGCGTGCTGCGGAAGCCGAAGCGGCGGAAGATGCGCGCGGTGAGGGTCTTCATGAACATCGCGCCGACCGCCGAGACAAAGGTGATGCTGCCCGACTGCAACGGCGTCAGGCCGAAGCCCAGTTGCAGCATCAGCGGCAACAGCAGCGGCGTGGCGCCGACACCGATACGGAACAGGCTGCCGCCGACCACGCCGATGCGGAAGGTCGGCAGCCGGAACAGGCGCAGATCAATCAGCGGATGCGCATGGCGCCGCGCATGCACGACATAACCGGCCAGCAGCGCCACGCCGGTCAGCAGCACCATCAGCGCCACCTCGTCGGACCACAAATGGCCGCCGAAACTGGAGAAACCGAAGATCGTCAGCCCCAGCCCGAGCCCGGACAGCAGGAAACCGGCGACATCCAGCGGACGCGGCTGTGCATCGCGCAGATCGGGCATGAAACGCCAGGCCAGCACGATGCCGATCAGTCCAATCGGCAGGTTGATCAGGAAGATCCAGCGCCAGTGCGCATAGGTCGCGATCAGGCCACCCAGCGGCGGTCCCATCACTGGGCCGACCAGCGCCGGGATCGTCAGCCAGGCCATCGCCTGCACCAGTTGCGCCTTCGGCACGCTGCGCAGGATCACCAGGCGCCCGACCGGCACCATCATCGCGCCGCCGGCACCCTGCACCAGACGTGCGGCGACCAGTTCGCCCAGTGAACCGCCGGCGGCGCAGCACAACGAGCCGAACAGGTAGACACCGATGGCCGCGACGAAGGTCGGGCGCGCGCCGAAGCGGTCCGCGATCCAGCCGCTGACCGGGATGAACACTGCCAGCCCGAGCAGATAGCTGGTCAGCGCCAGCTTCAACGCAATCGGTTCGGTGCCCAGATCCTGCGCGATCACCGGCAGCGCGGTGGCCAGCACGGTGGAGTCCATGTTCTCCACGAACAGCGCGCAGGCCACGATCAGCGGCAACAACACCTCACGCCGCATCAGGTCGCCTGCATGCGGCAGCAACGGCGCTCAGCCACCGCCGGCGACCGCGCGAAACACCGGATCAGGCCGCCAACCCATAGCTGCGCAGCAGCGCCGCCGGTTCCGGTTCGCGCCCGCGGAAGGCGACGAAGCTTTCCAGCGCCGGACGCGAACCGCCTACCGCCAGCACCTGTTCGCGGTAGCGCGCGCCAGTGGCGGCATCGAACAGGCCGGCATCCTCGAACATCGAGAACGCATCGGCCGACAGCACTTCGGCCCACAGATAGCTGTAGTACCCGGCCGCATAACCGCCGGCGAAGATGTGGCTGAAGGCGTGCGGGAAGCGCGCCCATTCGGGTGGGCGGATCACCGCCACCGCGTCACGCACCTGTTCAAGAACCTGCATCGTGCGTGCGCCGTGGGCCGGGTCGTATTCCAGATGCAGGCGGAAATCGAACAGCGCGAACTCCAGCTGCCGCACCAGGAACATGCCGGCCTGGAAGTCGCGTGCCGCCAGCATCTTGTCCAGCAACGCCTGCGGCAACGGTTCGCCGGTCTTGTAGTGGCGCGCGAACAGGTCCAGCGCCTCGCGCTTCCACGCGTAGTTCTCCATGAACTGGCTGGGCAGCTCGACCGCATCCCATTCGACGCCGCTGATGCCGCCCACCGATGGCAGATCGACCTCGGTCAGCATGTGGTGCAGGCCATGGCCGAATTCGTGGAACAGCGTGACCACGTCATCGTGCGTCAGCAGCGCCGGTGCATCACCGGCCGGCGGCGCGAAATTGCAGACCAGATAGGCCACCGGCACCTGCAACTGATCGGCCTGACGCACGCGGTTGCGGCACACGTCCATCCACGCGCCACCACGCTTGCCGGTGCGCGCGTAGATGTCGACATAGAAGCCGGCACGCAGGCTGCCATCGGTATCGAACACATCGTAGAAGCGTGCGTCCGGGTGCCAGAGATCCACGCCGTCGCGCTGCCTGAAGCTCAGGCCGAACAGCCGCGCGGCGACTTCGAACAGGCCATTGATCGCGGCCTCGGTCGGGAAGTAGGGCTTGAGGTCCTCCTCGCTGAAGGCGAAGCGCTGCTGGCGCAGTTTTTCGCTGGCGTAGCCCACATCCCAGGGTTGCAATTCGTCGATACCCAGTGTGTCGCGCGCGAAGTCGCGCAGTTCGGCCAGTTCGCGTTGCGCCACCGGTTTGGCGCGCGCCGCCAGGTCTTCGAGAAAACCGAGCACGCGCTCCGGCGTGGCCGCCATCTTGTCGGCCAGCGACACGTTCACCGCGCTGTCGAAACCCAGCAACTGCGCCGCCTCGTGCCGCAGCGCGAGGATCTGTTCGATGCGCTGGCTGTTATCGAATTGGCCAGCCTGAGGGCCCTGATCCGAGGCGCGGGTGCTGTGCGCGGCGTAGACCTCGGCGCGCAACTGACGATCATCGGCAAAACCGAGGATGGCGCTGACCACCGGGCCCTTGAGCGTGGCCAGCCAGCCTTCGCGCCCGGCATCGGCCGCGGCCTGCGCCAGCATCGCGCGCGCGGTGTCGGGCAGGCCGGCCAGTTCGGATTCGGACACGGGCCGCTGCCAGGCATCGGTGGCATCCAGCACGGCGCTGCCGAACTGTGTGGTCAGGGTCGAAAGTTCGTTCTGGATCTGCGCGAAGCGGGCACGCGCGGCGTCATCCAGCGCCACGCCGGACAGCCGGAAACCACGCAGGCTGTCCTCCACCAGGGTCTGGCGGGCGCGGTCCAGCGTGGTGAAATCCGGAGCCTCGCGCAGCGTCTGCACGGCTTCGTACAGCGCCCGGTTCTGGCCCAGCCAGGTGGCGTGTTCGGTCAGTTTCTCGATCGCGGCCTCGTAGGCTTCGCGCAGGGCGGGTGAATCCTGCACCCCGTGCAAATGCGAGACCGGCGAAAAAGCGCGGTTGAGCAATTCTTCCTGCTGCTCCAGCGGTGCCATCAGGCTCTGGAAACTGCGTGCGCTGCCATCACCGAGCAGGCGCTCGACCTCGGTACGAAAACCGGCAATCAACTGCTCCATCGCCGGCAACACATGGCCGGGCTGGATGCGGGAAAACGGGGGAAGCTCGGTGGCCGCGAGCAACGGGTTCGTCGGGATATCCATCCGCACAAAGCTGATGGGTAAAGGGGCCGATTTCAAGCCGCGCGCGCCTGCGGGATCAGGCGGCGATCAGGTAACGTGTGCGGCATGTCCGGGCCATCGCCACCTGCCGCCATCGATACCCCCGAGGCACGCCTGCGCTGCTATCTGGAGGGTTTGGCGCTGTTCGCCGAATTGCCGGCGGCCACGCTGGACGAACTGGCGGTGCGCGGCGAGGCCATCGCGCTGGCCGGCGGCACCACGCTGTTCGAGCAGGACGAAAACGCCGACGCCTTCTATCTGCTGCGCTGGGGCCGGCTTGCCGCCTGGCGCCGCAATCGCGAAGGCGACACGCGACGGTTGGGCCAGATCGGGCCGGGCGAATATGTCGGCGAAGTCGGCCTGATCCTGGACCAGCGCCGCAGCGCCACAGTGTTCGCACTGCGCGACAGCGAACTGGTGCGCTGGTCGCGCGACAGCTTCGAGCAATTGCTGGCACACCATCCCAAGGCAATGCTCGGGCTGACGCGCGAGGCGCTCAAGCGCTACGCCGCCACTGTTGAACGCCCGGCCGAAGTGCGTTGCTTCGCGGTGCTGCCGGGCACGCCGGGAGTCGATGCGGTGGCCTTCGCACAACGCCTGGCGCGAGCGCTGCACTGGTTGGGCCGGGTGGAACTGGTGCAGGCCGACGCCGCCCGCCATCGTGGCGCCGGCTGGTTCAGCCGGATGGAACAGGAGGCCGACGGCCTGATCTATGTCGGTGATTCGGACCCGCAATGGCGTGAACGCTGCGTGCGCCAGAGCGATGCCGTACTGCTGCTGGCCGATACCGACGACAAACCGGCCAACGCCCTGCCAGCGCCGGCCTCGCGTTCGCAGCACACACCGCTGCATCTGGTGCTGCAACGCCGCTACCCGCCACAGCCCGGTGAAACCCGGCCCTGGCTGGAAGCCTTCGCCGATTGCGCCAGCCATCACCATATGTGCGATGACGCGGACATGGCCCGCCTGGCGCGCCTGCTCGGTGGACGCGCCACCGCGCTGATGCTGTCCGGTGGTGGCGCGCGCGGATTCGCGCATATCGGTGTATTGCGCGCGCTGCGCGAGCACGGCGTCGATGTCGATTACGTCGGTGGTTGCAGCGCCGGCGCCGTGGTCGGGGCCGGCATCGCAGCCGGCTGGGACGAAGCGCAACTGGTGGAAGCACTGCGCATCGCGTTCGTTGATGACAACCCGCTTTCCGACCGCACCCTTCCGCTGGTGGCGATGTCCAGCGGGCGCAAGGTGTCGCAGCTGCTGCGGCGGATGTTTGGCGAACGCGATATCGGTGACCTGCACCTGCCGTTCTTCTGCGTTTCCAGCGATCTGACCGAAGGTGCTCTGCATGTGCACGAGCGCGGCAAACTCTGGATCGCCTTGCGTGCCAGCAGCGCGATTCCCGGCATGGTGCCGCCGGTCTTCCACGACCGGCGCGTGCTGGTGGATGGCGGCGTGATCGACAACCTGCCGGTCAGCGAGATGCGGCAGCGCATGAACGGCCGCATCATCGCGGTGGATGTGGGGGGCAACTACCGCATCGATACCGAACTGGAGGCCACCTCGTTGCCGTCCTGGTGGCGACAGATCCTGCTGCAATGGCGGCATCGGACCTATCCGGGCATCGGCCGCATCCTGTGGCGGGCTGGCATGGTCAATTCGGCCGCGACGGTGGCACACCAGCGGCGCCAGTCCAGCCTGCTGCTGGCACCGCAACTGGACGGCATCGACCTGCTCGGCTGGCAGCAATTCGAACGCGCGATCGAGCTGGGTTACCAGTACGCGCAGCAGCGGCTGGAGCGGGGCGACCACCTGCAGGACCGGCCCGCCGCCACGCCGGGTTTGTGAGCCGCGCCGCTCGGCGCAAGGTAAACGGGCGCTTAATCCTGCGGCCGGCCATTGCCCGGCTTTGACGCCAGCTGCCGTACCCCTATTCGCACGTCGCGCTGGGCGGCGTCCTGAACAAGGCAATGCTAGGATGAGCACACGTACCGGTTCCCCTTCGCCAGACGAGGCGAGCATGAAGACGCACCTGGGTCATTACGAGATCGTTTCCGAAATCGGTCGCGGCGGCATGGGCGTGGTCTACCGCGCTTTCGAGCCGGCCCTGAACCGGCACGTGGCGATCAAGGAACTCTCGCCCTCGCTGGCGCACGATCCGCAACTGGTCGAACGCTTCCTGCGCGAGGCGCGCTCGATGGCGGCGCTGAGCGATCCGCACATCATCCAGATCCATTACATCGGCACCGATGAGGCCACCTCGCAGCCGTTCTTCGCGATGGAGTTCGTCGAGGGCGATTCGCTCTCCACCATCCTCAAGCGCGACGGCAAGCTGGATGTCGAGAATGCATTGAAGATCCTGCACCAGACTGCGCAGGGCCTGGCCACCGCGCACGATCGCGGCGTGATCCACCGCGACATCAAGCCCGGCAACCTGATGCTGAGCGATCGCGGGCAGGTCAAGATCGCCGACTTCGGCATCGCGCTGGCCACCCAGGATATTTCCAAGAAGCTGACCTCCACCGGCGAGTTTGTCGGCACGCCCGGCTACCTGTCGCCGGAAGTGTGCCTGGGCAAGCCGATCGACCAGCGCTCGGACATCTTCTCGCTCGGCATCGTGATGTTCGAAATGCTCTCCGGCCACACCCCGTTCAGCGATGAAAGCCCGCTGGGCCTGATGCTGGAAGTGGTCAAGGCCGAAATCCCCGACATCCAGCAACTCAACGACGATGTCGATCCGCAGACCGCCGCGATCCTGGCGCGGATGCTGGCCAAGGAGCCGGAAGAACGTTTCCAGAGCTGCCACGATCTGGTCGCCGCGCTGGAAGCCCACCCCGCCGTGGCGCGTGGTGGCACGGCGGTCAAACTGGCCAGGCCGGCCGCACCGGTGGATGCCGCCACCATGGTCGGTGCACCCACGCCGATGTCCACTGCACGCAAGGTCACGCCGCCGCCGGTGGTGCGCTCGGGCGCATCACAACCGGCGCCGGCCGCAGCGGCTTCCGATTCCGCGCCGACCAGCGCGAGCACCCGTCCTTCCGTGCTCGAACGCCCTGCAACCAAACGCGGCGCCTTGTGGCTGCCGCTGGCCGTGGCGGCGGTGCTGGTGCTGTCGGTAGCCGGTGGCGCCTTCGCGTTCCGCGCGCCGATCATGGATTTCGTCAAAGGCTTCGGTGACGGTTTTGCCGGCCGCAGCAGCGAGCGCGCCTACGAGAGTGGCCTTGCCACCGGCCAGGCCAGTAACCCGATTTCCACCGGCAACGCGGCGCCGTCCGTGGCTGCTGACACCGGCGCAGATGCATCGTCTACGACCAGCAGCCTGGGCAGCGAAGCGCTGGCCGCGATCGCGCAGGACCAGCCGGCCGGCAGCGGCGCGCAGATCACGGTGGAAAATCCCGAGGCCGCCACCGGCAACACCGTGGCCCAGGCCGAAAACACCGCCGCCAGTACCCTTGCCGCCGCGAATGCATCCATCGCCGCCACCCAGACTACGGCCTCCGGCAGCGCACCGGACAGCACCACCGGCACCCCACCGGCCGCCGCTGCCGCCAAGTCGCAGACCGTGGCGTCCACGGCCGCACCTGCGCGTCCGGCCACGCCGCCGCCGCCGCCGCGCATCGCGGTGATCGCAATCGGCGATTCGGCCATCACCGGCCCGGCACGCAGCCGCATCGAAAGCCAGCTGGCCGCATCCGGGTTTGATCTGGTCGATGCCGAGGCGCTGGGCGTGTATGGCGATGACCTTTCCAGCGCGCTCAATACACTGCGCCGCTCGGCCACCGTAGCGGTGGTGGTGCGGGCCGAACCGGTCGGTTCGCAGGAATTGCAGTACTACGGCCGCGTGTCGGAGATGTACACCGCCAACCTGACGGTACGCGCCTACAAGACCGCCGACCGCGCCCCGATCGGTGCCGGCCTGCGCGAAAAGGTGCAGTTCACCACGCTCAACGCCGACACCCAGGCCCAGGGCGCACTGGCCGGCGGCAAGCTGGACCGCCTCGTGGCCGAGCTGTCGCCCTATCGCCGACGCGGCTGACCCTGCAACAATCAAAACAACAAGAATCCCTGCACCCCGCCCCGCGCGGGGTGTTTTTTTGTTCTCGGCCTGGACAGCGGAATTGGCTGGTGTGCTTTTCGCCTGCTCAGGGCACCTTGCCCTGATTCGCGTGCGAAACATCCGTGTTTTGCGTGTCTCACCCCAGCCCTGCGGGCACAGCTCGCAGCAACCCGGGCGGAAAACAACGTTCGATCATGGTTCCTTGATCCCGAAGCCGGGAGAAAGAAACAGCAAGGGCGATCCGGATCGGGAAGTGCGGACAGCAGCGCATGGATGCGCTGTGGCGGCGAGTTCGGCCACGGATGGCCGACCGAGCCGGGCAGCAATTCCCGATTCGGAGCGACCTTCCTCCGAAGGCAAAGTCAAGAAGTCCACTTCTGTAATCGACAGCCGGAACAATCAACTGCCGCATGACCCCACAGACGATCCAGAACGGCAACTTGCAAGCCTGCGCCACTGGCGCCATATAGGAAGGCTCGACAAGGAGCCCGCATGACCCCGCCGAAAAACACCTCGCCCAGCCACACCACCACGCCTGACAACCCCGCGCTCGCGAGGCAATCGCTGCTGGAACAGGCGGCGGTCGAGCAGGCGGTAGTGGCCGCGCAGGAGGTGGCCGAAGCGTCGGTGCGGGACATGCTGCGTGCCGCGCGCAGCCCGGATATCGATCACGCGGTCAAGGTGCTGGAAGACATCTTCGCCGGCATGTCGCCGGACGATGCCCGCGTGCTGCGCAACAGCCTGGCCGAACGCGACCGCCTGATCGTGCGCGATGAACAGGGGCTGCCTTCGCCCGACGAGGAGCTGGCACCGAACTGGCACGACGGCGCCTACCCCTACCGCCACCGCATGCTGCGGCGCAATTACGAACGCCAGAAGTACCGTCTTCAAGTCGAACTGCTGAAGCTCCAGGCCTGGGTCAAGGAAACCGGACAGCGCGTGGTGATCGTGTTCGAAGGCCGCGACGCCGCCGGCAAGGGTGGCACGATCAAGCGCTTCATGGAGCATCTGAACCCGCGTGGCGCGCGCGTGGTGGCACTGGAAAAACCCAACGAGGTCGAGCGCGGCCAGTGGTATTTCCAGCGCTACGTGCAGCATCTGCCCACCGCCGGTGAAATCGTGATGTTCGACCGCAGCTGGTACAACCGTGCCGGGGTCGAAAAGGTCATGGGCTTCTGCACCGATGCCGAGTACGAGGAATTCTTCCGCCAGGTGCCGGAGTTCGAACGCAACCTGGTGCGCAGTGGCATCCATCTGGTGAAGTTCTGGTTCTCGGTCAGCCGCGAGGAACAGCGGCGCCGTTTCAAGGAGCGCCAGACCCACCCGCTCAAGCAGTGGAAACTGTCGCCCATCGACCTGGCCTCGCTCGACAAATGGGACGACTACACCCATGCCAAGGAAGCCATGTTCGCGCACACCGACACCGTCGATGCGCCCTGGACGGTGGTCAAATCCGACTGCAAGAAGCGCGCACGGCTGAACGCACTGCGCCATGTGCTGCTGTCGTTGCCCTACCACGACAAGGATCCGGTGCGGGTCGGTGCGGTCGATCCGCTGCTGGTGGGCCGCCCCGATGCGGTCTACGAACGCGGCGAGCGTCCGCACGGCCGGGTCGACTGAACCGGAGTTCCCGCCCGGCGGCGGTTGTCGCCACCGGCGCCGGCCTTTACAGTGACCGGCTGCCCCGTCCGCCGGCCTTGCCGGGCCCAGGAATTCCCGCATGAGTTATCCGGATTACCCGTTCACCCCGCAGCGCTTCCAGGTGCGTCCCGGCATCGCCATGAGCTATCTGGACGAAGGCCCGCGCGACGGTGAAATCGTGCTGATGCTGCACGGCAATCCTTCCTGGAGCTACTACTGGCGCAAGCTGGTGTCCGGCCTTTCGGACCGCTATCGCTGCATCGTCCCCGATCACGTCGGCATGGGCCTGTCGGACAAGCCCGGCGATGCCGATTACGACTACACCCTGGCCTCGCGCATCGACGATCTGGCCACGCTGCTGGCGCATCTGGGCATCGACGGCAAGCTGACGCTGGCGGTGCACGACTGGGGCGGCATGATCGGTTTCGGCTGGGCGCTGCGCGACCCCTCACGCATCGCGCGGCTGGTGGTGCTCAACACCGCCGCCTTCCCGCTGCCGGCGGAAAAGCCGATGCCCTGGCAATTGAAACTGGGCCGCGATTCGCGCCTGGGCGCACTGGCGATCCGTGGCTTCAACGCCTTTTCCAGCGCCGCCTCGCGCGTGGGCGTGTGCAACGCGATGCCGCCGGACGTGCGCGCCGCCTATGTCGCGCCGTACAACTCCTGGGCCAACCGCATCGCCACGCTGCGCTTCGTGCAGGACATCCCGCTGGCGCCGGGCGACAAGGCCTGGGCGCTGGTCGAAGAATCCGGCCGGCGTCTGCACGAATACGCCGACCGGCCGGCACTGCTGGCCTGGGGCCTGCGCGATTTCGTGTTCGATGCGCATTTCCTGCGCGGCTTCGAACAGAAGCTGCCGCAGGCGCAGAGCCTGATCTTCGACGATGCCGGCCATTACGTGCTGGAAGACAAGGCCGCGCAGATCGTGCCGCAGGTGCGCCGCTTCCTCGACGCGCATCCGCTCTAAGCCACTGCACACCGCCGCGCGATCAGTCGACCGGCAGCAGCAGCGTGAACAGCGTGTGGCCCGGGCGCGAACGGCAGGACAGCTGCCCGCCGTGCTCCCGCGCGACCTGTTGCACCAGGGTCAGCCCCAGACCGGTGCCATCGGCGCGGCCCGACACCAGCGGCAGGAAGATGCGTTCGGCCAGATCATCGGACACGCCGCAGCCGTCATCCTCCACTTCCACCCGCAACGCCAGCCGGTGTGCGCGTTCGCCGATCAGCACATTGCGTTCGGCGCGTGTGCGCAGGCGAACCTGTCGCGCGCCAGCCTCCAGCGCGTTGCGCACCAGATTCCACACGGCCTGGGTCAAGCGATCCGCATCGGCCACAAGTTCGGGCAGGCTGGGGTCGTAATCGCGCAGCAGGCGTGCGCCGCCCTCGTGCTGCGCGGCGGCTTCGGCCAGCAGCCGCACCCGTTCCAGCACTTGATGCACATTGATCGGCACCATGGCCTGACCGGACGCCGGATTCAGCAGCCGGTCCACCAGCGCACCCAGGCGATCACATTCGTGCAGCATCACCTCGACATAGCGCTGTGCATCGGCATCATCGCGGTTGCGCCGCGCCAGCAATTGAGCCGCACCGCGCAGGCCGGCGAGAGGATTGCGTACCTCGTGCGCCAGCCCCTGCAGCGCGGCATGCAGCGCATCGGGAAGCCGTGTCAGGCTCTCGCCGTGCTGTTCGTCCAGCGGACGGGCTTCGATCAGCACGCCCGAAGCTTGCCGCGTCAACCACAGATCGGCCCGACGTTCGATGCCGGAAGGCAGTTGCAGCCGCATGCGGCGTGCCGCCACCGGCTCGTCACCGGCCGATGGCAGGCGCGCCAGCAATTCAGCCAGACGCGGGGCTTCGGCATCCAGATGGGCCAGATGCATCCCGGCCAGACGCCGGGCACCGGCATCCAGCCAGCGCGCGAAGGCGGCATTGCAGCCCTGCAGCACACCCTGCGCATCGCTCCAGGCCACCGGCGTGGCGAGATGTTCGATGGCAAAGGGCGGCAGGCGCGACATGGCAGGGCAGCTTCGGGCGACACGGAACGGAATCGCATGATGCCGCATTGCGCCGCGCCATGACGCACGCCGCGCTGCGGCTACAATCCGGCGCTTGCCCGCGAAACTGCGCCCGATCCGATGCTGATGATTTCCCCGACATTGACGATCCCCGACGAGGAACTGGTGGAACGCTTCGTGCGCGCCTCCGGCCCCGGCGGGCAGAACGTCAACAAGGTGGCCACGGCGGTGGAACTGCGTTTCGACGCGGCCGCGTCACCATCGCTGCCCGAAGCGGTGCGCGAACGGCTGCTGGCACGACGCGACCGGCGCATCGGTGCGGACGGCGTGATCGTGATTTCCGCACAACGCTTCCGTACCCAGGAACGCAACCGTCAGGATGCGCGCGAACGCTTGGCGGCGCTGATCCAGGCGGTGCTGGTGCCGCCCAAGCCGCGCATCGCCACCCGCCCGACACGCGCCTCGAAGGAGCGCCGGCTGGAAGCCAAGAAAGGGCGCGCACAGATCAAGCGCGGGCGCGGCTCGCAGTGGAGCAGTGATTCGTGAAACCGGTGGTGCCTGATCTTCCGCCCAACGCACCGCGCATGGGAAACTTGCTGAGCCGGGCCTTCGGCCGCAGCATCCTGCGTGCCGGCGGCTGGCGCATCGACGGCCAGTTTCCGGATGTGCGCCATCTGGTGATCATCATCGCGCCACACTCCTCGGCCTGGGATGCGTTCTGGGGCATCGCCGGGATGCTGGCGCTCGGGGTGCGGATCAACTTCATGGCCAAGGCCGAACTGTTTCGCGGCCCGCTGGGTTGGCTGCTGCGCCTGCTCGGCGGCATGCCGGTGGTGCGCAACCGCGCCCACGGCGCAGTCGAACAGGCCGCCGCGCAGGTACGGCGCGCGCCGGTCTGCTGGTTCCTGCTGGCACCGGAAGGCACCCGCAAACGGGTGGAACACTGGAAATCCGGCTTCTGGCACATCGCCCGCAACGCCGACGCGCCCCTGATGTGCGCGCACTTCCACTATCCCGACAAGACCATGGTGCTGGGGCCGGTGATGCCACTGAGCGATGACCTGGACGCAGACATGGCCGCCATCCGCGAACACTACCGGCCCTTCATCGGCAAGAATCGCGGCACGGTGTGACGCAGCGTCGATGTCCGATTGCGGCACCCCATGCCGTAACGACAGACTTTCCCATTGCGGATGGAGTTGCTATGAAGAAGGTTCTCGGCGGTTGCCTGATCGTTGGTTTGCTTCTGCTGGTGGTCGGTGGTGGCGCGACCTGGTGGTTCGTGCTGCGTCCGGCGTGGAATGCGGGGAGCCAGTTCATCGGTGCGGCCACGCAGATGGCCGATCTGGCCAAGATCGATACCCAAGTGAAGAACCGCGCGGCATTCACGCCACCGGCCGATGGGGTCATCAGCGATGCCGGGTTGCAGCGTTTCATCGCGGTGCAGTCGTCGGTGCGCGATCAGGTCGGGCCCGCGCTGGCCACGCTGGAAGGCAAGTACAAGGAACTCCAGCAGCAGGGCCAGAAGCCCGGCGCCACTGAGGTGTTGAATGCCTACGGCGATCTGTTTTCGCTGATCCGGCAGGCCAAGCAGGCCGAGGTCGATGCGGTCAATGCGCAGAACCTGTCACTGGCCGAATACCGTTGGATGCGCAGCCAGGTCTACGGCGCCCTGCTGCGCGAAGGCATGGACGGTGCGCGGAAGCAGGGAGGCGAGAAAGTCAGTACCGATCCGAACCTGCAACGCCTGAGCCAACACCGTGAGCTGCTGGCGCAGACGGCAGTGATGGCCTGGCTGGGGCTGTAGGTAGCCGCCACGGGCATGGCCGGCCAGGACGTTCAGTCGACCATGCCCTTGGCCTCGGAGGTGGCCAGCACTTCCGGGTGATCCAGGCGCCGCTGCGGCTTCAGCAGCGGCTGCACGAACACCGCCGCCAGGATGATCGCCACGCCCAGGTAGAACATCGGCGTCAGTTCGTGCTGTTCGGACAGCAGCAGCATCGCCAGGATGATCGCGTAGACCGGTTCCAGATTCACCGCCATCTGCGCTGAAAACGCGCTGATATGGCGCAACGCCATCAGCGACAACACGAACGGGAACAGGGTGCAGGCGCCAGCCAGCAGCAGCAGCAGGATGGCGTCGTTGAGCGAGGGCAAGGTCAGCAGCGGGCCGGCCATGACCGGAAACAGCACCACCATCAGCGGCGCCAACGCGGTCAGTGCCAGGGTGCCGGCACCCAGTTCCAGCGCGGTCACGGTGAGCGGGTCGGCGTGATCGACCAGACGCTTGTTGAGCGATCCGAATATCGCCACGAACAGCGCCGACAGCGCGCCCACCGCGATACCAACGCGCATGTCGGCCGACACCCCGCCCACCACCAGCGCCACACCCGGCAGCACCGCGATGCCCAGCAGCAGCTCACGGCGCGAGAACGGGCGCCGCGCCAGCACCGGCTCGATCAGCGCGGTGAACACCGCCGCCAGCGCCATGCAGGTGGCCGCGACCGAGGCGTTGGCCAGCTTGATTGCGCCATAGAAGGTCAGCCAGTGCAGCGCCACCAGTACGCCGACACCGGCATAGGCCAGCACCAGCTTCGGGGGCAGTGCCCGCAGTCCGCGCCAGACCCGCGGCAGCAGCAGCAACACCACCGCCACCAGCAGCATGCGCCACCACACCAGCGGCAGCGCCGGCAGCGTGATCAGTTTTCCGAAGATGGCGGTGAAACCCCACAGCAGCACGCAAAGGTGGATCTGCCAGTGGGCCTTGGCGGTGGGTGACATGGGTGATCGGACAGGAAAACGGGGATTTCGCACCATCCCGCAGCCGCGCTGCGCCGCAACAACAACGCAGGATGCCGCGTTGCGTTGCAGGCCGCCATGCGTCGAGCCCGGGCTGTGCAAGGGGTGCAAGGTATCGCGTTCCGGGGCGTGGGTGGAGCCAGCGTGCGGTTTTTGACTGATCCCGTCCGTATTGCAGCCAAAACAGCACTTGCCGCGCTGCACAAGAAGCGGACAATGGCCGATTCCCCGCACCGTGCGCGCCGACGGCACCACCGAAACCTTCCCCGATGAACCACGCCCACGACACCGTCGCCGCTGCTCCTGCGAATTCCTCCCATGCCGCAGTGCAGCCCCATGCCGGCTGGCTGACGCCGCTGGAACTGGCGTTGCTGGGCGCGATCTGGGGTGCGTCGTTCCTGTTCATGCGGGTGGCCGCCGACGATTTCGGCCCGGTGCCGCTGGTGTTGCTGCGGCTGGCGCTGGGCGCGCTGTTGCTGTTGCCGTTCCTGTGGCGTGCGCGCGGCGCGTTTCCGCTGCGGCTGTGGCCGCTGCTGACCTTGATCGGGGTGATCAATTCGGCACTGCCGTTCATGCTGTTCGCCTGGGCCGCGCAACGCGCGCCGGCCGGCGTGGGCGCGATCGCCAATGCCTTGACGGTGCTGTTCACTGCGCTGGTGGGCGCGATGTTCTTCGGCGAGAAGATCGGCGGCCGCCGTGCGCTGGCATTGCTGATCGGCTTCATCGGCGTGGTGGTGCTGGCCAGCGGCAAGATCGCCGGCATGAGCATCGGCTGGGCCACCGCCGCCGGTGCGCTGGCCTCGCTGCTGTACGGGGTCGGTGCCAATCTGGTGCGGCGCCATCTGGCCGGACTGCCGGCCGCGGCACTGGCGGCGGCCACGCTCGGCGCTGCGGCGTTGGTGACACTGCCGTTCGCCCTGCTCACCTGGCCGACGCAAGCGGTGCCGGGCGTATCGTGGTGGTCGGCGCTGGCGCTGGGCGTGCTGTGCACCGGTTCGGCCTACGTGCTGTATTACCGGCTGATCGCGCGCGTCGGCGCCAGCCGCGCCTCGACCGTCACCTATCTGGTGCCCCTGTTCGGCGTCGGCTGGGCCTGGTTGTTGCTGGACGAACCGCTGACCTGGCCGATGGCGATCGCCGGTGGCCTGATCCTGGGCAGCGTGGCGATCAGCCAGCGGCGCGGCAAATAGCGCCGGCGCTGGCTGATCCGGCACCGGTCACAGCCCGTAGTAGAGGCTGTATTCGAGCGGGTGGGTGGCGGCGCGGAAGCGGGTGACCTCCTGCATCTTCAATGCGATGTAGGCATCGATGAAGTCGTCGCTGAAGACCTCGCCGGCCTTGAGGAAATCGCGGTCCGTATCCAGCGCTTCCAGCGCCTGGTCCAGCGAATGGCAGACGGTCGGGATGTTCTTCTCTTCCTCCGGCGGCAGGTCGTACAGATCCTTGTCGCTGGGCGCGCCTGGATCGATGCGGTTGCGGATGCCGTCCAGGCCGGCCATCAGCAGCGCAGCGAAGGTCAGATAGCCGGACTGCATCGGGTCCGGGAAGCGCATTTCGATACGTCGCGCCTTGGGGCTGGCGACCCACGGAATGCGGCACGAGGCCGAGCGGTTGCGGGCCGAATAGGCCAGCATCACCGGTGCCTCGAAACCGGGCACCAGGCGCTTGTAGCTGTTGGTGGAGGCATTGCTGAAAGCATTGATCGCGCGCGCATGCTTGAAGATACCGCCGATGTACCACAGCGCCATCTGGCTCAGTCCGCCGTAGCCTTCGCCGGCGAACAGGTTCTGCCCGTCGCGCGACAGCGACTGGTGCACGTGCATGCCGGAACCGTTGTCGCCGACCAGCGGCTTGGGCATGAAGGTGGCGGTCTTGCCGTTCTGGTGCGCGACATTCCTGACCACGTGCTTGAGCGCCAACAGTTCGTCGGCCTTCTTCACCAGCGAGTTGTACTTGACCCCGATTTCGCACTGGCCGGCATTGGCCACTTCGTGGTGGTGCACTTCCACTTCGATGCCGATGCTTTCCAGCACCTTGACCATTTCCGCGCGCAGATCGTGCAGCGAATCGGCCGGCGCCAGCGGCAGGTAGCCGCCCTTCACACCGGGGCGGTAGCCGGTGTTGCCGTGCGCGTAGTCGCGCGAGGAATTCCAGTGCGCTTCCTCGGATTCGATCTGGAAGAAGGTGTGGCCCATGTCGTTGGCCCAGCGCACCGAATCGAACACGAAGAACTCCGGCTCCGGCCCGAAGAACGCGGTATCGGCGATGCCGCTGGATTTCAGGAAGGCCTCGGCGCGGCGCGCGATCGAGCGCGGGCAGCGGCTGTAGGCCTGCATCGTGGCCGGCTCCAGCACATCGCAGACCAGCACCAGGGTGGGATCGACGGTGAACGGATCCAGATAGGCGCTGTCCGGATCAGGCAACAGCACCATGTCCGATTCGCTGATGCCCTTCCAGCCCGGAATCGAGGAACCGTCGAACATCTTTCCATCCTCGAACAGCGCCGGCTCCACCACGCGGATCGGGTAGGTGAGGTGGTGCTGGCGGCCGGCCATGTCGGCAAAGCGCAGATCGACGAACTCGACGGCATTGTCGTGGATCAGCTGCTGGATCTTTTCATGGGACATCGAGGCGGTTCCTGAAAATGGGTGGAAAGGTCGGGAGATGCATGGCAAGACTTGTGCCAAAGCCGTGCCAGGGCCGAAAACGGCTTGGACATGCCGTTTTCATGCGCTTTGTGGGGCATCGGTAGGGATCAGGCTTGAATCGGGACGCACTGCTACGGTGCGTTTTTTCAGTTTTGCTGCACCATGGTGGTGCACTTATCGCAACACCGGCCAGACCACTGCGGTGACGGCTCAGGCCACACGCAAGCTGGTTTCAACCCGGTTGCGGCCCGATTCCTTGGCCCGATACAGCGCCCGGTCGGCCTGTTCGATCAGGCCTTCCAGCGTGGTGGTGCTGTCATCGGCCGGACGCGCGGTGACGCCGATGCTCAACGTCACGGCTGGCAGTTCCGGTGCGCGCCAGGCTTCCACCGCGGCGCGTGCCTGCTCGGCAAAGCGGCGGGCATGCTCCAGATCGTGGCCCGGCAGCACCAGCAGGAATTCCTCGCCGCCGTAACGCGCCAGCAGACCGCCCTCGGGCACCTGCGTGACCAGCACCTGCGCCACCTGTTGCAGCACGCGGTCGCCGGTGGCGTGGCCGTGCTGGTCGTTGACCGATTTGAAGCGGTCCACATCCAGCAGCAGCACCGCCAGCGCCCTGCGCGCGACGATCTCGCCGGCCAGCATCGCCAGCACCTGGCGGCGGTTGGCCAGCCCGGTCAGGGTGTCGGTATTGGCTGCCACGGCGAGCGTATCGACGCGCGCCTGCAAGGCCTCGTGCGCCTGGGTCAGCGCCAGCCGGTTGCGTTTCAGTTCGCGGTTGCTGATCGCAAGTTCGCGGCTGATCCGGCGGCTGCGGCCAAAACCCCAGGCCAGCAACAGCGTGGCCAAGGCCAGCCCGAAACTCAGCGCAAATCCGAAACGGCGCTGCTGGGCCTGGCGCGCCAGCCGCAGCTGCTGGATCTCGTTTTCGTGCGTCAGCAGTTCGATCTGGCGCGCGTTGTCGGCGGCCTGATGGCGGTATTCGATCAGGGCCACGCGCCGGTTCATGTCGCGCCCGCTGAGCTGGTCCTGCAATTCCAGCGCGGTTTCGGCCAGACGCAGCGCGCCGGCCTGATCACCGCTTTCGCGCAGCAGCGGGATCACCAGACGGTAGGCATCGAGCATCTGCGGTGCATCGTTGGCCGCTTCGTAATTGGGCAGGGCCTGGGCGAAGCGTTCCAGCGCCACGTCGGTATCGCCTTGCTGCAGCGCGACCCGGCCAAGCGAGAACATCGCGTCGGCGGCGGTGCGGTCCTGGGTGATTGAACGGCTCAGATGATGAGCTTCTTCCAGCATCTGCCGTGCTTCGTCCAGACGCTCCAGCCCCAGCAGCGCCCGGCCGCGTTCCAGTGCGCTGTAGGCCAGTCCCGGCACGCTGCCGCTCTGCACCGCCAGCGCATACGAACGTGCGGTGTAATCCAATGCGTCCTGGTGCCGGTCGTCGTCATTGGCCACGCGCGCCAGGCTGCCCAGCAGCGCGGCGGCGCGCATCGGATCAGGCAGGGTCAGGGCCTTGTCCAGACCGCGTTCCAGATGCTCGCGCGCTTCGGGCAGATCGTTCATCCGGTGATACAGCAGGCCGAGATAGTGATAGGTGCGGTCGGTCGGCACATCGGCGCCGCCACGCTGCAATGCCAGGGCCTCGTCCAGCGCGCCCATCGCCTGGGCGAACTGGCCGCGATTGAGCAGCACCAGGCCCAGATGGGTCAGCGCGGTGCCTTCGCCATCGTGATCGCGCAGCACGCGGAACCCTTCGATCGCTTCCTGCAGCCCCTCTTGCGCTTCGGGCAGCAGGCCACGGCGGCGATCCAGCAGGGCCAGCTCCATCCGCGCATCCGAGGCGATGCGCAGATCCATATCGCGCGCGGCATCGGCCAGGCGCTGGCGTTGCAGGCTTTCGAAAGTGTCGTAGCGGCCTTCCTGGAAGGCCAAAGCCGCCAGCGCTGAACGGGCCTGATCGATGGCGGCAGCGTCTTGCCGCTGGTCGGCCTCATGCAGCAACTCACGCCAGATCCGGCCGGCGGCAGCGGCATCACCGTTCCACAGTTGCGCCCAAGCCTCGCCGACCCGGGGATCGGTGCTGGAAGCGTGCACTGCAGCGGCCGGCAGCCACAGCAGGGCCAGCACCAGCGCCATACCTGGTCCACGGCGGCGTGCCACGCGACATCCTCCCGAAACCGTCAATCCAACCATGGTAAGGGGTTCATCGCGTGATCGCAGGCGGCTTGCCGGCACAGTGATCCGGCTCACATCCTGATGCCGATAGGGCGCAGCGGCCACCGGAACGGCATCCCGGTGGCCGCAGGCGTGTCAGGCGGCGCGTTCGACTTCGCGCTTGAGCGCACGCATCTGGTCGTGCATCGCGCGCACCTGCGGCAGGTGCTGCTGGGCGATGGCGCGCAGTGCCGCATCCTCGGATACCGCCAGTGCATCGCGGAAGGCTTCGAGGATGCGGTCCTCGGATTCTTCCAGCTGTGCGATGTAGCGGGCGTCCGGGTCGCGACTCATGCTGGCGCGCAGGTCGGCATAGCCCTTGCGCAGCGTACCCATCACGGTTCCGCCTTCGGTCGGCGTCTCACCCAGACGGGCGACGTGCTGTCCCAGGTCGGTGACGATCGCGCGCTTGCTCGCCGCCATGCGCATGAACAGCGCCCGGTAGCCGGCGTTGTCGGTGTTCTTGGCGGCATCATCGTAGAAGGCGATACCGTCGTTCAGCACTTCGATCAGTTCGTTGAGGTTGGTGGTGGTGCGGGTCATGGCGTTCTCCTTGGATATGGGACGAAGCGAGACCGGCCGTGCCGGAAACTCCCCTGTCCCACAGCAGGACCCGTGCCAGCGTGCGAAAGCCACGTGCAGCGCGGCTTTCGCCCGCTTCTCCTGCACCTGTCCCCTTACCGGATCGCGCAACTTGCAGGGCACACCAGTGCGCCATCCTGCATCCTGCACCGCGCCGTTGCGGCGCAGCCATCAGCGCAGCAGGAAATACCAGGCCAACACCGCGACACCCAGCAACACGCGGTAAATCGCGAACGGCGCGGTGCCGATGCGGCGGATCACGCCAAGGAAGAAATGGATCACGAAAAGGCCAGCCAACGCCGCGATCGCCGCGCCCAGCAGCATGTCGCCGATGCCATCATCCAGCGCATGCCGCGTCTGCCAGACCGCGTGCGCGGTGGCCAGCACCATGACCGGAATCGACAGCAGGAACGAATAACGCGCCGCCCGCGCCCGATCCAGCCCGAGGAACATGCCGGCGGTCATCGTCGCGCCTGAACGCGACACGCCCGGCATCAGCGCCAGCGCCTGGGCGCAACCGATCAGCACCGCGCGCCGCATCGAAAGCCCGGTGAACAGTTCGCCGGCCGGCCCTTCCAGCTGCGCCTGCGTGGCGGGCGGATGGCGGCGCGAATAGCGGTCCGCCAGCCACAACAACACACCGAACACGATCAGGTTCAGCGCGATCGTCACAGGATGCCGCAGCAGCATCGCACCTGCATCGCCCAGCGCCAGCCCGACCAGCCCGGCCGGAATCGTCGCCAGCGCGATGCCGAAGGCCAGACGCTGGGTCGGGCTCAGGCGCTGGCCCGGCCGCCAGGCCAAAGTCTCGCGCACCAGCTCCCAGACATCGCGGCGGAAATACAGCATCACCGCCAGAAGGGTGCCGAAATGCAGTGCCAGATCGAAGCTCAGGCCCTGGTATTCCCAGCCGAACAGCTCGCTGGCCAGCACCAGATGGCCGGAACTGGAAATCGGCAGGAACTCGGTCAGCGCCTGCAACAGCGCCAGGATCAGGATGTGGACGAAATCCATGCGGAATCAGTCCCGCTGGCCGGCAGCGCCGGCAGCGCCGGCACCACGTTCGGCGATGTCGAACATCGCCCGCCCGATCTGGCCCAGCAGCACCGCCAGCAGCGCCAGTGCGACGAGAAACAGGCCCTGCACCCCGCCCGGCTTCAACGTCGCCATCGCCCAGACCGCCAGCGGCAGCGACACGCACAGGCCGAGCCAGCCGACAACGCTGAACAACGCCGCGATGAAGCGCCCGGAACGGTAACGGCCCGCGCCTTGCGCGCCCACTCAGGCCACCGCCGGGTTCAGGCTGTAGGTGCCGTACAGCACCGCCTCGCCCAGCACATGCCCGTGCATCGCCGCCATCACCTGACCGGCGGTGAAGGACTGCGGCAGCTCCAGACGCGCCACATCCAGCGCGAACAGGCGGAAGAAATAACGGTGCACGATGGCATCGTTGAACGGCGGGCACGGGCCGTCGTAGCCGTGATAGCGGCCTTCCATGTCCGGATCACCGGCGAACCAGCCGGTGTAATCGTTCAGCCCCTGCCGCACACCGCCTGCCGCCGCGCCCGGCTTGCCGCGCGCGGTCACGCCCTGCGAATACGCACCGGCCTCGATCTGCCGCACCTCCGCCGGCACATCGACCAGCACCCAGTGCACGAACTCCACCCGTGGCAGATCGGCCGGCACCGTGCGCCCGGCCTGATTGACGTCATCGGCGCGCGAGGGTGCATCTGGATCCACACACAACAGCACGAACGAGGCCGTGCCTGCGGGCACGTCATCCCAGGCCAGATGCGGATTGCGGTTGTCGGAAAGCACGATCGGCTCGCCGCCATCGCCAGGCCGACCGAAGGCGAATTCGGCCGGAATCGGGCCGCGCGCGGGGAAACTGTTGCTGTGGATTTTCATCGCCCGGATCTCCTTGTTGCAGGCATCGGTCTCAGGAAAAGTTCGGCACCGCCCGGCGGCGCAGCCGCATAGCCTATCGGCAACGCCGGATGACTGCTCAATGCGCGTCGACAGCCTGCATCAGGCGCGTGGCGATCCAGTCCTCGGCAAAACCATGCAGCCGGTAGTTCTGGATGAAACCGCAGTGGCCGCCGCAGCCGGCGATCTCCAGATGCGCATGCGCGGGCAGCCGCAGGCGGTGGAAATCCTCAACCGGAATGATCGGATCATCGGCCGCGGTCAGGATGCTGACCGGCACCGACAACGCCGCCAGCCGCTCGCCTTCGATCGAATAGCCGTCCAGATAGTTCTCGACCGTGCCGAAATCGGTATGGCGCTCGACCAGGGTGCGGGTCAGGCCGCGCACCCCGCCGCGGAAATCCTCGCGCGCAAACTGGAAGGCGTCCGGATACAGCGCCTGCTTGCGGCGTAGCGAGCGGGTCCACTTGAGCATGAAATACTGCTGGTAGAACCACGGCGCCGACTCGATCGCCAGCATCCCGGCACGCGGGCTGATCACCGGGCACACCGCCGCCGCATGCAGCAGTGGCAGCCCGGCCTGTGGCGCCTGCAGCGCGACCCGCAACGCGAAATTGCCCCCGAGCGAATAGCCGGCCAGCAGCAGCGCCCGCTGCGGCACGCGCTGCGCCAGATCGCCGATCGCGCCGACCACCTCGTCGATCAGGCAGGAATGGAACAGGCCCGGATTCAGACCATGGGTATCGCCGTGATCGCGGAAGTGCAGCCGAAACACATCGAAACCAGCGTCCAGCAGGCGCGCACCGGTGTGCAGCACATAGTTCGAATCGACCCGGCCTTCCCAGCCGTGCAGCAGCACCACCAACCCGCGTGCGCTGCCGGCCTGCTCCTGCGTAGTCAGAAACCCCTGCAAACGCACGCCGTTGCCGCCATCCAGGATCAGCTCGCGCGCCTGCGCTTCCAGCCGCTGCGCAGCCCGGCGCGCGGCGAATTTGCGCAAGCGGCTGGAGGCCAGCACCGATTGCAGATGCCGGTTGCGCAGCAAGGCCGGCGGCTGGAACGCGGCGGGCAGCGCGCTCATGAAGCCATCGCCCCGATGATGCGTTCGCGCGCCTGTTCGGCCAGCCGGCGGCGGCCTTCTTCACCCGGCATCACCGGCGGCAGGAAATGCACTTCGGCCACGCGCCCGGGCTCGCCCAGCAGGCGCAGGAAGTTCTGCAGGAAATTCTCGCCGCGCGCGAACGCCACGGTGGTCTGGGCATTGCCGCCCTCGCCATAGCGCAGCGCCACCGGCTGCACCGGCACCTGGGCCTCGAACGCGCACTGGAAGATGCGCGCATGGAAAGTGCGGACCTCATCGCCGCCGGTGGTGCCGCCTTCCGGGAACACGCCCACCGCCTGGCCCGAATCCAGCCGCCCGACCATCATTTCCAGCACCCCGTTGAGCGAGGCATTGCTGCCGCGGGTGTGATAGATGGTGCCGGCGCGGCTGGCCAGCCAACCGATCAGCGGCCAGCGGTCAATCTCGGCCTTGGCCACGAAGCCGACCACGCGCTGGCTGTGCACCAGTTCGATGTCGATCCACGAGACATGGTTGGCGACCAGCAGATGCGCGCCGCGCAGCGGCTCGCCGATGCGGCGCACGCGGAAACCGAAGATGCGCATCAAGCCACCGGACCAGGCCCGGATGACCCGGTGATCGACCCGTTCACCGTCCAGCGTCCAGCGCGCGGTGAAGCGGTTGATCAGCAGCAGCGTCGGCGGCAGCCCGAGCACGATGTGCAGCAGCAGCAACGGCACGCGCAGGACGTAGCGCAAGGGCCGCAGCGGATCGCGTTGCATCGGTACAGGCACCTCGATCATGAACGTGGACCAGAGACAGGACCGCAATACGATACCGGCTGGTTTGGAGCATTCCATCCAATCGCCGCTGTCGGCAGCGCTGATCGGTTCAGCCGGCGCTTGCGGCATGCCGCAAGCGGGGCCATCAGTCCGGTATCAGCGCCGGCGCGGCACCACTGCCAAGGTCAGGCGCGACACGCAGGTCAGGCGCCCGGCCTCGTCCTCTATCCGGATATCCCACACCTGGGTATTGCGCCCCACGTGCAGTGCACGCGCGGTGCCGGTGACGCTACCTTCGGTCACGGCGCGGATGTGGTTGGCGGAAATCTCCAGCCCGACCGCCATCGACACTTCCGGATCAAGGCACAGGTTGCCGGCCACGCTGCCCAGGGTTTCGGCCAGCGCCACCGAGGCGCCGCCATGCAGCAGGCCGAACGGCTGGCGGGTGCGCGCATCCACCGGCATCGTGCCGCGCAGCCAGTCCTCGCCCTGCGCGGTGATACGGATGCCCAGATGGCTCACCAGCGAATCGGCGCTGCTGGCGTTGAGTTCCTCCAGCGATGGCTGCCGCAGGAACGGACCCGCCATGGTCAGCGCACCCGGAAGATGCTGGGGCGCCAGCTCGATGCGGCGTAGTTGCGGCGGCTGGCATAGCCGCTGGACGCGCCGTAACCGGCGCCGAAATCACGCTCGCGGCGCTGATGCATGCGGTTCTGCAGCTCCACGCGGCGCGACTCCAGCCAGTCGGCAGAACCCACGGTGGCCGGATCCAGACCAAGGCGACGCGCTTCGGACTCGCGGAAATCGCAGAAATCGTCGTACGCATCGATCTCGTGCTTGAGGTCGCGCACGCACAACTCGATCATGATCGCGTCGTCCAGATAGCCCAGCACCGGCACCGAATCGGGGATCACATCGGCCGGATCGGCGAAGTACACCAGCGCCGCGAGCACGCGCTTGCGGTCTTCCTCGCTCAGCGACCAGCCCTCATCGCGCACCATCGCGATCAGGTTGTCGAGCTTGGTCAGGCGCTGGGAAATGAAGTCCGGCACCGGCGTGGCCTGGGCCTGCTTCAGCAGCTCTTCGCCAGCCCGGATGATCTCCTCCTGGCTCTTGTTGGCGGCGGCCTCGGTGGCACCGCGCTGGGCGGCGACGAAATGCTCGAGATCCTGATCGCTCAGCTCGAACGAAATGCTCAAGGGCATGGGGAAGTCCTGCTTACGACGGGAGGAAGCCGCCAGCCTAGCGAAGCGGGCGCGAGAGCGTCAATGTCGGAGGGGCGGGGATTGGGGAATCGGGAATGGGGATTCGTAGAAGCGGGCGGTGGCGAGCGTGTCGCTCTTGCCAATCCCGAATCCCGAATCCCGAATCCCACGCTCAAAGTATCGGCGCCAGACCGGCGCCGAAGGCGGTCAGGACGCGGGTGTAGATGGTCTTCAGCGGGACATCCACTTCCGGGAAGTCGCCGACCGGTTCGTAGCAGTCGAGGAACTTCGGGTCATCGCGCGGCACCGGGGCGCAGCCGGGTTTCATCTGCCAGCTGGTGGCGTAGCGTACCGGCCAGATGTCGAACAGCGGCAGCGCTTCGAACAGTTTGCCGAAGCTGTAGTTGAGCCCGGACAGCACCGGCGGTTTGGGCCGTGGCGCGATCACCCAGGCGTTGTCTGGCGTGGCGTCGGCGAGGATCTCGCTGGCCAGTGCGCGGGCGAAATCCGGGTCGTAGACGATCACCGCGCTTTCGGTATTGAGCCGGTCCGAGCGCGGATCGAAATTGTGCGTGCCCACCAGCGCGATGCGATCGTCGATGACGATTGATTTGGCGTGCATGCCCATGCGGATGCCGGTCCGCGCCAGCGGCACGCGCCCACTCAGCCCGCTGCCGCGCGCCGCCGAACCGGACGATCCGAAGGCGCGGCGCGATTCGGTCGCATGTTCGCCCAGGGTCGGCGCCGGGCCGCCGGGCACCATTCCCTGCGCCAGATCCGGATCGATCGGTGCGCTCGCCGGGAATGGTTTGTACTCGTAGATGTGCAGGCCGAAATCGCGCAGGTAGCGGCGCTTGTACTTGTGCGAAAGCGCGTACACCGGGAAGGCATCGGTCGCGGCCAGGCTGTTGGTCGAGACGATGATGCGCGGTGGATGCTCGCGCTCCTGCAATTCGCGGAAATTGCGTTGCGCGGTACGCGAGAACACCAGGTACGGGGTCTGCAGCAGGATGCGCTCGCGCGCGCTGTTGAACAGCCCGAGCAGCTGGCCGGAAAGGTCCGGCTCGCTCGGATGGTTCGGTTCCAGCGCCTTGTTCGGCCGGTCCGAAACAAAATCCACCGGCCCCACGACATGCGCGCGCTGCACCAGCCGCTCGGCCACCGCCTGCGGATCGTCGGCCTGTTCCGAGGCAAATGCGACACGCGCGGCATTGTCCAGCTGCGCGGTATCCGGCAGCGCCGTGCCGCCCTCACTGCTGGCCAGACGGCGCCGTACATCACGCAGCGCCCCCACCGGCACCGCGCGCTTGTGGCGCCAGAAGATGTTGAACGACTCCTGCATCTGCGCCGCCGCCGGGCCGGCTACGACGATGTCGCGGTCGCGGTAGTTGAAGGCCGGGTCCCAGTCGAAATAGCGGTCCTGGTAATTGCGCCCACCGGTGATGCCGATCACCCCGTCGACCAGCAGCAGCTTGTTGTGCATGCGCTGGTTGAAACGGGTGAAACAGCACAGCACCCCGGCGGCGAATTCCAGCGGCCCGGTGGTGGCCTTGCCGAAGGTCGGGTTGTACAGGCGCAGCTCGAAATTCACATGCGCGCGCGCCAGCGCGGTGACCAGTTCCAGATCGTCCACGCTGTAGAGCTGGTCCAGCAGCACCCGCACCTTGACCCCGCGCCGGGCTGCGGCCAGCAGTTCCTGCAGAATGAAGAAACCCGAATCGTCCTGCGCGTAAATGAAGCTCTGCATGTCCAGCCGCTCGCGTGCGGCGCGGATCAGGTTGATGCGCGCCAGCAGCGCGTCGTGGCCGCTTTCCAGCAGCACCAGGCGGTGGCTGGGCGCCTCCGGCGTGCTCTGTTGCAGCGCCTCTTCGGCCAGGTCGTACAGCGCCGACGGCCGCGCGCAATGGTCCGGCAACATGCAGTCCACGCGGCTGTCCTGCAGCGCCCGGACTTCGCTCTGCGCGGCGCGGATTTCCTGACGGGTCGGCATGCAGGCGCTGAGCAGGAGCAGCAACGCGCATACCAGCAGCAGCCGGAACCCCACGCCCGCATGCGCTGTGCCACGCAGCGCCGGCATCGGCCCGCGCCGGCCGGTGCGGACCGTGTTGCGGACCGCGATGTTCATGGTGCGGCCCCGGTGTCGGCCGCAGCCGCTTCCAGCAGGCGTACCGAGAAGTCCAGATGGACGGTGTCGCTGAGCGCGTGCTTCTTCGCATTCATGCCGAAGTCGCTGCGCGACAGCTCGCCGGTGGCCCGCACCGCGCAATCGAAGCCGGGCCGCGTACAACTGGCCGGTTGCAGTTCGAAGCGCACCGCGCGGGTGACGCCTCGCAGGGTCAGCTCACCGGCCACCTCGCCGCCGGCAAGCAACTGCTGCGGCAACACCGGCTCGGAACGGAAACGGATCCACGGATGGCGTGCGACATCGAAGAATTCGGCCGATTGCGCCCAGCTCACATGACTGGCGCGGCCCATCTGCAGCGCGCGCGTGTCGATGCGCACATCCACCGTCATCGCACCGTTCTCGCCACTGCCTTCCACCACACCCTCCAGTACCGGAAACGTGCCCTCGATGCGCTTGAGCCAGATCGGCCGGATCCAGAAACTGGCGCTGGCCTGGGCGGTGTCGATCACGTGCACGCGCGGCTGCGCCGCTGCTGGGTCGACCACCAGCCCCAGGCCCAACAGCAGCGCCCAGCTAGCCCACATCGGGCATCAGGGTGACCAGAAGGCCACGAGTTCGGCCGATCCGGGTTCGATCGGGCCGCTGGCCGGCACCCGCAGCAGCGCGATGCTGGCCGGCGGCATGCCGCGGTATTCGCCGGAGCGGCCGGTGGCCAGCAGGGCCACCAGACTTTCCAGCCCAGGGTTGTGACCGACCAGCAACAGAGGACCGGCATCGGAGTGGTCTTCCAGCACATCGATCAGTTCGCCGGCGGTGGCTTGGTAGATGCGCGCCTCGTGGCGGGTGTCGATGTAGCCCAGATGTTCCAGAACGATCTCGGCGGTCTGCCGGGTGCGCAGCGCAGGCGAACACAGCACCCGCGCCGGACGCGCCTGATCGGCCAGGAAGGCAGCGGCGGCTTCGGCCTCGGCGCGGCCGGTTTCCGACAGCGCGCGGCTGACGTCATCCTGAGCAGCCTCGGGCGCCAGCGCATGGGCATGGCGCAGCAACAACAGTTCGCGGAACCCGCTCATGGACGCACCTCACCGATGGGAATGACCGGTACATTGCTGCGGTTCCACGTGCCCTGCAAGGGCGACGGCAACGTGATCGTGGTGTTGATGCGGCCCTTGGCCGCGCCATCCCAGTTCAGTACCGCATTGCCGGCCGGCTGCTTGCGCGCATTCCAGTCCGGGTAGTACGGGCAGCCAGGGCAGTGCGGGCGGTGACTGTCGAGCGGGCCATCGCCGGTCACCCAGCGCGGATTGCCGGCGGCGTCGTACAGGTAGATCAGCATGATGTCCTTGTCGACACCCCCCAGGTGCAGGCTCTCCACATCCAGCCCCCAGCCCGACTGGCTGGGTGGATACCAATGCTGGGTATGGTCATTGCCGGCACGCGCCACGCCATCGCTGGTCAGACGCAGCAGTTCGGCGCCGCTGCTGCCATTGTCCATGCGCCAGGCGAACATCAGGTTGGTCGCATCGATGCGTGCCACATGCGCGCTGCCGGCATTGCGTATCTGCGTGGATATCGTCGGCAATGTGGCCTGATTGGTGACATGCAGGATCGGGGTGCGCAGCAGATTGTCCTGGTACTCGCCGACGATGTTGTACCAGGCCGGGGTGTGGTCGGCATTGGCGGTGTACCAGACACCTCCGAACGGATAATTGTTGAAGCCGTTGCCCGAGCGCTGCGGGTTGTAATAGTTGCCGTCGCGGGTATCGATCTGCGTGATCTGCGCCGGGCAGCTGCTGACCGTCTGGCAGTTGTCGCGTACGCTGCCGATGGCATGGCTGCTGGATTGCACACTGTGGCTGCCGCTGGCGGCGGTGGCGATGTAGTCCAGCTTCAATGGCGTGCCGCAGGCGGTATCACTGCGGATCGCCAGCGGCAGATTCACCGTGGTGCTGGCACCGGGCGCGATGGCCGGCAAGTGCACGGTCGGCGCTTCCAGGCGGAAGGCCGGGCTGGCCATCGCATCCACCACCTGCGACGGATACACACAGATCGCGCTCTGTGCCGGCGTGGTCGACTCGTTGCTGACGCAGGACACGCTCAGCGGATCGCTGCCGGCCGCGTCGATGATGCCGATATGGGCCCAGGCACCCTGGTCCGGTGCGGCAGTGAAGTACTGGTAGGCGATCTCGCCGGTGGTTTCGTAGGCGATGGCCTGGAACTCGAAATCACCTTCGATCTCGGTCCCGCTGACGTAATAGCCCATGCGATTCCACTGGAACACATGGCAAGGCTGAGCTTCGCCGCTGTCGGCCACACGCGGGCAGGTGGCGAAGCGGCGGTAGCGCAAGCCCGCCAGCGCCTCATCACGCACCACCATGTCATCGTGGTACGGACGCAACTGCGGGCCTTTCGCGCCCTGGTCCAGTTCACCGTCACAGGACACCGACCAGTCACCGCCGGATTCGGCCGGATCGAACGAGACATAGCCATTGGTCGACATCACCGCACGAGTATGGCGCGTGCCGTACAGCTCGATGCCGCTGCCGCCGAGCACGATCTCGGTACTGCGCGCATCATCAAGCGGACCGTAGGCATTGCCGTTGGCGACATAGGTTTCCAGCGCATCCACCGCATTGGCGCCGCGCGAGATGTCGACGTAACCGTAGGCGCAACTGTCCACGCCGACATAGCCGGCGCTGTTGGGGCCGGCATCCACATCCATGCCGGCCGCTGGTGCGAACAGCGCCCGCGCACCGGCCGGCAGTGCCACATTGCCGCTGTTGCGCAGCGTCACCGGCAGGCTGAAGCGTTCGCCCTTGTCGATGCCGCCGTTGCTGTTGCCGCAGACCTGCGCCGGGCTACCGATGCTGGCCACTTCGATCACCGGCGCGGCGATGTCCAGCGCGCGGCTGACGGTGGTGGCGCAGCCGGCCGAATCCACCACTCGCAGCTGCATATTGCCGCTGCGCCGGGCCGGGAAGGACGCCGTCACCTGGCGCGTGCCGTCGCGCTCGAACACACCATCGCCATCCAGATCCCAGTGGTAGCTGTAACCTCCGGCACCACCGCTGGCACTGGCACTGAGCTGGAAGCTCTCGCCGGCGCGCGGTGCGCTGCTGAACGCGCTGGAGGTCAACGTCACCACCGGCGCATTGCAGGTGCCCTTGCCCGGCATGGTCTGCGGATTGGTGCCGCTGCGGTCGAACGCTGCGCGGATATTGCTGCCGGTGCTGCTGGTGGCCTCCCAGGCTTCGCTCAGGCGGCCATAGCAATCGAATCCAGTCGGGGCACCACATCCAGCCGTGCCACCGCTCAATACACCGACCAGCAGGCCGTTGTTGGCACTCCACAGGCCCGAGCCGGAGGAGCCGCCTTCCGTCGTGCCGCGTTCCCAGTTGCCGACCCGCCAGTGCGTGGCGCCAGTGGAACCGGGAATGATGCAGTTCTGCATCGTCGTCAGCGGGTTGTCATCGAAACTGATGCGCTTCTCGTGGCCATCGGGATGGTGGATGCCGACTGCGGCGGACGGTGTGCTGCCACTGCGATCCCAGCCGCTGTAATGCACCTGTGCGGTGGCCGGGATCGCGCTGTTCAGTTCCAGCGCGGTGAAATCGGTGGCGCGGTTGGCTGCGATCAGCGTCGCGCCACCGCTCTGGATCGCGCGCGAATTCGCATTGCGTGGCAGCGAAACACCACTGGCCGCACCGCCGGGCGTGCGGCAAATCGGGCTTTCATAACCCCAGTAGAACACCATCGAACCAGCTTCGGACTGCGTGGAAACGCAGTGGTAGGCGGTGGAAAAACGCGGCTTGCCCAGGTCCTGGGTGGTGTGCCCGGTGTTCATCAAGCTGCCGGTGCAGACGTAGGAACCACCACCGGAGCTGAAGCTGTAATGTGCCACCGACGCAACCTGGTCGCGCCAGTCATCCCCTTCCGGGCACGCCACGTCGATGTTGCAGCTGCCGGACTTGGCCCGCGCCGCGCTGAACGGATCGCGATAGCCGTAGGTGGCGCTGGCCAGTTCCAGTTGCAGGAATTCGCGCTTGTCGGCTGGCAGCTCCAGTTCCAGCACCACGGTGTCGGCGTTGAGCATCGCGGTGTGCAGCACGCCGCTGGCCGGATTGTCGGCATCGGTCAGCGGATCCAGCACCTGCGCACCATCGGCCGAGCGGATCGTCAGCGTCGCGCCATGCGGCAGGTGGAAGCGGGAAAACGCCACTTCCAGGCTGCTGGCGCCCTTGCCGGATACCTCAAAGCGCCAGGACAGGCGGCCATCGGCGGTTTCGCTCCAGACCCCGACACCATCAGCGCTGGCATCCAGCGTCACCTGCTGCACCTGGCCATAGCGCAGCGGCGTGCCGGGCTTGTCGTCGCGCAGCAGATCCTCGGCCTGCAGTTTGGCGCGGTCGGGTACCGCCAGTTCCAGCCGTGGGCCGCCCTTGAAAGGCCGCGCCAGCGCCTTGGCGGCCACGCTGCCGCGTGCCGGTTTCGTGGTCTGTGGCGCGGTGTCGCCAGGGTTGCCCACCGCATGGCCGGCAGACAGGGGGAGCAGCGCCAGCGGCAAGGCCAGCAGGAGGTATCGGGAAAGCGTCATGATGGGTATCCGGCAAGGCAGATCAGGTGTTGGCAGAATACACCGGCATCCGGCCCCGCCTGTTCATGCAACTCCCGCCCTTCATGGAACGCTGATGTTCGACCCGCACGACCTGGCTGTCCGTATCCGCGCCGGCACCCCGCTGCTGCTGATCGAAACCAACGAGGAAGCCCTGCTGCTGGATGCCTTCCGCCATGTCGTGGCGGAATTGCTGCGGCCGTTGTGGCGCTGGTCGATCACCGGCGGGTTGGCGCGGCTGGATATCGATGACCCTTTCGTGCCGGCGGCCAACGACTCCAGCGCAGTGCTGGATACGATGCGGCGCGACACCCGGCGCGGCATCTGGCTGCTGCTGGATTTCGCCCCCTACCTGCGTTACGCGATGAACGTGCGGATGCTGCGCGAAGTGGTGCTGGGCCAGGGCGCGGCAAAGCAGACCGTGGTGCTGATCGGTGCCAAGATCGAACTGCCGCCGGAGCTGGAACCCCTGGCCACGCGCTTCCAGATGCGCCTGCCCGACGATGCGGCGCTGGCGAAACTGCTGCGCGAGGAAGCCTTCGCCTATTCGCGCGAACACGGTGGCCGCCGGGTCGACATCGACGCCGCCTCGCAGCGCGCCGTGCTGCGCCACCTGCGTGGGCTGGCGCTGCTGGACGCACGCCGCATCGTGCGCGAACTGATCCACAACGACGGCCTGATCGGCCCGGACGATGTGCCACGGGTGCAGCGCGCCAAGTTCGAACTGCTCGGCCGTGGCGGGGTGATGTCGCTGGAACCGGACATCGCGCAGATGGACCAGATCGCCGGCCTGACCCATCTGAAACGCTGGATCGCGCAGCGCCGCGCGGTGTTCATCGCCGACAGCCCACCCAAAGGGCTGGATCCGCCGCGCGGGGTGCTGCTGCTGGGCGTGCAGGGCACCGGCAAATCGCTGGCCGCCAAGGCCTGCGCCGGCGGCTTCGGGGTGCCGCTGCTGCGTCTGGATTTCGGCGCGCTGTACAACAAGTACCACGGCGAAACCGAGCGCAACCTGCGCCAGGTCCTTTCCACCGCCGAGGCGATGGCGCCGTGCGTGGTGTGGTGCGACGAAATCGAGAAAGGACTGGCCACCTCCGACAGCGACGGTGGCGTCAGCCGCCGCGTGCTCGGCACCCTGCTGACCTGGATGAGCGAACGCCGCGCGCCGGTGTTCCTGGTCGCCACCGCCAACGACGTCTCGCGCCTGCCGCCGGAATTCCTGCGCAAGGGGCGCTTCGACGAAATCTTCTTCGTCGACCTGCCGCAAACCGATGCACGCCGTGATGCGTTCTCGATCCACCTGACCCGGCGCGAGCAGGACACCGCTCGCTTCGACCTGGAAAAACTGGCCGCCGCCAGCGAAGGCTTCTCCGGCGCCGAAATCGAACAGGCCATCGTCAGCGCGCTGTACGACGCCTTCGCCGACAATGCCCGGCTCAACACCACCCGCATCCTCGACGCCCTGACCCGCACCCGCCCGCTCTCGGTGGTGATGGCCGAACAGGTCCAGGCACTGCGCGACTGGGCACGGGAACGGTGCGTGGCGGCAGGCTAGGGGATGGGTGATTCGGGATTGGGGATTCGTCAAAGCAGGCACAATGCACGGTTCTGACGAATCCCCAATCCCCATTCCCGAATCCCCGCTTCCATGATCGACATCGGCCTCAATCTCACCCACGACAGCTTCGACCACGACCGCGACGCGGTGCTGCAACGCGCCCGCGATGCGGGCGTGACGCAGATGATCATCACCGGCGCCAGCCGCGAGCATTCGCCGAAGGCGCTGGAACTGGCGCGCGCGCATCCGGGCGTGCTGTACGCCACCGCCGGCGTGCATCCGCATCACGCCATCGAGTACACGAGCGAATGCGATGCCGAAATGCGCGCGCTGCACGCCCATCCGGAAGTGGTCGCGGTGGGCGAATGCGGGCTGGATTACTTCCGTGATTTCTCGCCGCGCCCGGCGCAGCGCCGCGCCTTCGAGATGCAGTTGCAGATCGCGATCGACACCGGCAAACCGCTGTTCCTGCACCAGCGCGATGCGCATGACGATTTCGTCGCGATCATGAAGAACGTCGAAGGCCAGATCGGCCGCGCCGTGGTGCACTGCTTCACCGCCGGCAAACGCGAACTGTTCGAATGCCTGGACCGCGACTGGTACATCGGCATCACCGGCTGGCTCTGCGACGAACGCCGTGGCGCGCACCTGCGCGAGCTGGTGAAGAACATCCCGGCCAACCGCCTGATGATCGAAACCGACTCGCCCTACCTGCTGCCGCGCACCCTCAAACCAATGCCCAAGGACCGCCGCAACGAACCGATGTACCTGCGCCACATCGCCGAGGAACTGGCCCGCGACCGCGGCCAATCGCTGGAAACGGTAATGGCCGACACCACCGCCACCGCGCGCGAGTTTTTCGCGTTGCCGGAACACTGATCCCAACCGCAACCCTGCACGGTGCAGTCCCGGCACAACCCCGGGCATCCTTCCGCCCGCCCGCACAGGCAGCATCTATGGACGCGACACCATGCGCCGCTCTACCCTTCGCGCCATTGTTCCAAGGGGATTGACCGATGCTTCTGCGAACCGTGCTGCTGCTGGCAGCGCCGTTGCTGTTTGCCCTGCCGGCACAGGCGGCCACGGCCGATGACGAGGCCTGGATCGCGCGCTACATCGCCAGCGGCCAGGCCCCGGGCCTGACGCCGAGTAGTGCGCAGGTGCGTGAAATCACGTTCGCGCAGCTGGGCGAGCATGTCGGGCGGCGGGTGCGTTTCGTATTGAACGATGGCCGCTCGCGCCACGGCATCGTGGAAAGCGTCGGCGGCGGACAGGTGCAGGTGCGCGCGCAGTTCGGCAGCGGCTTCTTCCTTTACGGCCTGTCGCGCAGCGACATCCGCAGCATCCAACTGGACTGATCCCATGCTTGGCAGTTTGACTTCCCTGGCCGGCTATCTGCTGGTGCTGTTCGTCATCACGGTCTGGATGTGCGTGAAGATCTGGCGGCGCAGCCCGCTGCTGGCGATCGGCGCTTTCTTCCTGTGGCCGCTGTCGCTGATCGCGCTGTTCCTGTACTGGGGCGACGAGGATTCGGACATCCGCGTGCCGTTCGCGCTGTCGCTGGTGGTCAGCATCCTGATCGGCGTGATGGCGATGCGCGCAGTGGACAAGGGCATCGACGAGATGGCGTGGATGCTCAGCGACGAGGACATCGCGCAGATCCGGCTGGAAGACCCCAAGCTCGCGGACCAGCTGGAGGAAGCCCGTCGCCGCCTCGATGCCGAATACGACGAATACGACGATGGTGAGTACGACGACAGCGACGCCATCGATCCGCCGCCGCGCAGCGGTTCCAGCAGCGCGCGTCAGCCCAGTGCAACACCGGCTCCGGCAGCGGTGGAAACGGAAGTGGATCCGGTCCAGGCCGAGATCCAGCACCGGCTGGAACTGGCTCAGGCGGTGCATCTGCTGTCGTGGCGTTTCGGCATCGTGGATCTGGCGCCGGCAGCGGCCAAACTGCGGCTGCCGCAGGATTTCCGCTTCGTTCCCCGCAACCATGCCTTGCGCGTGGCGCGGCTGCGCGGCACCCCGCTGGACAATGATGTGATCGGCTGGGTTGTGCACCGCCAGGTCGATCTGGCGCGCGACGACGCCTGGTATGTGCAGATGCGCTACGTGCCGCTGGAAACCCGCTTGCGTGCGCCGACGCTGGCGCGTCTGGACAAGGCCGAGATCAGCACCGAAATCAGCCACCACGCCGGCCGCATCGCGCAGGCATTGCAGGGCGACAGGCGACGCCGCGCCGAGGCTGCCACCTGGGATCCGGAAACCGGCATCGCCACCTGGCAATGGCCGGCCGATGAACAGGAAAGCGCGCACCGCGACCACATCGCCGCCTTACCTGTCGGCAACGGTCTGCTGGAATTCAGTGTGCCGGCGGTGCACCAGGTGCATGCTGAACTGGGCGAACGCGCGGCGCGCCTGATGGCCGCGCGCACCACGGTCACCGCGCCCTGAAATTGGGTTGGTGGGGTTTAGGTTGGTGGTGAGCGAACGCGAACCCCAACAACGGGAGCCTGGCGGTGCAATGCCGAAACGCAGAGGGCATGTGACGCAAACGGACACCGCAGCGTCGGGGTTCGCAAAGCTCACCCCCGACCTATGCAGACTGATATCGATGCCCGTAGCCCATATATGGACTCCTCCTCTAGCGCAACCCCATCGGACGGGAAGATCACCGCGAACGTATATTCGGCTTCATGAGTGGG